>MEQQ01000001.1:0-97 GCA_001770285.1 Betaproteobacteria bacterium RBG_16_66_20
CGCCGCAAGCTCGGGCACCTCGCGGCTCCCGCTCGCGACTACGCGCAGCACCGGCGGCATCCACGCGGAGTCGTCGCGCCGCGGGTCGCCGTGGCGG
>MEQQ01000001.1:118-8365 GCA_001770285.1 Betaproteobacteria bacterium RBG_16_66_20
GGGGTGAGCGCGCGCGATGCCGGCAGCGTCGCGGTCGCGCCGGCCCGGCGCAGGTTCACGCCGGGCTGTCCACTGTAGACGGCGGCCAGCGCGCGCTCGACGTCCAGCGCGGCGCCTTCAGCGCCCGGCAGGTCCGCCTTGTTGACCACGAACACGTCGCCGATTTCCATCAGCCCGGCCTTCGATGCCTGCACGCTGTCGCCGAGCCCCGGCACGGTCAGCACCACGGTGCAATCCGCCGTTTCATGGATCTCGACATCGGACTGGCCCGCACCGACGGTCTCGATGATCACGCGCTGGAACCCGAACAGGCTCAGCACCGCGACCAGATCGGTCGCGGTATCGGTGAGTCCGCCTAGATGACCGCGCGATGCCAGGCTGCGGAAATAGGTGTTCTCCAGGCCCTCGCTGCGCGTGCGGCGAACCCGGTCGCCGAGCACCGCGCCACCCGAGTAGGGGCTCGATGGATCGACGGCGAGGATCGCGATGCGCGCGCCGCCAGCCGCCCAGTGTGCGGTCAGCACATCCACCAAAGTGGACTTGCCCGCGCCGGGCGGGCCGGTGATGCCGATCACGTCCGCCCACCGCGGCAGCCGGTAGGCCTGGGCAAGAAATGACTGGTATCCGTCGCTGCGGTTCTCGACGGCGCTGATGGCGCGGGCAATCTCGCGCCGGCCGCCCGCGAGGGCGCCCATCGGCTTGGATTCAGGCATGCGCCGTTTGCCCGAGGAGGTAGTCCACGATCTCCGCGATCGGCGTGCCCGACAGGAAGACGCGCGCCACAGCCTTGTCCGTCAGCGCCGGAATGTCCTCCTGCGGCACGATGCCGCCGGCAAGGATGCGGATATCGCTCGCGCCCTGCTCGTCGAGGAGCCGCCGCAGCTTCGGCAGCAGAGTCATGTGCGCCCCCGACAGGGTACTGACGCCGATCCAGTCCACGTCCTCCTCGATCGCGGCGCGCACCACCTCCTCCGGCGTGCGCCGCAGCCCCGTGTAGATGACTTCCATCCCGGCATCGAGCAGCCCACGGGCGACCACGCGCGCGCCGACGTCGTGGCCATCGAGGCCGACCTTCGCGATCAGCACGCGGATCCTGCGGCCTCGCGGCGCCTTCGGCATCGCCTCGCGCATCAGAATTCCGTCGAGGGCAGGAAAGTGCCGAAGCGCTTGCGCCAGAGCTCGACGATCTCGCCCACCGTGGCATAGGCGCGCACGGCCTTCAGGACGCTCGGCACCACGTTTGCGCCTTCGCCGGTGGCCCTGTCCACTTCGGCCAGTGCGGTTTCGACCGCGGCGCGGTTCCGGCTCGCCTTGACCTCGGCGAGGCGCGCGAGCTGGCGCTCGGTGGCCTTCGGATCGCCGCGGAAGGCGGTGTTCGGGACGTTCGGCTTCTGCGGCCAGAGATTCACGGTTACCCAGGGCCGCTCGCCGCTGTCGATCGCGCGCTGGCGGCGCACCGCGCCCTGCGTCATCACCTGGCGCCCGAATCCGCCGTTGATCACGGCAAGGGCGCCGCCGGCGCGCTCGATCCGCTCCATCCCGTCGAGAATCTGCTTCTCGACCTGCGCGGTGAGCGTTTCGATGAAGTACGAGCCGCCGAGCGGATCGATGGTGTCGGTGAAGCCGTGCTCGTGCGCGAGAATCTGCAGGGTGCGCAAGGCGACGCGGGCCGAATCCTCGTTCGGCGTCGAAACCGCCTCGTCGTAGCCCGCCAGGTACACGTAGGAGGCGCCGCCCAGGACATAGGCGAGCGTGCCGAACGCCGTTCGCGGAATGTTGTTCAGCGGCTCGGCGAGCGCCTCCTGGCCGTGGCCGTACACGGTGGTGCGGCAGGCCATCGCCTCGGGCCGCGTCGCGCCGTAGGTCTGCTTCATCAGCCGCGCCCAGATGCGGCGCAGCGCGCGCAGGTTCGCGATCGAAACGAAGAAATCGTGCCGCTCGTCCGGGAACATGTGCAGGAGCGGCGCGACTTCATCTATGGAATATCCTTGTTTCAATAACAAATTCAGATAGTGGCGCGCATTCGCCAGCGCGATCGCGGTGCCCATGCTCGAGCCGGCGCCGCCGGAATTGATGTGATTCACGCACACCGTCATCGGCGACCAGTGCGGCGCGTGCCCGACGCACCAGGCGACCGCGTCGGCGGCGAGTTTCGCCGCCGGCTCGGCTGGCAGGATCTGGGTGCCGCGCGCGATGTACTCCTTCAGGGGATCGTTCTGCAGGTTCACCGTGTAGCGGCTCCAGGGGATGCCCTGCTTTTCGCCGAGTGCCGCATACAGCGCGAGCACGATCGGCCCGATCGAATTGCCCAGCGTGCCGATGCGCTTGACGCTGTCGGCCGGAATGCCCTCGAACAGCAGCTCCATGTCGGCGAGCGTGTCGATTGCGACCCCGACCTGCCCGACCTCGGCGGTGGACATCTCGTGATCGGAGTCGTAGCCGCACTGGGTGGGAAGGTCGAGCGCGACCAGGATCTGCTCGGCGCCGATCTCGATCAGCTTGCGGAAGCGCCGGTTGCAGGCTTCGGCGTCGCCGAATCCGGAGTAGGCGGAAACGACGAACGGGTCGGTGCGGTTCATGCCCGGGCGTTCGCCGCGCGTGAACGGGTACTCGCCGGGAAAGCCGGCATCGCGCAGGTAGTCGAAACCGATGCGCTCGAGGTCGGCCGGGGTGTAGAGCGGCTCGATGCCGATACCGACGTCGGTGACGAACGGCTTGCGCTCCGGGCGCTGCACCGCAGCGGGATCGAAAGTCTCCCGCCGCCAGCGCTCGGCTTCGGTCTTCACCTCCGGCGAAAACGGACGTTTCGGATCGTTCATGAGGAGGTTTCCTCTACCCAGGTCAGTCGAGCTTCAGCGCCGCAGAGATGCGAATCAGCGTGTTTTTCATGGTCCCCTTCGTACGGGAAGTGTACATCCACGCGCTCTTCTCCAGCCGGCAACTGCTAGACTCGACGCCACCTCACACAGCCCGAAAAGAGCGTGCTCGATGAGCCAGAACGCCAAACCGAACGATGACCGGAGGGAGACCGGGCGCCAGGTCATGCGCGAGGTCCTCGGCGCGCCGTATTGCGAGCGCCGCGATGCCTCCACCAACGAGTTCAATGCGCCGATCCGGCGCCTGAGCGAAGAGTTCGCCTACGGCTCGCTCTGGACGCGGCCCGGCATCGACCGCAAGACCCGCAGCCTGGTGACGCTCGGCATGCTGACCGCGCTCAATCGCCCGCACGAGATGGCGATCCACCTGGAGGGCGCGGTAAACAACGGCTGCAGCGCCGAGGAGATACGCGAGACGCTCACCCACACGGTGGCGTATTGCGGGTTTCCGGCGGCGATCGACGCCCTGCGAGCGGCCGAAGCGTTCCTGCGCGACAAGAACTTGCTCTAGCCGGAACGCATCCGATTCTGGACGAATTTGACTTAGCTCAAAAGGGGTAACGATTCCCGAACACATTGTCCTCATTAGGCTACGATGCCCGTTCCAAGGAGAGAGGGAGACGATTCATGACCGACACAGTGAAGTACCTGCTCGACGAGTCGCGCCTGCCGAAGAACTGGTACAACATCGCCGCGGACTTGCCCACGCCGCCGGCGCCGGTGCTGCACCCGGGCACCAAGCAGCCGGTGGGTCCGGCCGACCTCGAGCCGCTGTTCCCGATGTCGCTGATCCTGCAGGAAGTGAGCACCGATCGCGAGATCGAGATCCCGGAACCGGTGCGCGACATCTACCGCCAGTGGCGCCCCTCGCCGCTATTCCGCGCGCGCAGGCTGGAAAAAGTGCTGCAGACGCCCGCCAAGATCTACTACAAGTACGAAGGCGTCAGCCCGGCGGGCAGCCACAAACCCAATACCGCGGTAGCGCAGGCGTTCTACAACAAGGAAGCCGGCATCAGGAAGATCGCCACCGAGACCGGCGCGGGCCAGTGGGGATCCGCGCTCGCGTTTGCCGGCGCGCTGTTCGGCATCGAGGTCAAGGTGTACATGGTGCGCGTGTCGTACAACCAGAAACCCTACCGCCGCGCGCTGATGGAGACCTACGGCGCGAAGTGCATCGCTTCGCCCTCGTCCGAAACCAACTCCGGCCGCGCGATCCTGGCGCAGAACAAGGACCACCCGGGAAGCCTCGGCATCGCGATTTCGGAAGCGGTCGAGGTCGCGGCGACCCATGACGACACCAAATACGCGCTCGGCTCGGTGCTCAACCACGTGCTGACGCACCAGACCGTCGTCGGCCAGGAAGCGATGGCGCAGCTGGAGATGGCGGGCGACTATCCGGACATCATCGTCGGCTGCACCGGCGGCGGCTCGAACTTCGCCGGCATCGCGTTTCCGTTCATCGGCGCGCAACTGCGCGGCGGGCGCAAGCTGCGTGTGGTGGCGATCGAGCCGGCGGCCTGCCCGAGCCTGACGCGCGGCAAGTTCGCCTACGACTTCGGCGACACCGCCCACCTCACGCCGCTCGTCAAGATGCACACGCTGGGCTCCACCTTCACGCCGCCGGGCTTCCACGCCGGCGGACTGCGCTATCACGGCATGGCGCCGCTGGTGTCGCATCTGCTGGATCTGGGCCTGATCGAGGCGAAGGCCTACAAACAGGTCGAATGCTTCAGCGCCGGGGTCCAGTTCGCCCGCGCCGAAGGCATCGTGCCGGCGCCCGAGGCGAACCACGCGGTGAAGGGCGCGATCGACGAAGCCCTGCGCTGCAAGACCGAGGGCAAGTCGAAAGTCATCCTGTTCAATCTGTGCGGGCACGGCCACTTCGACATGCAGGCCTACATCGACTACTTCGGCGGCAAGCTCACCGACCAGCACTACGACGAGGCCGAACTGGCGATGGCGCTGGCCGGTTTGCCTTCGGTGGCGGCGACCGCCTGAGGCGGGAAAAAGCGCGCGGCTAGAGCGAGAGCGCGGCCGGCGTCGAAGGCAGCGGCGTTCTGCGCCGCGATTTCCCCGCTGCCGAAGCGGCGCAGCACCTGGTTCCTGAGATTTTGCTCCGGAAACGGCAGGCTGGATGCGGCGGCGCCGAGCATCACGCTGTTGGCGAGGCGCGCGTCGCCGATGCGCTCGGCGATGCCGCGCGCATCGATCTCGTGCACGCGCCGGTTGGCTGCGCGCATTTCCCCGGCCGGATCCGCGGGATACTGGTGCACCCCTGAGGACACAATGGGCGGCACCGCACGCCACGGATCGAGCAGCACGCAGCCCTCCGGCGCAAGATAATGGCTCCAGCGCAGGCCTTCCGCCGCCTCGAACGCGATCAGGAGCCGCGCGCTGCCCGGCCGAATTTCGCTCGCCTCGACGCGCTCGCCGATGCGCACCTGGGAGCAGACCACGCCGCCGCGCTGCGACATGCCCGTCACCTCGGTCTTGGTGGCCTCGTAACCGGCCTCGAGCGCGGCGCGCGCGATGGCTTCGGCGGCGGTCATCACGCCCTGCCCGCCGATCCCGACGACCAGCACGTCGGTGCTCATGCGGCGACGATCGCGCCGCGCGCGCAGGCCTTCGCGCACAGGTCGCAGCCGGTGCACAGCGCGCGCTCGATCCGCACCCAGGCGAGATCGACCACCTTGCCGCTCGCGCGCTTTTGGGATTCGCGCCGGCGGACGGTGATCGCCGGGCAGCCGACGTCGAGGCAGCGCGCGCAGCCGTTGCACTGGTCGTCGCGCACCTCGAGCGGCCGGCGGCGCTCGAAATCGCGCGACAGCACGCACGGCCGGTTGGTGATGATCACCGAGGGTTCGGGCACCTTCATCTCTTCGCGCAGCACCTTGAAGAACGTCGGCAGCTCGTACGGATCCACCACCCGCACGCGTTCCGGGCGCACGCCGAGGGCTTCGACAAGTTTCGCAAAATCGAGCCGCGGCGCCGCCGAACCGTCGAGGCGCTGCCCGGTGCCGGGATTGTCCTGGCCGCCGGTCATTGCGGTCGCACGATTGTCGAGCAGCAGCACCGTCACATTGCCGCCCTGGTAGGCGATATTGGCGAGCGCCGGCATTCCGGTGTGCAGGAAAGTCGAGTCGCCGATGACAGCGAGCACCGGCTTGGCGTCCGCATCGCCCGCGAATCCCTTGACCATGCCATGCGCGACCCCGAGCGAGGCGCCCATCGAAATGATGCTGTCCATCGCGTTCCACGGCTCGCCGCAGCCGAGCGTGTAGCAGCCGATGTCACCGCAGATGACTGCGTCCTTCAACTGCCCGAGCCAGAAGTACACGCCCATGTAGGGACAGCCGGCGCACAGCGTCGGCGGGCGCGGAAAAACCGCCGCCTTGAGCGGCGCGGTGCGGCGTTGCGGGCTCCCTCCGGAAAGACGCGCGACCGCATTTTCCAGCACGGGAACGGTGATTTCGCCCTGCAGCGGCAACACGTCCTTGCCGTGCACCGGGATCGCCGCTGCCTTGAGCTCGTTCTCGACGATCGGATCGACCTCCTCCACGACCAGCACGCGCTCGGTCAGCGCGGCCAGGCGCTTCGCGGCATCGAGCGGCATCGGATGCGACAATCCGAGCTTCAGCAGCGGGGCATCCGGAAACGCTTCACGCACGACGTGGTAGGCGGGCCCGGAAACGATGAAGCCCAGCCGTGAGTCGGCGCCCGGCTCGAACCGGTTCCAGGCGGAAGACGCCGTTTCCCGCGCCAGCGCGGCATCGCGCGCCGCGCGCAGCTCGATCCGCTTGCCGACGTGGTTCGGAGTGATGATCCAGCGCTCGGCGTCCTTGCGGTAGCCATGGCGCATCGCGTCCGCCGCCTCGCGCGCGCCGGTGGCGACCGTGCGCTTGACGTGCGAGACGCGCGTCGTGAGCCGCAGCAGCACCGGCACCTGGTGGCGCTCCGAGATCGAAAATGCCTCGCGCGTCATCGCATAGGCTTCGGCCGCGTCCGCAGGCTCGAGCACCGGCAGGTGCACGAAGCGTCCCCAGAAGCGCGAGTCCTGCTCGTTCTGCGAGGAGGAAAAACCGACGTCGTCGGAGACCGCGATCACCAGTCCCGCCTTGACGCCGACCAGTCCCATCGTCATCAGCGTATCGGCGGCGACATTGAGGCCGACGTGCTTCATCGCGGTGATCGCGCGCCGCCCGGTCATCGAGGCGCCGAGCGCCACTTCCAGTGCCACCTTCTCGTTCGTGGACCACTCGGCGTACACGCCCGCCAGCCCGGCGAGCGTCTCGAGGATCTCGGTAGAGGGCGTGCCTGGATAAGCGGCGGCGATTTCCACGCCCGCTTCCCATGCCCCGCGTGCGGCTGCCTCGTTGCCCGACAGGAACTCGCGATTGACCGTCGGCGGCGCAACTGCGGGCTGGAGAACTGCGCTCATGGCGACTGACCCTCCGATGTTTCAGTGAGTCTATGCCTCTGTGCGCGCAATTTAGTTGCATTCTAAGTGATTTATCGACACAATTGAGCAATAAAATGCCAAAAATAAGCTTGGATCGGACGGATCGCCGCATCCTCGAACAGCTGCAGGCCGACGGCCGCCTCAGCAACCAGGAACTGGCCGAGCGCGTCCTGCTCTCGCCCTCGCCGTGCCTGCGCCGGGTTCGGGCGCTCGAGCGCTCGGGGGTGATCCAGCGCTATGCGGCGATGCTCGATCCGCTGCGCGTCGGACTCGAACTGCTCGCCTATGTCAGCGTGAAATTGGAGAAGCGCGGCAAGATGCCGGTGGACCAGTTCACGCGCGCGGTGCAGAGCTGGCCCGAGGTGATCACCTGCTTTTCCATGACCGGCGACATGGACTACCTGATGCGCGTCCAGGTCGAGAACCTGGCGCATTATTCGCGCTTCATCATGGACAAGCTGCTCAAGCAGCCCGGCGTGATCGACATCCGGTCGAATTTCGTGCTGGAGCGCGTGAAGGAAACCACCGCGCTGCCGCTGGAACAGCTCGCGTAATGCGCATCGCGGTGCTCGGCGGCGGGCACGGCAGCTACGCCTCCGCGGCGGACCTCGCCGAGCAGGGCCACGAGGTGCGGTGGTGGCGCCGCGACCGCGCAGCGCTGGCGGGACTGGCCGCAAGGGGCACTCTCAGGCTACGCGATTCATCCGGGGTGCGGGAGATACGAATCTCGAAACTGACGCCGGATATCGGGGAGGCGGTACGTGGCGCCGAGCTGGTCCTCGCGCCCGTGCCGGCGACAGCGCAGGCCGACATCGCGCGCGCCATGGCGCCGCATCTCGAACCCGGGCAGGTCGTGTTCTGTCCGCCCGGGAACTTCGGCAGCTACGCGATGGCGAAGATCGTGCGCGAGGC
>MEQQ01000001.1:8463-8562 GCA_001770285.1 Betaproteobacteria bacterium RBG_16_66_20
AGCGCCTGCCGGTCGGCGTATTCCCGGCGCAGCGCACGCAGGCCGCGCTGGACGTGATCCGGCGCGCCTACCCGGCGGTGCATCCGGTCGAGGACGCGC
>MEQQ01000001.1:8598-8806 GCA_001770285.1 Betaproteobacteria bacterium RBG_16_66_20
ATCCACCGCTGATTCTCATGAACGCCGGGCCGCTGGAGCATTTCGACAAGTGGGATATCCACAACGAGGGCACGCAACCGTCGATCCGCCGCGTCACCGATGCGCTCGACGGCGAGCGAATCGGCGTGCGCGAAGCGCTCGGCTACGCGCCCTACCATTACCCGCTGCGCGACCACTACACCACCGACAAATGGATGTACGGCGACGC
>MEQQ01000002.1:0-1758 GCA_001770285.1 Betaproteobacteria bacterium RBG_16_66_20
CCGAAGGCTTCCTTCGCCTCTGCGTCCACACGGTCCCAGTGCGGCGTCTTGATGAATCCGATGACCGGCGGAATCGGCGGCTCTTCGGCCGCAATCGCGCCGAACGGGACGCGCGCGGCCGGGTGGGTATCGGGATCGCCCGCGTCCCAGCCGGTGAGCGATTCCGCCGCCAGCGCGAGGTCCTCAAGGGAGCGCGCGAACACGCCGACGTGGTCCAGGGTGCGGGACAGCTTGAGGATCCCGGTGCGGGGCACCAGGCCGTGGCTCGGCTTGAAGCCGTACGCGCCGCAGAACGCCGCGGGCCGGATCACCGAACCGTTGGTCTGGCTG
This sequence comes from Betaproteobacteria bacterium RBG_16_66_20, assembly GCA_001770285.1. Lineage (GTDB taxonomy): Bacteria > Pseudomonadota > Gammaproteobacteria > Burkholderiales > SG8-39 > RBG-16-66-20. Next base: position 331 of record MEQQ01000002.1, read on the forward strand.
CCAAGCGCAAGCGGCACCATGCCCGCCGCGACCGCGGCGGCCGACCCGGAGGATGACCCGCCCGGCGTGTGTTCCGGGTTGTGCGGGTTGCGCGTCTTGCCGGGATGGAAATAGGCGCACTCGGTGGTCACCGTCTTGCCGAGGATCACCGCGCCAGCGGCGCGCAGCCTCGCCACCACGGCGGCATCCTCGCGCGGCGTGCGGCCCGCATGCAGGACGGTGCCGTTCTCGGTCGGCATGTCGCCGGTGTCGATGATGTCCTTGATGCCGACCGGCACGCCGCAGAGCGGCCCTGCAGCCTGTCCGGAGCGGCGCAGCTCGTCCGCGGCGCGCGCCTGCGCAAGCGCATGCTCCTCGTCGAGGAAGGTCCAGGCCTGGACATTCGATTCCAACTCCCGGATGCGCGCGAGGCAGGACCCGACGAGTTCCTCGGCGCTCAGCGCCCCGTCCCGGATCATCCGCGCGGCGTCGGCGGCGGAAAGCTGCCAGTGGCTTGCCGTGTCCATTGCGGTCGCCTCAGCGGCCGTACAGCACGCTCGGCAGCCAGAGCCCGAGCTGCGGGAACGCGTAGAGAATGAACATCGCGACGATCTGCAGGCCCATGAACGGCATCATGCCGGCGAAGATCGCGTTGAGCGTGACGTGCGGCGGCGAGACGCCTTTCAGGTAGAACGCCGCCATCGCGACCGGCGGGGAGAGGAACGCGGTCTGCAGGTTGAGCGCCACCAGGATGCCGAAGAACAGCGGATCGACGTTGAAGTGCGGCAGGAGCGGAATGAAGATCGGCATGAAGATGATGATGATCTCGGTCCACTCGAGCGGCCAGCCGAGCAGGAAGATGATCACCTGCGCCAGGATCAGGAACTGCACCGGCGTCAGATTGAGCGACAGCACCCACTTCTCGACCAGTTCCTGCCCGCCGAGCAGCGCGAACGCCGCCGAGAAGATGCCCGAACCCACGAACAGCCAGCACACCATCGCGCTCGTGCGCGCGGTGAGGAACGACGATTCCCTGATGATCGAGACGAATTCCTTCAGCGTTTTCCAGAACACGGCGCCGCCAAAGCGCCCGCCGGGCGGCGCGGCGCGCGATTGCCCGATGAAGCGGTAGATGGCCACCAGCACGAAGCCGCCGAACGCGCCGACAGCGGCCGCCTCGGCGGGGGTCGCCAGCCCGAACACGATCGAGCCGAGCACCGCGAGGATGAGCAGCGCGAGCGGGAAGAACGAGGTGAGCAGCAGCTTGAACACCTCGAGCCGCTCCCAGTTCCAGAGCCAGTAGATCAGCATAATCGCCGCAACGCCGAGCGCGAGCATGACCCAGAACCACGCCGGAGCCGGGAGCCTTTCCGCTTCGGCCGCCGCAGCGGGCTTCGCTTCGTCGGCCGCCGCTTGCGCGGCTGTCGAGTCGGCAGCCTTCTCTTCCTC
>MEQQ01000002.1:1771-6276 GCA_001770285.1 Betaproteobacteria bacterium RBG_16_66_20
GGCCGCCGATGATTCCTCGGGCTTCTCCTCCTCCCCCGGTTCCTTGACGCCCCCCTCTTCGGCCTCGGGCGCGCCGATCACGCCTGTGGACGCCTCCCGCTCCTCTTCGGGCGACGCGGCGAGTCCTCCGACCTCGACCAGGCCGGTCGCGGCCGCCTGCACGACCGGCGCGGTCGCCACCCGGTAGCTGAGCCCCAGCAGCGCGGCGATGGCGATGGCCGGCACTAGCGAGACGATGAACTGCCCGAGCGCGGCGGGCTTCGCGACGCCGGCACCGCTTCCGGTCAGAGCCCGCCATGTCCCTGCCAGCGCGTTGCTGCCGCGCTGCGACAGGGTCTGGGCGAAGGCAGGGAGCGGTACCCGCTGCTCGCTCTCGGCGAGCGGCGGCATGAGCGCGGGCTTCCACTTCGCCAGCACGATGATGTAGCCCACGTACAACGCGGCAAGCATCATGCCGGGAAAAAAGGCGCCAGCGTAGAGCTGCACGACCGAAACGCCCGCGGTCGCGCCGTACACGATCAGCAGCACCGAGGGTGGAATCAGGATGCCGAGGCAGCCGCCCGCCGTCACGGCGCCCGCGGCGACCTTGACGTTGTAGCCGGCCTTGAGCATCGCCGGAAAGGCGAGCAGGCCCATCAGGGTCACCACCGCGCCGACGATCCCGGTGGCGGTAGCGAAGATCGCGCAGGTGATGATGGTGGCGACCGCGAGCGAGCCCGGCACGCGCGAGGTGGCGAGGTGCAGGCTGCGAAATAGCCGGTCGACCAACTGCGCGCGCTCGACCAGGTAGCCCATGAAGAGGAACAGAGGGATCGCGATCAGCACGTCGTTCGACATCACGCCGTAGGTTCGGTGCACCATGGCGTCGAAGACCTGCTGGCCGGCGAGCGCCGGGTTGACGCTGCGGTACGCGAGCCAGGCGAAGAACACGCCCATTCCCATCAGGGTGAAGGCCGTCGGGAAGCCGAGCATGATCGCAACCACGATCAGCGCAAGCATCAGCAGCCCGAGGAAGCCGAGGTCCTCCTTGCTCAGGTGCCCGTCGATCAGGTTGCCCCAGGGCATGAACGCCACCACTGCGACGATGATGATCGCCATCAGCGAGAAGCCGAACCAGAGTTCCTTGCGCAGCTTCACTTGGCCGGCTCCCTGCGCACTACGTATTCATCGAGCCTCTGGATGTCCTCGTCCTTCACGTGCAGCTCTTCCTTCAGTTTCTCGACGTCCACTTCCTCGACGTCTTCCTCACGCGAAGGCCAGGTCCCGTTCTTCAGGCACAGCACGCAGCGGATGATCTCGACGATCCCCTGCATCAGCACAAGCGCGCCGGCGATCGGGATGACGGTCTTGAACGGATAATAGGGCGGGCCCTCGGCGGTGATGTTCGATGACTCCTTGATCGCCCAGGACTCGGCGGCGTAGAAGTAGCCGGCGTAGGTGAGCGCGACGACGCCGGGGAGAAAGAACACGATATAGAGGACGAGGTCGACCGTCGCCTGCGTGCGCGGCCTGAAGAAGCCGTACAGGATGTCGCCGCGCACGTGTCCGTTCTTCGCCAGCGTATAGGCGCCCGCCATCATGAACAGCGTCCGTACAACATGATCATCCCGTCGAAGGCCCAGGCGCGCGGGCTGTCGAGCACGTAGCGCCGGAACACCTCCCAGGCGACGTGCAGGGTGAGCGCCACGATCAGAAAGGAGAACGCATGGCCGACAAAGGTGCTGATCTTGTCTACGAAGAGGAGAACTTTTTGCATGGAGCGGATTCTACGCCACAAAAAAAGACACCATCCGGAGTCGCCGGATGGTGTCTTTACGTCAGTCTGGCGTCAGGCTTTTTTCGCTGCGGGCTTCGCGGCGGGCTTGCGAGCGGGCTTGCCGAAATAATGGTTATAGGCCATGCGGCCGCTGAGTTGCACGTCCAGGTACCAGCGCACCGCGCGCTCGGCGAAAGCGCGCTGCGAGGCGATGACCTCGTTGAACAGCGCGTTGTCCTTCCTCTTCGCCATCACCCCGTCGAAAATCTGCAGCTGCCTCTGCAGCACCGAATCCGGCGTCTTGTACATGCGCACCTTGTCCTTGGTCTGCAGCTCGATGTGGTCCTTGGAATAGCGGTCGATCGCCTTCACGGACATGTCATGCGATGCCGCTTCCACCGCATTTTCGATGATTGCCTTCATCTTCGCCGGCAGCGCGTCGAACTTGGTCTTGTTGAAGCTGATCTCGAACTGCTCGGCGTTCTGGTGATAGCTCTGCAGCATGAACACCTTGGAGACGTCGGCAAAGCCGAGCAGCCGGTCGGAACTGGCATTGTTGAACTCGGCCGCATCCAGCAGCCCGCGGTCCATCGCCGGCACGATCTCGCCGCCGGGCAGCGCGTTCACCGCCGCGCCGAGGCCCTGGAACAGGTCGATCGAGATGCCCACCGTGCGGAACTTGAGGCCCTTGAAATCGTCGGGCTTGGTGATCGGCTTCTTGAACCAGCCAAGCGGCTGCGTCGGCATCGGCCCGTAGGGGAACGACACCACGTTGGCGCCGATCGAGGCGTAGACCTTGTTGAGCAGCTCCTTGCCGCCGCCATACTTGTGCCAGGAAAGCAGCTGCAGAGCGTCCATGCCGAACGCCGGGCTCGATCCCCAGAGGGCGAGCGCGTTCTGCTTGCCGTAGTGGTACACCAGCACGCCGTGGCCGCCATCAAGCGTGCCTTTCGACACCGCGTCGAGCAGGCCGAAGGCCGGCACCACCGCGCCCGCGGGCAGCACCTCGATCCTGAGGTCGCCGCCGGTCATGTCGTTGACCTTCTTGGCGAAGTCGAGCGCGTACTCGTGGAAGATGTCCTTCGTCGGCCAGGTGCTCTGCCAGCGCATGCTGATCGGCCCCTGCGCCTTGGCGATCATCGGGAAGCCGAGCGTCGCCGCGCCGGCTGTTGCGGCCGCCGCGCCCGACAGGAACTTGCGCCGCGAAGCGACGGACTTGTCTTTCTGGTTGTTCATTCGATGTTTCCTCCTTGGAAGAATGCGGTACCGCGGAATCACGACCTCGGTCTGAAAACCGCGTTAATTCTACCCCCGCGCTCGCGGGCCCCGCAAGAAGACTTCACGATGTGAAATTGCCGCCCGACTAGAGGTAATAGACGACCAGGTAGGCGGCGAGCAGGACCGCGACCCACATCGCCATGCCGCCGGTGGACGATGTACGCGCGAGCACGCCCCCGACGCCATGAAAACGGTACACCAGGGCGCGGACGCGCCCCGCGGCGCCAAGCGTCCGCCCCCGTACGGCCGACCAGCCCATTCCCGCAAGCGCCTCGACCCCGCGCACCAGTACCGGCGCGAAGCGGCGGTAGATCCAGTCTGAATCGAGGGTGATCGTGAGAGTGCGCAGCAGCATGGGCAACATCACGAAGAACGCGAGACCCGAGAACAGGAGCAGTTCGAGCTGGACGACGACATGCGATCCGGTGTACGGCACGTAGGAGGCCGCGAAGGGCAGCAGCGCGTACAGCGGCTCGAAATAAATCCCGAGGCCGATGCACAGTGCCGCGAACAGCAGCATGGCGAGGCGCATATTGAGCGGCGGTTCGCTCGGGCGCAGGCCCGAATCCTTCTGGAAAAACACGAACCAGGGATACTTGATTCCGGCATGCAGGAACACGCCTGCGCTGGCCGCGGCAAGCGCGAGCCACAGCCACAACAGGTGCTCGTCGCCGGCCGCCTGCGAAATCATCGATTTCGAGACGAAGCCCGAGGTGAGCGGGAACGACGAGATCGCGAGCGCGCCGACGATGCCGCAGGCGGCGGTGAGCGGCATGGTGCGGAACAGCCCTCCGAGATCGGTGCATTTTCGTCGGCCGGTGGCGTAGAGCACCGATCCAGCCGACATGAGCAGCAACGCCTTGTAGATGATGTGCGTGAAGGCGTGTGCCGCGGCGCCGTTTAGCGCCATCTCTGTACCGATGCCGATGCCGGTCACCATGAAGCCGACCTGGTTGACGATGCTGTAGGCGAGGATGCGCCGCATGTCGTTCTCGAGCAGCGCGTAGATGATGCCGTAGAACACCATGAACAGCCCCACCCATACGAGCAACTCGGTACCCGGGAAGCCGCGCAGCAGCACGTAAACCGCCGTCTTGGTGGTGAACGCCGACAGGAACACCATCCCGCTCCAGGAAGCTTCCGGATAGGCGTCGGACAGCCAGGCCGAGAGCGGCGGCGCGCCGGCGTTGACGAGGAACCCGGCAAGAATCAGCCAGTGCGCCGGGCTGTCGAGCGCCATGCGCACGAACGCTGCCGAGCCCGTGCCGGCGACATGCCCTGCGACTCCCGCGAGCAGCAGGACACCGCCCAGCAGGTGAACGGAGAGGTACCGCATGCTGGCGCGGTAGGCCGACGCCGTGCCGGCGCTCCAAATCACCAGCATCGAGCCGACCGCCATCAGTTCCCAATACACGAACAGCGTCAGCAGGTCCCCGGCGAGCGTGGCGCCGACGGCAGCGCCGGCGTAGAC
>MEQQ01000002.1:6288-8013 GCA_001770285.1 Betaproteobacteria bacterium RBG_16_66_20
CTCGGCTGGCCGAGCGCGAACAGCGCGCCGCCGAAGGCCATGATGGCGAAGATCAGCGCGAACAGGCGCGACAGGCGGTCGACCGCGAACGGCACGATGTCCAGGCCGAGATACGTCGACCGCCACGCCACGCCCTCGGGCGCCGCGAGCACCAGCCAGATTGCGGCAAGCGGCACGCCGAGCGCGAGCGCCGAACGCAGGCTGCCGCGCAGGAACCCGAGCGCGACGCCACACGCGATGATCAGCAAGCCGGGGTGCAGCAGCGTGCTAACCACGGCTCTCGTCTTCGTCGTAATAGCTGTCCGGGCGCTTGAAGAACACGGCGATCCCCTTCGCGATGATGATCAGGACGGCGCAGGCGATAAACCCGTACCAGGCACCGAAGCCGAACACCCTCTCCACGCCGAAGTGCGCGTCGTGCGCGACAAACAGTTCGGCGGTCACGGTGAGCGCGAGTACCGCGATGAAACCGGCCCACATCCGGCGGATGGTCGAGGGCCGCACCAGCCAGTGGTCGCTCATCTCACTCTCCTTGCAGCGCGCGCGACAGAGCGAGCGGCACGCCGGGGAAAAAGAAAAACGCCAGCGTGCCGGCCGCCGTGGCAGTCAGCGCGATCACCATCGGCAGCGGCGCTTCGCCGTGCGCAGCCTCGCCCGGCTTCGGCGCGCGCAAAAACGCACGGTACACGACCGGCGCGAAGTAGGCCGCGTTCAGCAGCGTGCTCGCGGCAATCACCGCCACCGCTACCCAGTGCCGCGCCTCGACCGCGCCAACTAGTATGAACCACTTGCTGACGAATCCGGCCGCGGGCGGCAGGCCGATCATCGAAAGCGCGCCGACCGCGAAAGCGGCCATGGTCCACGGCATGCGCCAGCCGATGCCGTCGAGCTGGCTCACCTCGGTCTTGTGCGCGGCGGTGTAGATCGCGCCGGCGGCGAAGAACAGCGTGATCTTCGCGACCGCGTGCATCGCGATGTGCAGCGCTGCGCCGATAATCGACAGTGGCGCCAGGATCGCCGCCGCCAGCACGACATAGGACAGCTGGCTCACCGTGGAATAAGCAAGACGCCGCTTCAGGTTGTCCGAGCGCAGCGCGACGATCGAGGCGGCAACGATCGTGAACCCGGCCACCGTGGGCAGCCAGTCGGCGGCGCGCACGCCCGAGAGCGTCTCGACGCCGAACACGTAGACGATCACCTTGAGCACCGCAAACACGCCCGCCTTCACCACCGCCACCGCGTGCAGCAGCGCGGAGACCGGCGTGGGCGCCACCATCGCTGCCGGCAGCCAGCGGTGGAAGGGCATCAGCGCGGCCTTGCCGATGCCGAACATGTAGAGTGCCAGCAGCCCGCCGGTGGCGGCGCCGGAAATACCGGCTCCCCGCAATATGCCGCCGGGGGTGAACTCCAGCGTGCCCGCGATCGCCCAGGTGACGATGATCGCGGGCAGCAGAAACAGGATCGAGGTTCCGAGCAGCAACCCGAGATAGATGCGCCCGCCCGAGCGCGCCTCGTCGTCACCGTGATGCGTCACCAGCGGCCAGGTGACGAGCGTCAGCGCTTCGTAGAACAGGAACAGGGTCAGCAGGTTGGCGGAAAAGGCGATCCCCATCGTCGCCGCGAGCGCGAGCGCGAAGCAGACGTAGAAGCGCGTCTGGTGCGCCTCGCCGTTGGCGCGCATGTAGCCGATCGAATAGATCGAATTCACGATCCACAGGCCCGACG
>MEQQ01000002.1:8140-10105 GCA_001770285.1 Betaproteobacteria bacterium RBG_16_66_20
AAAGGCGAACAGCGAGACAGCGGTAACGAGGGTCACCGATTCGCGCAGGTTCGGCCAGCGACCGGCCAGCGCGATCCCGATGGCGCCGGCGGCCGGCACGAGCAGCGCCGCGGCGATCAGCTGCGCGCCGCTCACGGCGTATCTCCCAGCAGCAGCGCAGCGGCGCGCTGCGCGCCGCCGACGGACCAGGAGGTATCCAGGCCGAACCAGACGCAGGCCGCAACCAGCAGCCACGCCGGCGCCAGCATTGTCATCGGGGCCTCGCCCGGTGCCGGCGTCCGGTCACCCGGTTGGGACAGATAGGCGGCCTCGACGAAGCGCCAGACGTAGGCCATGGCGATCAGCGAAGTCGCCACGATCAGCGCCGCCAGCCACCATTGCCCGGCCTGGATCGCGGCGAGCACCAGGAACCACTTGCTGACGAAACCCGCGGTGCCCGGCACGCCGATCAGCGACAGGCCGGCGATGACGATGCCGAGCGACGTCCATGGCATGCTGCGCCCGAGGCCGCGCGCGCACTCCAGGCTCGCGCTGCCGGCGCGCAGGGCGATTCCTCCTATGAGCAGAAACAGCGCGCCCTTGGTGATGCCGTGATTGAACAGGTGCACCACGGCGGCGGTGAGCCCGTCGCGCGAAGCCAGGCTGACGCCGAGCGTGATGTAGCCGATCTGCGCCACGCTGGAGTACGCGAACAGGCGCTTCAAGTCCGCCTGCCAGAGCGCCACCAGCGAGGCGCTCACGATCGCCACGATCGACAGCGCGAGCAGGATCTCCGGCATCGGCAGCGATTCGGTCACCAGCCGCAAGCCGAAGATGCCGAAGTAGAAACGCAACAGCACGTAGACCGCGACCTTGGTGGCGGTCGCGGCGAGAAATGCCGTCACCGCCGACGGGGCATGGGCGTAGGCGTTCGGCAGCCAGAAGTGCAGCGGAAACAGGGCCAGCTTCAGCGACACGCCTACGGTGATGAATGCCAGCGCGGCAAGCACCGCGCGGGGGTTGCCCGCCTGCGGCAAGCGATCGGCGATGTCCGCGATGTTCAAGGTGCCCGTCACGAGATAGAGCAGCCCGACGCCAATCACGTAGAAAGTCGCGCCGATCGTGCCGAGGATCAGGTACTGGTATGCGGCCAGCAGCGCGCGGCGGTCGCGGCCGAGCGCGATCAGCACGTAACTCGACAGCGAAGCGATCTCCATGAACACGAACAGGTTGAACGCATCGCCGGTCGCCGTCATGCCGAGCAACCCGGACAGGCACAGGCAGTACAGGGCGTAGAACAGGTACAGTTGATCGCGCGGCAGTTCGGCCGCGATGCTGCGCCAGGCATAGAGCGCGGTCACCACGCCGATGCCCGAGACCAGCACCAGCACGAATGCCGACAATGCGTCGACGCGGTATTCGATGCCCCAGGGCGGTGGCCAGCTGCCGAGATGGTAGGAAACCGCCCCGCCCGACAGGACCTCGGCGGCGAGCAGCAGCGCGGCCGCGAAACTGAACGCGCAGGCCGCCGTCGCGATCGCCCATGATGCCGTCGGGCGGCGCACCAGCACGATGAGCGGCGCCGAGATCAGCGGCACCACCACGGCAAGCGCCGGCAGCTGCGCGAGCGTCACGCGCGGCCCTCGCTGTCGCGATCGGCAGCGAGAATCTCTTCCTCTTCGATGGAGCCGTAGGCCTCGCGGATGCGCACCGCCAGCGCGAGGCCCAGTGCGAGGGTGGCAACCCCGACCACGATGGCGGTCAGGATGAGCACGTGCGGCAGCGGGTTCGAGTAGAGCTTGAATCCGTCGGCAACGATCGGCGCGGTGCCGCCGATCAGCTTGCCGGGTGCGATATAGAGCAGGTAGACGGAGGTCTGGAAGATCGAAAGACCGATCAGTTTCTTCACCAGATTGCCGCGCGCGATCACGATGTACAGGCCCGCGACCATCAGGAGCACGGTAATCCAGTAGCTGTAATGGCCCA
>MEQQ01000002.1:10338-10481 GCA_001770285.1 Betaproteobacteria bacterium RBG_16_66_20
ACCGCGTCGGGCGCGAGCCGGCGCGCGGCCGGCAGCCCGAAAATGAGCGCATAAAAAATGATCGCCGCGGCGCCGATGACGCCAGCCTGGAATCCGCCGCCTGGGCCGAAGTCGCCGTGGAACTGGACGTAAAGCGCGAACAG
>MEQQ01000002.1:10863-11507 GCA_001770285.1 Betaproteobacteria bacterium RBG_16_66_20
CCGCACCCACCGAGGCTTCCGTCATCGCCACATCCACCGCATCCAGCGCGACCAGCACCGTGGCCATCAGGAAGCTGTAGACGCCGCCCAGCACGACCACCGAAAACAGATTGCGCTGCAGGACGATCGCGAGCACCGTCACCGCCATCATCGTGAGCAGCGCCTGGACGATCAGCTCTTCGATGGCGCATCCCCCTCGGCAGGATCCGGCGCCATCCCGCGCGCCAGCGCGGCGTTGGCCAGCGCGTGCGTCGCGGTCGGCGAGGTGAAGAAAATCAGCACGCCGATAATCACCAGCTTGACGGTGACCAGGGTCCAGCCGCCCTGCAGGATCAGCCCGGCGAGCAGCAGGCCCGCCCCCGCGGAGTCAATGACGCTCGCCGCGTGCGTACGGGGATAGAACCCCATCAGCCGCACCAGCCCGAGGGCGCCCACGACACAGAACCCGCTGCCGGCCAGAATCAGCCCCCAGGAAAGATACTCAAGCAGTGCGCTCACCGGCCCGCCTCGTGTTCGCCCGGGTCTCCCAGGTCGCCATAGCGGAAGAACTTCAGCACGGCGATGGTTCCGATCACATTGAACATCCCGTAGAGAATCGCCAGGTCGAGAAACTCCGGCCGCCCGGTGAGGAAACCGAACACCGC
>MEQQ01000002.1:11519-19505 GCA_001770285.1 Betaproteobacteria bacterium RBG_16_66_20
GGCCAGGTGCCGATCGAATTCGCCGCCAGCGCCCGGTCGAACACCGTCGGCCCGCCGACCGCGCGCGCGAGCGCGAGGCCCAGTGCCACGAGCAGGGCGAGCGCGGCGACCTCGAACATCAGGTACCGCCCCCGGCGCGCTCCTGTGCACTCCCTTCGAAGCGCTCGACGCGCCGGTCCATCTCGCTGTCCACGGCCGCGGACGCGCTCTCCCGCGTCAAGCCGTGAACCATGAATTCTTCCTGCCCGACCGTTACCGAGAGCGTTCCCGGGGTGAGCGTGATCGAATTGGCGTGCGTCACCAGCCCGACCACGGTCTTCTGCCGCGGCTTGAAGCGCACCACCGTGGGGCTGACTGGGAGCCGCGGGTCGAGGATGATGCGCGTAACGTCCATCGCCGACTTCAGGATTTCGCCGATCAGCCAGGGCCAGTACGTCACCGCCGACCAGGTGAGATGGAACGGATGGCCTTCACGGTCGATCAGATCCATCCGGTGGGCGAGCCATGCGACAAAGAGCGCCGAAGCGAAGCCCGCAGCGAGAAGGAACGGCGTGAAGAATCCCGACATCAGGACCCAGAACAGGTAGAGTGCGGCGAACAAGCCCGCGAGTTGAATCATGGTCAATCCCGCATTTGAAGCGAAAAACGTCCCGATTGTAACGGCTCGCTCGGGAGCCGGCCAGACAGTTCCGGCCCACTGAACGCGCGCCCCGTGCTGCGAGCCTGGCTTGAATTCGCTGCTTGTCTCGCGGTCATCGGCTACGCCGGCTTCAACCTGACGCGCTACGCGGACGCGATCGCCGAGAAAACCCGACTCTCTGCAAGCTGGACGGGGCTGGCGCTGCTCGCGACGGTCACCTCGCTTCCCGAACTGATGACGGGTGCGAGCGCGGTGACGGTCGCTTCGGCGCCGAATATCGCGATCGGCGACGTTCTCGGCAGCGCCGTGTTCAACCTTTTCCTGCTCGCGCTCGTCGACCTGCTGCGTCGCGGCGAGTCGATTTACGCGCACGCGAGCCGCGGCCACATCGTGTCGGCGGCGTTCGGCATCGCACTGCTCGGCATCGTCCTCATCGGCCTGGTGCTGGGCGATGGCGGACCGGCAATCGGGCACGTCGGCTGGTACAGCCCCGCCATCATCGCCGCGTACGCGCTCGCGATTCACGCCGTCCTGCGTTACGAGCGCGGACTTACGCCCGCCGCGCTCCACATGGCACCGCGGCATCCGCACCTGACGCTCCGCCAGGCGGTGCTGCGCTACGCGCTGTTCGCCGCGGCCGTGGTAGCGGCGGGAGCGTGGCTGCCTTTCGTCGGCCTGGACCTGGCGAGGGCGATGGGATGGTCAAATACCTTCGTCGGCACCCTGTTCGTCGCGCTGGTCACCTCCGTCCCGGAAATCGTCACGACTTTCGCCGCGGTGCGCATCGGCGCGCTCGACATGGCGATCGGCGGCGTACTCGGCAGCAACTTGTTCGACGTCGTGATCGTCGCGGTAGACGATCTGCTTTACGTGCGCGGGCCGATCCTCGCCGACGTCTCGCCAGCGCATGCGATCTCCGCCGCGTCGGCGATCGTCATGTCGGCCTGCGTGGTCGCCGCCCTCTGGGTGCGGCCGCGGCGCTCGCGCTGGCCAACCGCCGTGCTCGCCGCCCTCTTCCTGCTGAACGCGTGGGCGGTGCACCGAGTCGCGGGTTGACGCAGGTCAAGCACTGCGCGTGCGCACGCTCTAACCTGTGAATGGTTCATGGCGGTATCGCCCGCGATGTCGGAGGAAGCATGCAACTCTTGGTAATCCTGGGAATCTTGTTCGCCGCCGGCGCGGTTGTTTTCGCGCTCCAGAACAACGCGCCCGCGACGGTTGTTTTTCTGCTGTGGCGGTTCGACGGCTCGCTCGCCATCGTCCTCCTGCTCGCAGTCGCGCTCGGCGCGATCATCGTCGCGCTCTTCTCGACGCCTGCTACCCTCAAGGCACAGTGGATCGCGGTCCGACAGCGCAGGGAAATCGCCTCGCTGCACGAAAGCAACGCCGAACTCAAGACCAAGATTGCCGAACTCGAGCGCCGCGTCGCCGATCTCTCGAGCCCGTCCTCCAAGACCTGATGCAGCGGGGTTCAGTCCTTGCCGAAGCGCGACCGCGCCGCGGATACCGCTTCCTGCAACCGCCTCAATGCTTCGTCAGCCCCCTGCGCGACGTCCGTCCATGCATCGGCAAACGCGTTCTGCAGGAGCTTCATCTGATCAGAAAGGCGTATCGTTCATCATCGCGAAAGGACAATCACCATGGCCATCAATTGGTTTGCGTCATTGAAAGACGTTCCCTGGACGAAAGTGCTTGACCTGGCGCCCTCGATCGTTGAGAGCGGCAGGAAGCTCTGGAGCAGAGGTTCGAACAAGGAAGCGGAGATATCAACGGCGCAAAATCCCTTGGAACAAACGGCGCCTCCGGGCGCCGAGGCTCTTGCGGCCCTCGAAATACGAGTCCTCGGACTCGAGAAGAGAACGACGCAGCTTGGGGAGGAGGTAGTCGCGTCGTTCGACGTTGTCCGCTCGCTGACGCAGCAGCACTCTCATCTCGTAAGCGCGGTCGACGTTCTGCTGGTTCGCACAGGTGTCTTGATTCGCGTATGCGTGCTTCTCGGGCTTGTTTCTGCCGCACTCTTCGTTCTAATATTGAGCAGGTAATTGCACCTGATACCGCGTTGCAGAAACGGGAAGTCCTTATAGTTCGTGTTGTACCCCTTCCGCGATCGTTCACTTTGGTCCGCGCATGGCGCGCACGCTCGCACTTTCTCGTCAGTCTTGCAGGGCGTCAATCATGACGACGGGCGAGGAAACGCGTACGGCGAGAAACGCTGTATAAGCATCAAGATATGCGCCTTTCGCTTCGATTCCTGATTCCGCTTGCGATCGCCCTCGGCGCCATCGCCTATGGCGTGGTGCCGCTGGTCGACGAACTCACGCTCAAGTGGTTCGTGCGCGACCTCGACATCCGCAAGAACCTGATCGCGAGCGCGGTGCAGGAGCCTCTGGTCGAACTGCTCACCGACAACGCGCGCGACCGCGTGCGCCTGCAGCGCGTGCAGGCCCTGTTCACCCGCATCCTGCAGGACGAGCGCCTGTTCGCGCTCGGTTTCTGCGACGGCGCCGGCAAGTTGGTCTACCGCACGCCCTTTCTGCCCGCAGAGGTCACCTGCCGCCCGCCCGACGCGCCCGCCGAGGAGGCCGGCCGGGTGCTGCAGCCGCCGCGGGGCGCGCTGCACGTCGGCGCCACGCCGGTGGTGGCCGAAGGCCGCCGACTCGGCGAATTGCTGATCGTGCACGACATGAGTTTCGTCGAGCGGCGCAGCGCCGACACCAAGAAGTACATCGTGTACCTGTTCGCCGCCATCGGCGCGGTGATCGCGCTGATCACGGTGGTGATCGCGGAACTGTCGTTCCGCGGCTGGATGGCCGGCATCAAGGCGCTGATCCGCGGCCAGTCGCTCGCCCTGTCGCCCGAGCCGAAATCGCGCGAGCTGCGGCCGATCGCGCGCGACCTGGAGGCGATGGTGCGCGAACTGGAGGGCGAGCGCCGCATGCGCGACGAGTCGCAGATCAGCTGGACGCCGGAGAACCTGCGCGCGATCCTGCGCGAGGACCTGAAGGGCGACGAGATCCTGATCGTCTCCAACCGCGAGCCCTACATACACGTGCGCAAGGACGGGCGCGTCGAGGTGCAACGGCCGGCGAGCGGGCTGGTGACGGCGATGGAACCCGTCATGCGCGCCTGCTCGGGCACCTGGATCGCGCATGGCTCGGGCAGCGCGGACCGGGACGCGGTGGACGCGCAGGACCACATCATGGTTCCGCCCGAGAAACCCGCCTACCGCATCCGGCGGGTCTGGCTGACCAAGGAGGAGGAAGCCGGGTACTACTACGGCTTCGCCAACGAAGGGCTGTGGCCGCTGTGCCATATCGCGCATACACGGCCGGTGTTTCGCGCCTCCGACTGGGAGCACTACCGCACCGTCAACCAGCGCTTCGCGCAGGCCGTGGTGCAGGAATCGCATACCGAGAACCCGATCGTGCTGGTCCAGGACTACCACTTCGCGCTGCTGCCCCGCATGATCCGCGAGCGCCTGCCGCAGGCGACGATCATCACCTTCTGGCACATCCCCTGGACCAATCCGGAGGCCTTCGGCGTCTGCCCCTGGCGCACCGAGCTGCTCGAGGGCCTGCTCGGATCCTCGATCATCGGCTTCCACACCCAGGTGCACTGCAACAACTTCTTCGACACCGTGGACCGGACGCTGGAGGCACGCGTGGACCGCGAAACCTCCAGCATCCACTTTGGCGGCAACCCCACCGAGGTCCGGCGCTATCCGATCTCGATCGAGTGGCCGCCCGCGCCACTGGCCGCGCAGCCCTCGGTGCCGGAGTGCCGCGCGGCGGTACGGTCGGCCCTCGGCCTTGGCGCCGAGGTGCGGCTCGGGATCGGCGTCGACCGCATGGATTACACCAAGGGCATTCTCGAGCGATTCGCCGCCGTAGAGCGGCTGCTGGAGCTCGAGCCGCACTGGATCGGGCGCTTCGCCTTCATCCAGATCGCCGCCCCCTCGCGCTCGAGCATCGAGGAGTACCAGAGCCTGGATGCGCGGGTGCGCGCCGCGGCGATGCGCATCAATGCCCGCTTCGGATCGAAGGGCTACGAACCGATCGTGCTCAAGGTCGAGCACCACGACGCAAATCACGTCTACACCCACTACCGCGCCTCCGACGTGTGCTTCGTCTCGAGCCTGCACGACGGCATGAACCTGGTCGCCAAGGAGTTCGTGGCTGCGCGCGACGACGAGCGGGGGGTGCTGGTCCTTTCGCAGTTCACCGGCGCAGCGCGCGAACTGTCCGAGGCGCTGATCGTGAATCCCTACGACACCGAGCAGTGCGCGGCCGCCCTGCTCGCTGCGCTCACGATGCCGCCCGACGAGCAGCGCCATCGCATGCGCAGCATGCGCAGCCTGATCCAGGAGTTCAACGTCTACCGTTGGGCCGGGCGCATGCTGCTCGACGCGGCGCGCATGCGCAACCGGCGGCGCGTCTCCGGCCCGCGCGATGCCGCCAAGGTGATCGACCTGCGGCGCGCATGACGATGCGCCGCATGCCGCCGTTCGGCGCGGACTGGGCCTTCTTCCTCGATGTGGACGGCACGCTGCTGGAGTATGCCGCGCATCCCCAGGAGGTCCGGGTGGGAACCGACCTGATCGAGCTGCTGAGGCGGTTGCACGCGGCGGCCGGCGGCGCGGTCGCGCTGGTCAGCGGCCGCTCCGTCGAGGACATCGACAAGCTGTTCGCGCCGCTGGCGTTCCCCGCAGCGGGGCAGCACGGAACCGAGCGCCGCGCCGCCGACGGCTCGATACGCCGCCACGCACCCCCGCTCGAGGACCTCGGCCGCGCCGCCGCGCAGATCGTGCGGCTGACCGCGGCGCACTCGGGCCTGGTGTTCGAAAACAAAGGCATGGCCCTCGCGCTGCACTACCGGCTCGCGCCCGGCCTGCGAAGACTGGCGGAGCGCGAAATGCGCGCCATTGCCGCGGGACTGGGCGACGCGTTCGAACTGCAGACCGGAAAGTTCGTCGTGGAGGTCAAGCCGAGCGGCAAGGACAAGGGCAGCGCCATCGCCGAGTTCGCCGCCGAGGCGCCGTTCGCCGGCCGGCGGCCGGTGTTCATCGGCGACGATCTGACCGACGAACCGGGATTCGACGTCGTCAACCGCGCCGGCGGCTACGCCGTGAAGGTCGGCCCGGGCATCACTCGGGCGCACTGGCATCTGTTCGATGCGGCCGCGGTTCGGCGCTGGCTCGGGTCCTACGCGGCGGAGTTCGCCCCGCATGCGGCAAAATCCCGGGCATGAGCAATCTCGACCTGGGCATCGTCGGCAATTCGAGCGTCAGCGCGCTGATCAGCGCTAGCGGGGAGATCTGCTGGACCTGCCTGCCGCGCGTGGACGGCGACCCGGTCTTTTGCTCGCTGTTGCGCGAGCGCAGCGACGAGAAGGATTTCGGCTTCCTTGCCGTGGACCTGGAAGGCATGGCGCGCGCGGAGCAGGCGTACCTGCCGCACACTGCGGTTCTCGTCACGCACCTCTACGACGGCAGCGGCGGTGCGCTCGAGATTACCGATTTCGCCCCCCGTTTCCGCCAGTTCGGACGCCTGTTCTGTCCGAGCCAGGTGGTGCGCATGGTCCGCCCCCTTTCGGGGAGCCCCCGCATCCGCGCCCTGGTTCGCCCCGCGTGCGACAACGGTCGCGAGCGGCGCCAGATCACCTGGGGCTCCAATCACGTGCGCTATCTCGCGGCCGATTACACGGTTCGCCTGACCACCGATTGCTCCATCACCGCGATTCTCGAAGGCTCGTCGTTCGTGCTGCGCGAACCGTTCTCGCTGGTTCTCGGCCAGGATGAGACGCTGCAAGGCTCGGTGGCGGACGTGGCGCGGCGCTTCCTCGAGCAGACCATCGACTACTGGCGGGACTGGGTCCGCGACCTCTCGATCCCGTTCGAGTGGCAGGAGGAGATCATTCGCGCCGCGATCACGCTCAAGCTCGCGGCCTGTGACGACACCGGCGCGATCGTCGCCGCGCCTACCACCTCGATCCCCGAGGCCGCAGGAAGCGGCCGCAACTGGGATTACCGCTACTGCTGGCTGCGCGACGCGTATTTCGTCGTCAACGCGCTCAACCGGCTCAATGCGACGCGCACCATGGAGCGCTATCTCGGCTACATCATCAACATTGCCGCGGCCGCGGACGGCGCGCTGCAGCCGGTGTACCGGGTCAACGGCAGTCCGGAGATGGATGAGCGCACGGTCGAATCGCTTCCGGGCTACCGCGGCATGGGTCCGGTGCACGTCGGCAACCAGGCCTGGCGGCAGGTACAGAACGACGTCTATGGCTCGACCGTGCTCGCGGCGGCGCACGCCTTCTTCGACCGCCGGCTTTCGGCGCTCGGCAATGCGGCGCTGTTCCGCCAGCTCGAGCCGCTAGGCGAACGCGCGGTCACGGTACACGCGCTGCCGGACGCTGGCCTGTGGGAGCTGCGCGGTACGGCGCACATTCACACCTTCTCGAGCGTGATGTGCTGGGCGGCCTGCGACCGCCTGGCGAAAATCGCCGCGCGGCTCTCCCTGCCGGACCGCGCCCGGTACTGGCACGCGCATGCCGAGCGGATCCACGCGGTGATCTGCACCCGCGCCTGGAATCCGGCGCGCGCCGGCTTCAGCGCCACCTTCGACGGCGACACCCTGGACGCGAGCCTGCTGCTGCTCGCGGACCTGGGTTTCCTTGCCGCGGAGGATCCGCGATTCGCCGGCACGGTCGCGGCCGTGGAGCGCGAGCTCAAGCGCGGCGATTTCGTGTACCGCTACACCGAGCCGGACGACTTCGGCGTGCCGGCCAATGCGTTCGTCGTCTGCACGTTCTGGTATATCGACGCGATCACGCGCCTCGGCCGCCGCGACGAGGCGCGCGCGCTGTTCGAGACGATGCTGGCCAGGCGCAACCGGCTGGGGCTGCTCTCGGAACACATCGATCCCGTTAGTGGAGAGTTGTGGGGAAACTTTCCGCAGACTTACAGCATGGTCGGCATGATCAAGAGCGCGACACGGCTCAGCGTTCCCTGGCACCAGGCTTCTGGAGGCGCCCGTGCTGCGCATCGGCCTCGATATCGGCGGCACCAAGACCGAGCTGGTGGCGCTCGACGCCGAGGGCCGCGAGTGCCTGCGGCGCCGCGACGCGACGCCCCATGGCAGCTACAAGGACGCGCTGCGGGAACTCGCCGCGATGGTGCGCGACGCGGAGCACGAACTCGGCGAGCGCGCGACTGTAGGCATCGGACTGCCAGGCGCAGTTTCACCGGTGACCGGACTGGTTAAGAACGCGTACGCGACGCCGTACAACGGCAAACCGCTCAAGGCCGACCTGGAGCGCCTGCTCGGGCGCGAACTGCGCTTCGA
>MEQQ01000002.1:19580-19981 GCA_001770285.1 Betaproteobacteria bacterium RBG_16_66_20
GCCATTCTTGGAACCGGCGCGGGCGGCGGAATCGTGATCGATGGCCGCGTGGTCACCGGCGCGAACGCCATCGGCGGGGAATGGGGCCACAACCCGCTGCCCTGGATGGAGCGCGCCGAGCACCCGGGACCGGACTGCTACTGCGGGCGCAAGGGTTGCATCGAGCGCTTCGTATCCGGCCCGGCGCTCTGCGCCGACCATGAGCAGACGGAGGGCGCGCGGCTTGAGCCCGCGCTCATCGCGCAACGCGCAGCGGGCGGCGACGCAAGCTGCGCGCGCACGCTGGACCGGTATGTGCGGCGCCTCGCGCGTGCTTTCGCGCACGTGATCAATCTGCTCGATCCGGAAATCATCGTGCTTGGCGGCGGGCTCTCGCGCATCGACCAGATCATCGACGCCGT
>MEQQ01000002.1:20104-24388 GCA_001770285.1 Betaproteobacteria bacterium RBG_16_66_20
AAACGACTCCGGGAACAAAGCAATGTCTTGCATGTCCCATCCTCCACAAGGAGCGATCGCTCGGATGCTTTTTTTGCCTAGGACAGGGGAAAGCCGGCATTTGACCGCCGCACGGGTTCCGCGGTTCCCGGGACGCCGCCGATACCGGGCGTTTACCTTGATCGAACTGGTCTCGGTGATGGTGATCATGGGGATTCTCGCGGTGAACGCCGTGCCGCGCTTCGCCGACCTGGCAGATGATGCGCATCAGGTCGTGGTGGCCCAGACCGCGGCCGCCCTCGACGTGGCAGTGCGGCAAGCCTACATCGGCTGCATCATCAGGGGATACGCCGGTGCGGACAATCTGCCCAGTTTCGGCAGCGGCAATGTCGACTTCAATGCCAGCTGCTTTCCGTCGTCGACCAACGGTATCAACAACAGCAACATCAACGCAAACCGCTGCGCGCAAGTATGGAACGGGGTGCTCGCCCTGGCTCCGACGATCAGCACCCCGGCTAACGACACCACCGACTATCGCGCCCAAGGCGGTGGTACGACCTGCACCTACACCTACCGTGACGACACGGACACGCTGCGCCGGTTTACCTACAACAGCGCTACCGGCGATGTCGCAATCGTCGCCAATCCATAAGCAATCAGGCCTTCAGCGCCACCAGAATTTCGTCCAGCATCTTCTTCGCATCGCCGAACAGCATGCGGTTGTTGTCCTTGTAGAAAAGCGGATTGTCCACGCCCGCGTAGCCGGAGGCCATGCTGCGTTTCATCACGATCGAGGTCCTGGCCTTCCAGACTTCCAGCACCGGCATGCCGGCGATCGGGCTCGCCGGATCGTCCTGCGCGGACGGATTCACGATGTCGTTGGCGCCGATCACGATGGCGACATCGGTCTGCGGGAAGTCCTCGTTCAACTCGTCCATTTCCAGCACGATGTCGTAGGGCACCCTCGCCTCGGCCAGCAGCACGTTCATGTGGCCGGGCATGCGTCCGGCAACCGGGTGGATGCCGAAGCGCACGGTGACGCCCTTCTCGCGAAGGTGCCTGGTGATCTCGTACACCGCGTGCTGCGCCTGCGCCACCGCCATGCCGTAGCCCGGCACGATGATCACGTTCTTCGATTCGCGCAGCAGCTCGGCGGTCTCGGCCGCGGTCACCGCCACGACTTCGCCGGCCGGCGGCGCGCCGCCGGGCGCCGTCGGGGCGCCGCCCTCGGTGCCGAAACCGCCCGCGATCACCGCCAGGAAGTGGCGGTTCATCGCCCGGCACATGATGTAGGAAAGGATGGCACCGCTCGAACCCACCAGCGCGCCGGTCACGATCAGCAGGTCGTTCGACAGCATGAAGCCGGTGGCCGCCGCCGCCCAGCCGGAGTAGCTGTTCAGCATCGAAATCACCACCGGCATGTCGGCGCCGCCGATCGCCATCACCATGTGGATGCCGAACAGCAGCGCGATCACGGTCATCACGACGAGCGGCGTCATGCCGTCGGCGACCGAGTGCGTGTTGATGAAGCGCCAGCCGAACCAGATTACCACCAGCAGGCCGGCGAGGTTGAGCCAGTGGCGAGCGGGCAGCAGCATCGGCTTGCCGCTGATCTTGCCCGAGAGCTTGCCGAAGGCGATCACCGAACCGGAGAAGGTGATCGCCCCGATCAGGATGCCGAGGTAGATCTCCAGCTCGTGGATGGTTTTTTCGGCCCCCTTGAATTCCCCGGTGGCCGCCGGATCGATGTAGTTGGCAAAACCAACCAGCATCGCGGCCAGACCGACCAGGCTGTGCATCAGGGCGACCAGCTCGGGCATCTGCGTCATCTTCACCACGCGCGAGGCGTAGATACCGATGCTGCCGCCGACCAGCATCGCGCCGATGATCCAGGGAATGCCCGCCGCCGTGACGTTCGGCCCGAACACGGTCGCGAGCACCGCGATCGTCATGCCGATGATGCCGTACAGGTTGCCGCGCCTTGAACTCTCCGGATTGGAGAGGCCGCCGAGGCTGAGGATGAAAAGGATCGTCGCTCCGATATAGGAGACGGTCGCCAGAGTCGCAGACATGGTCGTCTCCCCTATTTCCGGAACATTTCCAGCATGCGCTGGGTGACGGCGAAGCCGCCGAACATGTTGATCGCGGTGAGCCCAATGCCGGCCACCGCAAGGCCGAGGATCCAGAGCTCGGGCCGCGCGCCGCCTCCCGCCGCATTTTCCATCATGGGCGGCGCGACCTGCACCAGCGCACCGATGGCGATGATGCTGCTGATCGCGTTGGTGACGCTCATCAGCGGCGTGTGCAGGGCGGGCGTGACGTTCCAGACCACCATGTAGCCGACGAAGCAGGCCAGCACGAAGACGGTGAAGTGCGCGAGGAAGGCCGCGGGCGCGTAGGCGCCGATGAACCAGAACGCGAGCGCCGCCACGAAGAACAGCGCCGCGCTGGTGGTCGAGGTCGAGGTGATGGCCGCGCCGTGGCCGTGCCCCTTGGCCGCAGGCGCTGCCGACGGCTTGGCGGCCGCCGGCGGCGGCGCCGAGAGCTTGGGCGCCGGCGGCGGCCAGGTGACGTTGCCTTCCTTGACCACCGTGGTGCCGCGGATCACCTCGTCTTCCATGTTGACGTTGATGACCCCGTCCTTCGCCTTGCACAATTCCTCGGTGAGGCGGAACAGGTTGGTCGCGTACAGCGTGCTCGACTGCTTGGAAAGCCGGCTGGGCAGATCGCTGTAGCCGATGATGGTCACGCCGTCCTTCACCACCACCTTATGCGGCTCGGTCAGTTCGCAATTGCCGCCCTGCTCCGCCGCCATGTCGACGATGATGCTGCCGGGTTTCATCGACCTCACCATTTCGGCGCTGATCAGCTTGGGAGCGGGCTTGCCGGGAATCAGCGCGGTGGTGATGATGATGTCCACTTCCTTCGCCTGCCTGGCGAACACCGCTGCCTGGGCTTTCAGGAATCCTTCGCTCATCACCTTGGCGTAACCGCCGACGCCCGCACCTTCTTCCTGATAGTCCACGGTCACGAATTCGCCGCCCATGGACTTGACCTGGTCGCCCACTTCGGGGCGCGTGTCATTGGCGCGCACGATGGCGCCCAGGCCGGAGGCCGCGCCGATGGCGGCGAGGCCCGCTACGCCTGCACCGATGACGAAAACTTTGGCTGGCGGCACCTTGCCCGCCGCCGTGATCTGGCCGGTGAAGAAACGGCCGAAGTGGTGCGCAGCCTCGATGACGGCCCGGTAGCCGGCAATGTTGGCCATCGAACTCAGCGCGTCCAGCTTCTGTGCGCGCGAGATGCGCGGCACGCTGTCCATCGCCAGCACCGTGGCCCTCTTCGCCGCAAGTTGTTTCAGCAGGTCGGGGTTCTGCGCCGGCCAGATGAAGCTGACCAGCGTGCCGCCTTCGCGCATCAGGCCGATTTCTTCGGCGCTCGGGCCGCGCACCTTGAACACGATGTCGGACGCTGCCCACAGCTTGGCCGCCCCGTCGACGATCTCGGCGCCCGCGGCGCGGTAGGCGTCGTCGCTGAAATTCGCCGCGTCCCCGGCGCCGGATTGCAGCGCCACCCTGAAACCCAGCTTGATCAGCTTTTCGACGACCTCGGGCACGGTGGCGACGCGTTTTTCACCCGCCGCCGTCTCCCGCGGCACTCCTATGACCTGCGACATGGATCTCCCCTATGGATTGCGATTGCTGGATTGGCTTTTTGACGGAGCCGGAGCCCCAGGTTCCGGCAGTCTACTTTCGCCAGCCGCAGCGAATTTGATCTGAATCATACCGCCGCCAGATGCGCAACCGCCCCTTGCCCCGCGGCGCCTACGCCACCCCGCGCGAGCGCGACATCCAGCCGAAGCGGCGTTCACCGAACTCGAACGCACCTTGCACGATCAGCGCGAGCGCTGCCGCCGGAACCGCGCCGGCAAGAAGCGTCGCATTGTCGTTCAGTGCCAGGCCCGAAACGATCCGTTCGCCGTAGCCACCGGCGCCGACGAACGCGGCGATGGTGGCGGTGCCGACGTTGATCACTGCGGAGGTCTTGATGCCGGCGAGGATCGAGGGCAGCGCGAGCGGGATCTCGATGCGCCAGAGACGGTCCTGCTTCGACAGGCCGAGCGCGAGCGCCGCCTGGCGCATGCCCTTGCCGACCGCTTCCAGGCCCGCGTGCGTGTTGCGCACGATCGGCAGGAGCGCATAGAGAAACAGCGCGATCAGCGCCGGCACCGTACCTATGGTGCCGAGGAGCGCGATCAGGAACGCGAACAGCGCGAGCGACGGGATGGTCTGGATGACGCCCACC
>MEQQ01000003.1:0-25115 GCA_001770285.1 Betaproteobacteria bacterium RBG_16_66_20
CCCAGGGGTTCGATCTCGTCCTTGATCATGGTTGAGAGTTCCGCCGACTTGACGCGGCGGAAGCGCGCCAGCGGAAAGCGCAGGATGTGGTCGAAAAGGGCATAGCGCAGGCGCCGCAGCATGCGCTCGCCGAGCCAGCCCTTCATGGTGTTGATCTGGAACTTCAGGCCGCCGTTGACCACGATCAACGCGAGGAAGGCGAAGGTCAGCGCGACCAGGTAAGGCAACTGGTGCAGCGCGAAGCCGTCGAACAGGCGCAGCGTCTCGCCACCGAGGAACGCGGGCAGCGTGAAATGCACCTTGAGAAATGCCACCGTCGCCTCGGGCACCGGGAAGCGCTTGCCCTGGATCGCCTCGTTGATGATCGCCTTGGGCAGGTCGAGCATCGAGAAGTAGATCAGCATCGAGGCGACGACCAGCGGAACGATGAGCAGCTGCTCGCGCTTGCTGTAGCGGATGATGAATCCGAACAGGGACCGTTCCATGGGAGAGATGATAGTGCAAGGCGCGCGGCTTCGTGCCACAGTATCGACCGTGACGACGGGAGCCGACTTCCTGGTCAGGTTCTGGGGCGTGCGCGGCAGCATCGCCGCCCCGGGACCCGCTACCGCGCGCTACGGCGGCAATACGTCCTCGATCGAGGTGCGCTGCGGCAAGCGCCTGATCATGCTCGACGCCGGCACCGGCATGCGCTACCTCGGCAACCAGCTGGTGGCCGAGGCGCCGGTCGATTCGGATATTCTGTTCACCCACACGCATTTCGACCACGTCTGCGGGCTGCCCTTCTTCAAACCATTCTTCCAGGCGCAAAACAGCTTCCGGCTGTGGGCGGGGCACTTCGGCGGCGCCACGACCCTGCAGCGCGTGCTGCGCGAGTTCATGATGGCGCCGCTGTTCCCCGTGCCGCCCGAGGTCTTCAAGGCGAGGATGGAGTACCGCGACTTCTCGGGCGGCGACACGCTCGCGCCGGCGCCCGGGATCGCGGTGCGCACCGCCGTGCTCAACCATCCCGACGGCGCGACCGGCTATCGCATCGAGTACGGCGGCAAATCGGTGTGCTACGTTACCGACACCGAGCACGTGCCGGGAATACCCGACCGCAACGTCCTCGCGCTGATCGAGGGCGCCGACATCGTCATTTACGACTGCATGTACACCGATGAGGAATACGCGAGGGCCTACGTCGGCTGGGGCCATTCGACCTGGCAGGAAGCGGTGCGCCTGTGCAAATCCGCCCGGGTGAAACGGCTGGTGGTGTTCCACCACGATCCCGACCACGACGACGACCGGCTCGACGCCATTGCGCGCGAGGTGGAGGCGGCGTTGCCGGGCGCGGTACTCGCGCGCGAGGGCATGGTGCTGCATCCGTGATCGCCTCCGGGGAGCCGGCATTCGCCGCGCATCTTGGGGCGATCGAAACTCTGGCTCCCGAGCTGCAGGCGATCGGCTGCGACCCGCCCCCGGCGCCGCGCTGGAACCAGGACTGGTTCCCGCGGCTCGATGCGGCGGCGGCCTACGCCATGGTGCGCCGGCACCGTCCGGCGCGCATCGTAGAGGTCGGCTCGGGCCACTCGACGCGGTTTCTGGCCCGCGCCGTGGTGGACGGCGGCCTGGAGACACGCATCACCGCCATCGATCCCCGGCCGCGCGCCAGTCTCCAAGGGCTGCCGATCGAGTTGCTGCTCATGCCCGTGCAGGCGGCCGGGCGCGCGCCGTTCGCGGGCCTTTCCAGGGACGATGTCCTGTTCATCGATTCGAGCCACCAGTACCGCCCCGGCAGCGACGTCGCATTCATTTTCGAGCAGGTCATGCCAGCCCTCGCCGTGGGCGTCCTGGTGCACTTCCACGACATCTTCCTGCCGGGCGCCTACCCGGCGCATTGGGCTTGGCGCCGCTACAGCGAGCAGCCCGCGGTCGCCGCGCAGCTCGCCGACGGCGGCTATGCGGTGGAGTTCTCCAGCGCGTGGATCGTTGCGCATCGGCCGGACTGGCTTGCGAGCGGCGTCTTGGCGCGCCTGCCGCTGGTGCCGGGCGCGCTGGAGTCCAGCCTATGGCTGCGCCGGATCGGCTAGCCGCTACTTGTATCGACATGAAACGCGATTGGAAAGAAAAAACAAGAGCCTGGAAACGATGGTGCCACTTTCAGCTGCTGTATGTGCTCGCATACCTGTGGCGACGCCTGCTGTTTCGAACGACCTTCATCGCCATCACCGGCAGCGTAGGAAAAACAACCTGCAAAGAGTGCATCGCCGCCATCCTTTCGGCTCATTTGCCCACCGCAAAGACACTTAACAATCAAAACGAACTCCATGGAGTTCCCCGTACCATCTTGCGCGTAAGACCGTGGCATCGCTTCGCTGTCGTTGAAATCGCGACCGACCGGCCGGGTATGATCATCAGATCGGCCCGGTTGCTGCGCCCCGGCATCGCCGTTGTGCTGGGAGTTGCAGGAACCCACACCAGGGTCTTCCCGACCCTCGACGATACCGCGGCCGAGAAAGCACGCCTGCTCGACGCGCTGTCGCCCGAGGGATTGGCGATCCTCAACGCCGACGATCCGCGGGTAGTGCGAATGGCTGCGAGATCTCGCTCCAGAGTGAAGACCTTCGGGCATTGCGCGGGGACTGATCTCCGGGCGGACGCGGTGTCGTCGAAGTGGCCTGCCCGGCTGAGTCTCCGGGTACACACCAAATCCGAGACGCAGTTCGTCCGTACCAATCTGGTCGGCGAGCACTGGGTGAATTCGGTGCTCGCCGCGCTCCTTGCGGCGATCTCCTGCGGGATTCCGCTGGAAGCCGCCGCCCGCGGGCTCGGGCGAGTCAGGCCGTTCATGGCGCGAATCCAGCCGGTGTTGCTGCCAAGCGGCGCCACCATTCTGCGCGATGAAGCGAACGGCTCTCTCGATACGTTGAACGCGGCGCTGCAAGTCTTGCGGGAGTCAGAAGCGGTGCGCCGCGTGCTGGTCGTCAGCGGTTTTTCCGATTCAAGAACAAATTCCCGCAATCGCCTCAGGGAGCTGGGAAACATAGCCGCCCGGACGGCCGGCCTCGCGGTATTCATCGGAGAGCATGGGCGCAATGCAGTCAGGCAGGCTGTTGCGTCGGGCATGAAGCCGGAATGTGCCCTCAGTTTTACGGACCTCCATGGCGCCGCCCGCTACCTGAAATCGGAGCTTCGCAGCGGCGACCTCGTGCTGCTGAAAGGGCGCGGCAACGATCATCTTTCCAGGGTCCTGTTCGCTCAATTCGGCGACATCGGATGCTGGAAGACAAATTGCCGAATAAGGCTCGTGTGCGACGTATGCGAGGACCTGCGGCCGGCGTTCGACCTGGATTCGGAACTGGCGCGGAGCGCGGCCTATCTGTACGGGTCGGCGGCGTCCCTCAGCCCGTCGCCGAAGAAATTGAACGCGAGCACCACCACGAACACCGGCACCACCGGCAGCATCAACCAGGGGTAGAGCGCGACCACGTTGATGTTCTGCGCTTCGTTCAGCAGTACCCCCCAGCTGGTCACCGGCGGCCGCAGACCCAGGCCGAGAAAAGACAGCGCCGTTTCGCCCAGGATCATGCTGGGCACAGAAAGCGTGAGCGAGGCGATCAGGTGACTGGCAAAGCTTGGCAGCAGGTGCCGCCCGATCACGCGACCCGGCGTCGCACCCATCAGCACCGCGGCAGTGGCGAACTCCTCTTCGCGCAACGCAAGAAGTTTCGAGCGCACTGCGCGTGCAAGGCCCGGCCAATCGAGCAATCCGAGAATGATGGTGATGCCGAAGTAGACCAGCACCGGGCTCCAGTTCACCGGCAGCGCGGCCGAGAGCGCCATCCACAGCGGCAGCTCGGGGAAGGAGCGCACCATCTCGATGAAGCGCTGGATCAGGGAATCGATCCAGCCGCCGTAATAGCCCGAAATTCCGCCCAGGATGATCCCGATCAGGAAGCTGACCGCGATCCCGAGCAGCCCCACGGTGAGCGAAATGCGGGTGCCGTGGATGATGCGCGAGAGCACATCGCGCCCCAGACGGTCGGTGCCGAAGAGGAAGAAGGTGCCGCCCGCGGCCGGACAGACGAGATGCAGGTCGGCCTCGAACAGGTCCCAGAACTCGTAGCCGTCGCCACGGCAGAAAAAGCGCAGCGCCTGGACCTTGGTCTGGTCCGGGCGGAATTCGCGCCGCATCGTCTGCATGTTCAGCTCCATGCTGTAGCCGTAGACGAACGGCCCGACGAATTTTCCCTCGTGGAACAGCTGCAGCGACTGCGGCGGCGCATAGATGTGGCGCGTGTCGCGGCTATGCAGGTTGTACGGCGAGAGCACCTCGCTCACCAGGATCGAGGCGTAGAAGAAAAGCAGCAGCCACGCGGAAATAACCGCGATGCGATGGCGCCTGAATTTCCACCACATGATCTTCCACTGCGAAGCGCGGTAGAAGCGTTCCTGCTCGGGGGTCAGCGTTTCGGTCGCGAGCGGCTCGAACGGCTCGGTGGCGACATAGTGCTCCAGCTTGGCGCTCACGCGCCGGCTCCTGCGCTACTTATCACACCGGCTCCTGTGCCGCTTCTCATCTCGCCATGCCTCCGGTGAGGCGGATGCGCGGATCGAGAACCGCGAGCAGCAGGTCGGAGATGAACATTCCGATCACCGTGAGCAGCGCGAGAAACATCAGGAACGATCCGGCAAGGTACTGGTCCTGGCTGCGCAGCGCGTCGAGCAGCATCGGCCCCGAAGTCTGCAGCGACAGCACCACCGCGACGATCGCCGAACCGGAGATGACGCTGGGCAGCAGGTTGCCGATGTCCGCGATGAACGGGTTGAGCGACATGCGCAGCGGGTATTTCACCAGCAGCCCGAACGGCGGCATGCCCTTGGCGCGCGCGGTGACCACATATTGCTTCTGCAGCTCGTCCAGCAGGTTGGCGCGCAGGCGCCGGATCATGCCGGCGGTGCCCGAGGTGCCGATCACGATCACCGGGATCCAGAGGTGGTTCAGCACCGAGCCGAACTTGGCCCAGCTCCAGGGCTTGTCGAGGTACTCGGGATCCATGATGCCGCCGATCGCGAGCCCGAATTCGACATTGGCGAAATACATCAGCACCAGGGCGAAAAGAAAATTCGGCGTCGCGAGGCCCACGTAGCCGAGCAGCGTCAGGCCGTAGTCGCCCCAGCTGTACTGGTGCGTCGCTGCATAGGCGCCGATCGGGAACGCGACCGCCCAGGTGAACAGGATGACGGTGAAATTCAGGATGAACGAAAGCAGCATCCGGTCGCCGACCACCTCCGCCACCGGCAGATCGTGCTCGAACGACCAGCCCCAGTCGCCCTGCAGCAGCCCCGAGAAGCCGCGCTCGGTGGGCCAGATCCCGACCCACACCGCGTATTGCTCGAGGAAAGGCTTGTCCAGGCCGTATTGAGCGCGCATGAACTCGGCGCGTTCGAGCGCCGCCTTGTCGCCCTGGCTGCGCAGTTCCGCGATCTGGTTGGAAAGAAAGTCCCCCGGCGGCAGCTTGATGATGCTGAAGGTGACGAAGCTGATCACGAGCAGCGTCGGGATCATGATCAGCAGCCGCCGGATGGTGTAGGTCAGCATGAGAGCTCGGAACCTGCGGTGGAATCTGCGGCGTAACCTTGGTGGTACCCGGCGCGCTTACCTGCGCGGCTCGCTGATCCAGAAGGTGTCGGGACGGTAGATGCCGAAGAAGGCGCCCGGGTCCCAGTTGTAGATGCCCTTTTCGGGCACGTTCCTGAGCGTATTGCGCACCACCACCGGCTGCGCCACGCCGCTCACCACGCCGATCACGAACTGCTGTTCGGCGTGGATCTGCAGCATGCGGTGCCAGATTTTCGCGCGCTCCTCGCGCGTCGCGGCCTCGCGCCATTGGGCATTGAGCTTCATCAACTCGATCGCCTCCGCGATGTCCGGCGCCTCGCCCGCCTTGCCGCCGGTTTCGAAGTACTGGCCGAACTTGGGCCATTGCAGCTGCTGCTGGCTGATCGGCGCCAGTTCCTCGGGGCTGATGTCGGGGCTGGCAAGACCATTCTCGATTCCGCTCCAGACCGACATCAGCGCGTCCCCGGAAAAGACGCGGTTGCGGAGCACCTCCCGCTGCGAGGGTTTTGGAAACAGTTTGATGCCGATCTCGCGCCAGTTCTCCCGGATCAATTCCAGCACGTCCGTCTGCTCGGTACTCTCGCCCGCGGTCTCGACGATGATCTCGATCGGCCGGCCGTCAGGGAGCTTCCGGATGCCGTCCGCGCCGCGCTTCAGGCCAGCCTCGTCGAGCAGCTTTTCCGCCGCCTTTCTGTCGTGCTGCGCCCAGCGCGTCTGGTATTCCTTCCTGTAGAGCGAACTCTCCGGTACCAGCGTATTGTTGCCTTCGGCGGCGAGACCGAAGTAGAGCACCTGGTTCACCTGCGCGCGATCGATCGCCAGCGACAGCGCGCGGCGGAAGCGCACGTCGCGCAGGACCTTGTGCCAGACCGGGTCGTTCACGTTCAGATTCGGAAACAGCGCGAAATGCGAGCCGCGCGCGGTCTTCCACAGCCGCGTCCGGTAGTTGTTGGTCTTCTCGCCTTTTTTCAGGAAAGTGAAGTTGTTGAACTGGATGTCGCGCGCCTGCAGGTCCGATTCGCCGGCGCCGGTCTTGGCCGGAATCAGCTTGCCCTCGGCCACCGCGAGCACGACGCGGTCGATGTAGGGCAGTTGCCGGCCGTCCGGATCGACGCGGTGAAAATAGGGATTGCGCACCGCGACGAAGCGGTCCGCCGGGGGCTTGGTGATGTTCATCCAGGGTTGCAGCGTCGGCAGTTTCGGATTGTCGAACTGGTACATGTTGTCTTCGCGATTGTGGACCGCCGCCCAGCCGCGTTTTTTCGCGCCCGCGTCCGATTCGAGCGCCTTGGAGCTGTATTTGCGGTGGAACTGCTTCAGGTAATGCGCCGGCCGGAAAATGAACAGCGGCGATGCGCCGGCCATGCGCGGCAGGAAATCGGGGTTGGGCTTGGACCAGCTGTAGCGCACCGTCTGCCGGTCGGGAAATTCGACCTTGGGCGCCTCGCCGTTCACCAGCAGGTCGCTCGGCGGTCCGGTCGGGCTGAGTTCCTTGTTGTTGGCGACGTCCTCCCAGAAATAGCGGAAGTCATCGGTAGTGAACGGCTGCCCGTCGGACCAGCGGTGTCCCTTGCGCAGCTTCATGGTGAAGACGCGCTCGCCCTTGGCGTCGATGCTCTCGAGGATATCCGGCACGATGTTGAAGTTCTGGTCGTAGCCGACCAGCCGGGCATAACCGTAGACCACCAGCATGCGCACGTCCCGGCTACGGCCGATCAGCATGCTGAGGCTGCCGCCATGCTGGCCCGGCTCGGTCCCGGTGGCGAACTTCACCACCAACGGCACCTCGGGAAGGCGCTTGGCCGCCGGTTGCAGCTTGCCGGCCTTCAACTGTTCCTCGAACATCGGCGGCTCGATGAATTTCCCCTGTGCCGCGGTCTGGGGCGCAGCGCCTGCGAGGAGCGGGGCCAGGATGAGGACTGCGAGCGGTCTGATCATGAGGTAAGTTCCGAGATGTCCGCGCCCTGGTGCGCGCGCACGAAGTGGCTGGCGCCGATATCCAGCAGGTGGGTTTGCGCCGCGCCTTCGATACGGAACGGCGCCGGCCAGGCGTCCGGATCGGAGGCCTTGCCCTCCATCAGGGCGGCGAAATCGAGCTTGCGGCCCAGGTCCGGGTCCGGCACCGCGGCGAGCAGCGCCTTGGTGTAGGGATGAACCGGGTTGCGGAACAGCTCGGCGTAGGGCGCCAGCTCGACCAGCCGGCCGGCGCACATGACGGCGATGCGGTCGGCGACGTAATGCACCACCGCGAGGTTGTGCGATATGAAAATATAGGTCAGGTTGAGCGCGCTCTTCAGGTCCAGCAGCAGGTTGAGCACCTGGGCCTGCACCGAGACGTCGAGCGCCGAGACCGGCTCGTCGCAGATCAGCAGCTCGGGCCCGAGCGCGAGCGCGCGCGCAATGCCGATCCTCTGGCGCTGGCCACCCGAGAAACTGTGCGGATAGCGGCGCAGGTAGCGCACGTCCAGCCCGACCAGCGTCATCAGTTCCTTCACCCGGGCGAAGCGCTCTTCCTCGTCGCCGATGCCGTGGATCACGAGCGGCTCGGCGACGATGTCCTGGACCGTCATGCGCGGGTTGAGTGAACTGAACGGGTCCTGGAACACGAACTGGACCTTGCGCCGGTAGGCGAACAGCTCCGGCCCGTGGAGCGCGAGCACGTCGTGCGGTATGCCGCGGTCATTGAACACGATCTCGCCGGCGTCGGGCGTCACCGAGCGCAGGATCATCTTCGCGGTGGTGGTCTTGCCGCAGCCCGATTCGCCGACCAGTCCGAGGCATTCGCCCGCCTCGACGTGGAAGCTCACGTTGTCGACCGCAAGCACATCGCCCGCGAGCTTGCGGCCGAAAAGGGAGGTCTTGCGCGTCTCGAAGCGCTTGGAGAGATTGCGCACCGTGAGCAGCGGATCGCCGCCCGCGTACTCGCCGTGCGGCCGCCCGCGGCCGGAGATCAGGTGATCGGTGGCCGCGTGGATCTCGCGGATCGGCGTCAGGCGCTCGCCCGGCGCCATGTTGAAGCGCGGTACCGCGCGCATCAGCGCTTTCAGGTACGGATGGCGCGGGTCGCGGAAAATGTCCTCCACCGTACCCGCCTCGACCACCTTGCCTTGATACATCACGACTACTTCCTCGGCCATGTTGGCGACGATGCCCAGATCGTGCGTGATCAGCAGCATCGCCATGCGCAGCTCGTTCTGGAGGGAACTCACCAGCTGCAGGATCTGCGCCTGGATGGTGACGTCGAGCGCGGTAGTCGGCTCATCGGCGACCAGCAGCGCCGGCCGGCACACCAGCGCCATCGCGATCATGGCGCGCTGGCGCAGGCCGCCGGAGAGCTCGAACGGATAGGTATGCTCGGCCTTGACCGGATCGGCGAATCCCACCAGCCGCAGCATCTCGCGCACCGCGTCGCGCCGCTCGGCCTTGCCCAGGTCCGGGCGGTGCAGCATCAGCGCTTCGCCGATCTGGTTGCCGACCGTGTGCAGCGGCGACAGCGCGGTCATCGGTTCCTGGAAAATGATCGAGATCCGGCCGCCGCGGATCGCGCGCACCGGCGCGCCTTCCGGATCGAGGCGCGAAATGTCGGTGACGATGCCGGGTTTTTTCGGGTCAAGGAACAGGATCTCGCCCGATTCGACGCGCGCCACGCGCGGCAGGATGCTCATGATCGCCTGCGCCACCATGCTCTTGCCGGAACCCGATTCGCCCACCAGCGCCACCGTGCGGCCCTCGGGAATACGGAACGACACTCCGTCCACCGCCTTGACCGTGCCCGCGTCGACATCGAGGTAGACCCTCAGGTCGCGGATCTGCAGGACGTCGCTCATGCAGCCTGCGCCGGGTTCGGTACGATCCCGAGCATCCGGAGATTGGCGCACGTGGCTTCATCGAGATCGGCGCCGCGGCGCCGCGCCGCGGCGGCGGCGGCGCGCGCAATGTCGGCGAAGCCGTCGACCTCCGAGTCGATGCGGATCGTGCGCTGCGCGTCACGGAGCCTCAAATGCATCCATCCCCTCTCGCGGTCGCGGCGCGTCGAGTAATAATCGAGCCGCAGCGAACGCAGATGTTCCCACCGGATTGCAGCGCCAAGCGGTCCCCTGGCGCGGATTCCGGCCTCGTCCAGTTCGATGTGGGTCAGCTGCCGGCAGACCGTTCGGCCAAAGTATACGAGGAATAGCGCGGCGGCCGCAGCCAGCAGCCACGCCATGGCCGCGGCCGGTTGCAGGTACGCGAGCGGGCCGAGCGAACACGCCAGCCCGATAGCGCTGCCCGCATAGTCGGCGCATAAACACGATAAGGGATACTGAAACGACCGGGTCACGAAATGTGAAATAGTTCCGGTGCGCTCCGCCAGCGCACCCCCGGCAATTTCCGGGTCGTTTCGAACAATCGTTCGAGAAACGTCCACGCCGCGTCGTCGTGGACCGCATGGTGCGTGAGCCAGCCGGTCGCCTCGCGCCGATCGGCCGCGCCCGCGCGCTTTGCCGCGAGGTGCATGGTGGCGGCGGCAAGAGACTCGTCTTCGCCCGCGAAGCCCCGGCCCGCGCGCCAGCCAATTACATCCACGTGCGTATTGACCTGCCGCAGTCCGGTCGCGGGTTCGGCGCTCCTGCGCGCCCCATATTGGCTCAGGCCGCGGAACCCCGCGGCCGCAAGATGCGGCACGAGCGCCTCGGGCAGCCTGTTCCAAGGCGGCGCCAGGACCGGAATGAAGCGATTCCCGGCGCGCACCTCAAGCTGCTCGCGGGCCATCGCGAGCCGCGCAGCCGCCACCCGAGGCGGTTCCGAGACCGGGAATTCGGTCTTCTTCTCGCCCCGCAGGGCGCGATTGCGGTGATCGGTGCCGTGCTGAAGCACGCTCACCGGCTCACCGAAGCCGGCAAGCAGGCCTGGATCGGCGCCGAGCGGCACCACCGCCAGCGCGAGCGGCACGGAAGCATTCGCGGAAAGGGCGAGCAGCCGGGCAAGCGCCGGGGCCGGCCGCGCGGCATCGTCGTCGCGCCACCAGAACTCGACCGTAAGCCCGGCGTCGCGCCAGAACGCAATCTCTTCGGCCAGGGCGCGCCAGGCCCCGCTCAGCATGACGCGCGCCGCGACGCGTTCATGACACCCTGTCCGCGGCCCAACGCGCGATCAGCGTCGCGCTGCATTGCGCGCCTTGCAGATCGATGGCGCCGCGCGCCGGACGCGGTTTGCGGGCCGCGCGATCGATCGCCGCGGCAAGCCGCTCCGGCGCAAGGGCGCATTCGTCCACGAGTTCCAGCAACCCCCGCTCGGCGAAGCAGCGCGCGCGCAGCGTCTGCTCGGTCTCGTGGCCGCCCGCGAAAGGCACGGCGACGGCGCGCGCGCGCGCCTGGACCACTTCCATGAGCGTGTTGTACCCCGCCTGGCTCACCGAGAGCTCGCAATTCGCAAGCAAGGTCGTGAAATCGCTGCGCGCGCGCTCCACCACGACGCGCCCTTCGCCGATCTCGGCGGCAAGCCGCGCGAGCGCTGCAAACGATGCCTCCTGAAGATTGCCTCCGGCCAGTACGCGCCAGGTGCGGCTTCGCAACGTGGTCAGCGGCCGTGCCCGGATCGCGGTCTCGAGCAGCCCCGCGCCCACCGCGCCGCCGCCGGCGGAGACGATGACCTCCCCTTTGCCGGCGGGACTTTCGTTCCCGGGCTGGTCGGGAACGTCGACCACGTAACCGGTATATCGAATTTTCCGCTGCAATTGCGCGGCAAGCGGGAAAGTGCGCTCGAAGCCGATGACCGCTGGATCGGCATGCACCAGGACCCAATCGAAATAGCGCCCGATAAGGTCCAGCGTTTCCTGCTGCCGTTGCGGACTTTTCTGGCCACCCAGCACATCGCGCACCGAGCAGACGATCGCAGGGCGGCGCGCTGCTCCGGCGGCAGCACCGAGCAGCGGCATCAATTCAAAGCGCATCTGCCTGCGGCCGAACGGAAACAGCTCCAGCACCAGGATGTGCGGATCGGCGGCGCGCCAGGCAGCGCGCAAGGCTTCGCTGCGCCGTCGTTTCCACTGCTCGTCGATTTCCCTGCCATTGACGTCGACCAGTGTCTTGAAGGAAAGATCGGCGGCGCTCGCCGGCGGCAACTGCACCAGGCGCACGCCACGCATTTCCGTGTCAGAAGCAATCTCCGGAACCGCAAGGCCGCCGCTGGCAAGCGTGACTTCGAGCCCGTCGTGCGCCAGCGCGCAGGCAAGCGTCGCGGCCCGCTTCAGGTGGCCGATCCCGAGCAGGTGCTGGACGTAGATGAAGGCACGAGTGCCGCTCGCGCGCCCGACGCGCCCGACGCTCATATCACACCGGCGTTTTGAGCGGCATCGCGGAAAAGCGCGCGAGCAACTGCGCGAGGCGCGCTGCGGCCGATTCGAGACTGCGCTCGCCGGCGGCGAACGCCGCCGCGGCAGCACTCAACCGGGAGCGCCTGTCCGTGTCGAGCAGCAGCTCCCGCACCAGCCCGGCGAGCGCCTGCTCGTCGCCGCAAGGCGCGAGCAATCCGGTCCGGCCGTGCTCGACGATATCGGGAACGCCACGCGTGGCGCAGGAAACCACCGGCACGCCCGCGGCCTGCGCCTCGAGCAACGCCATGCCATAGGCCTCGTTGACCGCGGGCCAGACGCACAGATCCGCCGCAGCGTACGCCGCGGCCACTTCCTTCAAGCTGAGCGCGCCGAGAAAGGCGGCGCGTCCGGGAATCGCGGCAGCGAGCGCCGCCTCGACCTCGGCGCGCGCCGCGCCGTCGCCAGCGACGACCAAGCGCCAAGGGATGTCGCTCAGGCGACCGAGCGCGCCGGCGAGCGCGCGATAGGAAGCCAGTTTGTCGCCCGGCCGCATCATTGCGGCCACCGCAATCCAGGGCACCCCGGGGTCGAGAGCGTGCGTCTGCGCAAGGCGTGTGCGTTCGGCATTGCGCCTCGCCGCCGCAGCGCGGAACGGCGCCGGATCGAGAAACGGCGGCAGCAGCGCGATGCGCTCGGGCGAAGCGGCAACGTCGCGCAAGCCCTCTACGTCGTCACGCGATGGGCAGAGAAGCAGATCCGCGCGCCGTATCGCGTCGGCGGCGCCGCGGTGGCCGATTTCCCAGGGACCGCCGGCGCGCTTGTTCGCGTGCGATGCCTCGGCGATCACGTAGGGCACGCCGAGCGCCGCGCTCGCCTCCGGTCCGAGCCAGTCCGGCGCCTTGTAATACACGTGATAGGTGAACCAGAGATCGGGCCGCGCCTCGGCCGGAGCGTCGCGCCACTGCGCGGCGAGCCGCAGTCCGAGCGCGCTGCCCTGCTCGCGCAGCGCCGCCTGGCGCGGCGCGTCGCCCCCGGCGTCATAGCTGCGGAACGTCGATGCGAGCTCGACGCGATGCCCCGCGCGCGCGAGCGCGTCCATGAGCAGTCCCGCGACGCGTCGGTCGCCCGAGGGAGTGCCGTGCGTCGGGGATTTCAGCGGCGCGTAGAACGCGATGCGCAATGGCATGTTCCGAGCATGCACGATTCTATTCCACGCCCCCCAAGCCGAAGCGGCGCGCGAGCGGCCCAAGGTTCGCCTCCAGGGTAAATTGCGCATGCACGCGCTGGCGCCCTGCCTCGCCCAGCGTGCGGCGCCGCACCGGATCGGCAATCAACGCCTGCAGCGCGCGCGCGAATTCTTCCGGCGACTCGGGCGCGACCAGCAGACCGGTCCTTTCGTTTTCGACCAATTCCGGGATTCCCGAGACCTTGGTCGCCACGCAGGCGAGTCCCTGGCTCTGCGCCTCCGCGAGCACGTTCGGCAGTCCGTCGCGGTCGCCGTCGCGCGCCACGCGCGCGGCGAGCGCGAACAGGTCCGCGGCACGGTATTCCGCGAGCAGCTCCGCCTGGGTGCGCGCGCCGCGCCATTGAATGCGTTGCGCGATGCCGAGCGCGCGCGCGCGCCGCTCGAGTCGGCTCTTGAGGGGCCCGCCCCCCACATGCACCAGCCGCCAATGCAGATTCATCGGCAGCCGCGCCAGCGCCTCCAGCAGGACGTCGGTGCCCTTTTTTTCCACCAGCCGGCCAACCGACAGGATGATCAGCGGCTTGCCGGGGTCGATTCCGTTTTTCGATTCCTTGGCGGTTTTTTCAGGTGGAAAGCGCGACAAGTCGAGACCGTGGTAGACGAGGTCGACGCGGCCCGGAGGGGCGAGCGCGGCGAGGTGCGCGTGATTTGCCGCCGTGCAGGTGACCAGCCATTCGCAGGAGGCGAGCTTGTCGCGCTTTTCCCACTCGGGGGTGGTCCAGATGTCCTTGGCATGCGCGGACCCCGTCCAGGGGAGCCCGGCGAGCAGCGCCGCATATCGGGCGACAGAGGCAGGGGTATGCAGGAAATGCGCGTGCAGATGCCGCACGTCCGCCGGCAGTTCGTCGGCGAGCACCAGCGCCTGGCCGAAGCGCCGGATGCGGTTCGGCGTCGGATCGCGCAGCAGGTCGCGCAGCCAGAGATTTCGAGTTTCCCTGTATCTCGCATTTCTACTTACGCGAAGCCAGGCACGGACGACCCGCAACGGCTCCAAAAGAAGGTATTCGGGCAAGTACAGGACCGAAGCGCGGATTTCGTCGTGCACCGGGTGCCGGCGCGTATCGGTCGGATGGCGCAGCGAGACGATCAGGATTTCCAGGCCGCGGCGCTCGAGCGCGGCGATTTCCTGGGCGATGAAGGTTTCCGAAAGCCTCGGATAGCCTTTCAGGACAAAGGCGACGCGGCCCGGGCGCGGACCACCGGCCATCGAGGTCAAGGAGCGCGCCCGCGCGTTGGCAAAGGAGCGCGCCCGCGCGCTAGGCGATCCGCGGCAGCGCCTGGGGCTCTTCGGCTTCCGTCGCGTGCTCGAGCCAGGGCGCCACCAGCCGGTTGACGTTGTCCAGTCCCTCGAGCAGCCCGGGCACCACGATCTCGGACGGGCGGTTCTGGCTCGGCATGCGGCGCAGCGCCGCCGCCATCACCGCGGGATCGTAACGACCGTCATCGGCCAGCATCGAAATGAGGCCCA
This sequence comes from Betaproteobacteria bacterium RBG_16_66_20, assembly GCA_001770285.1. GTDB lineage: Bacteria > Pseudomonadota > Gammaproteobacteria > Burkholderiales > SG8-39 > RBG-16-66-20. The sequence goes on from MEQQ01000003.1 coordinate 14,615, forward strand.
GCTTGGCGGCACGCGAGATGCGGATATATTGCTCCAGCCGCGGCTCGGTGCGCGGCACGATGAGGGCGCGCTTGTCCATCGACAGCACTTCGCAGAAGGTGTTGTAGCCCCCCATTGCGACGACGCCCGCGGCGCGCGCCACCAGCACCTCGAGGTGGCTGTGGAAGGTGATCACGTCCACGCGCTTCAGGCGCGCGGCGCGGTCCATGAACTCGGCCTGGCGCTCGGGCTGCATGAACGGTCCGAGCACCAGCAGCGCCGGGTACGGCAACAGCGGATCGTGCTCGTAGGCCCGCAGCACCCATTCGATCAGCGCCTCGCCGTCGCCGCCGCCGCCGGTGGTGACCAGCAGGTAGGGCCGGTTGGTGATCTCGGGCATGCGCGGCGGCGCGCCGTGCGTCGGCACCTCGCGGTGGAGATATCCCGTGTAGACCATCTTCTGGCGCACACTGATCGGCAGCGACACGCCCTCGAGCGGATCGCAGATCTGCGGCAGGCCGTAGACCCAGATCTCGTCGTACAACCCGCGCAACGCCGGCAGCACGTTCTTGCGCTGCCACTCCGGTTCGAGCAGGCGCGGTTCGTCCAGCACGTCGCGCAGGCCGAGAATCAGCCGGGTGCCGCGCGGCTTGAGCATCTCGAGCGTATCCAGTACCTCGCCGCGCAGGCCCATCGGCTCCTTGTCGACGATGAACAGGTCCGGCCCGAACACGTCGGCGGTATGGCGGATGATGGAGCCGCGCAGCTTGAGCGTCTGCTCGATATCGAGGTGCAGGTTGAGCGAGGTGTACTCGCCGCTGCGCAGCTTGATCACGCCCGGAATGCGCACGAAGTCCACCCGCGCGCGAAAGTCGAACGAGCCGATGATCGGCGAGCCGGAGAGGATCAGGACCGAAACGTGCTTGAATTTCTCCACCAGCGAATGGGCGATCGTGCGGCAGCGGCGCAGATGGCCGAGGCCCATCGTGTCATGGCTGTAGATGAGGATGCGGCCGTCGGCACGCTTGCTGGTCATATTCGTTCCCTTGGATTGCTGGCCGGCCCGCTCTTCTCGGCTTGGCGGTTGTGCCGAAAAGCGGGCATTCTACCGTGATGCTGGCATTGGAGCGCCGTCTTCGGCCGTCGGGGACGGGCGACGCCAAACATATGTTGGCGGCGGTATTGAATCTGGCGCTTGACTCACCCGGCAGCCCGGCGCTAGATTGCTTGCAGCCCAGTGCACGACGGGGTCGAAGGGTGGTGCAGGGCGATGCGCAAGCTTCCATCAATCAACATGAAAGGGTTCCGATGAGCACGTCTTTCGTTCGTCTTGTCAGCCGTCTACTGGTCGTCTGCCTGATCGGCTTGCCGTTCCAGGTCAACGCCGGAATGATCGGCACCGATGAAGTGGTATCGGCAGCGCAGGCGCAAGCCGCGCGCGCAACCGTCCTCGGCCAGATCAGCCGGGCCGACGTTGCGGGTCAACTGCAGTCGCTCGGCCTCACGCCGCAGGCTGCCAAGGACCGCGTCGCTGCCCTTACCGATGTCGAAGTCGCCAAGCTCGCGGGCCAGATCGACAGCCTGCCGGCCGGCGCCGGCAGCTCGGGCCTGCTGCTGCTCATCCTGATTGGCGTGCTGGTATGGTGGATGGTCAAGAAGTAACCGCAACAGCGGCTATGTGCCGCGCCGCTGGAAAAGCCCGCGTTCGCGCGGGCTTTTTTTTTGCCGCGCTGGCTGCGGCGTTCTGCCTCGGCGGCTGCGTTTCGCTGCCGCAGAGCGACGCGCTGCGCGTCGCGGCGCCGGCCGGCTTGCCGCTACGCGTCGAACTGACGCAGGTGCCGTTCCACCTGCAGGACGATTTCCTCTGCGGCCCGGCATCGCTTGCGATGGTGTTCAATGCCGCTGGAGTTCCGGCAAGCGTCGATACAGTGACACCGATGGTGTACCTGCCGGGACGGCAGGGAAGCCTCCAGGCCGAAATGCTCGGGGCAACCCGGCGCTCGGGCCTCGTCGCGTACACGCTTGCCCCGCAACTGGCGTCGGTCCTGCGCGAAGTTGCGGCCGGCACGCCGGTGGTGGTGCTGCTGAACCTCACGATCCGCCTGTTCCCGGTCTGGCACTACGCGGTGATCGTGGGCTACGACCTCGAGGCGCAGAAAATCATCGTACGCTCGGCCAAACGGGCGCGCGACGAGTGGAGTTTCTCGTTCCTGGAGTTCTTCTGGCAGGACAGCAACTACTGGTCGATGCTCGCGCTGCCGCCGGGCCGCGTGCCGGCGACCGCGCGCGAGGCCGATTTCGCCACCGCCGTCGCGGCGCTGCAGCAGGCGGGTCGTGTGCGTGAGGCGCGCGAGTCCTATCGCGCCCTGCTCGAGCGCTGGCCCGCCAATCTGATCGGCCTGATCGGCCTGGGCAACGCCGAGTACGCCATGAAGGACCTGCGGGCCGCCGAGCGCGCATTCCGACGCGCCAGCGAAACGCATCCCGGATCGGGTGCCGCGTTCAACAATCTCGCCCACGTGCTGGCGGCGCTGGGCGGGCTCGCCGACGCGGAGGCGGCCGCGCGGACCGCGGTGGCGCTGGGAGGCCCGACGCTCAGCGAGGCCCGCAAGACGCTCGATGCAATTCTGGCACTGCGCGCCGCGCCGCGCTGACGCCTCGCCGCGTCACGCCGCGTTGATTTCCTTGAGGCGCCGCTGCGCCGCGTCGCGCACCGCCTGTTTCAGGTCCGGGTGGGCGTCCATGAACCGCTCGAAATCATCCTTGTGCAGCACCAGCAACCTGCAGGCCGTCAGCGCGGTGATGGTCGCGGTGCGCTCCCGCTCGGCGATCAGCGCGATCTCGCCGAAGAAATCGCCGGCGCCGAGCCGCCCCTTGGGCGCGGCGCTTTCCTGATCCACCTCGACCTCGCCCGATACGATGAAATACATCGCATCGGCCTGGTCCCCCTTGCGGATCAGCCGCTCGCCGCGCTCGGCGCGGCGCGCGCGCAGCACGCCCGCGACCGCAGCGATGCGCGCCGCATCGAGCATGCGGAACAGCGGCACCTTGGCGACCAGGTTCCAGGTGTCGACGAACTCGCGCCGCCGCACCGCCTCGATGAATGCCGAGGCGATGATGCCCACCGGAATGGCGAACATGCACAGACCCATCACCGCGGTGAGGCCGCCCGCGATCTTCCCCCACGGCGTTACCGGCGTGATATCGCCGTAGCCCACCGTGGTCAGCGTCACGATGCCCCACCACATGGCCTCTGGAATGCTGCCGAACTTGTCGGGCTGCGCCTCGCGCTCGAAGTAATAGACCGCGCTCGACTGGAATACGAGCAGCGCCAGCATCAGCACCGCCGCGCTCCCGAGCACGCGCCGCTCGCTGTAGACCGCCTCGACCATGAACTGGAACGCCGCGGTATGGCGCAGCAGCTTGAAGATCGGCACGATGTCGAGCCAGTCGATGTTCAGCCCCAGGTGCGGGGCGAGCGCGAACGGGATCGCGGCGATCAGGTCGACCAGGCCGGGAAGCGAGAACAGGTAGCGCAGGCGCTCGCGCGCCGCGCCGGCCGCGCCCGGGTTGTCGGCTGCGATCCAGATGCGCAGTCCGTACTCGATCGCGAACCCGAAGGTGGTGAGCAGCAGCACCAGATCGAGCAGGTTGCCGTGCGCGCGCCCGATCTGCGGCACCGACTTGACGACCGCCGCGGTGACGCTGACGACGATCAGCAGCACCAGAGCGGCGCGGACCGCCCGGGCGCCGGGCCCGCTATCGTCGCGGGCGAGGAGATCGTAGGCCCTGGCGCGCAGGGTTGCGCGCGTGCCCGCTTCGCTCATCGCGGCCCGCCCTCGCGCCCTTCGCGCTGCGGCCTGTCCTCGCGAGGCTTCGCCGGCCAGGTCCACCACACGATTAGAATCAGCAGCGCAAGGGCCACGCCCATCTCGAGATATATGACCCACATCGTCCGCGCCTTTGCCTTCTTCGTTGCCGCGATTCTAGTCCCTGCCGGCTGCGCCCAACTCGCGCAGCCGACTTCCCGGGGTACCTGCCCGCCATGCGCCGAGTGTCCGCATTGCCCGGCGCCGGCCAAGCGCGCCGAGGCGACGTACCGGCAGGCCGCGTTCGCAGAGATTCCCGGCTGGGAGAGCACGGCGATCGCTCCGGGGCTGCGTGCCTTCGCCGCAGGCTGCGCGTGGATCGCGGCGTCCCATCCGCTGCGCCGTGCCTGCGACGGCGCGCTCGCCGTTCCCGCCAACGACGAGTCCGCCGCGCGGCGCTTCGTCGAGGAGACGTTCTCGGCCTGGGCGCTGGGGTCGGCGGAGGGTGCGGCCGAAGGCATGATCACCGGCTATTACGAGCCGGTCCTGCCCGGAAGCCGCACGCGCACCGACCGTTTCCGGCTTCCGCTGTACGGCGTGCCTGAAGACCTGGTCGCGGTGGATCTCGAAAACGTGTATGCGGAACTCAGGGGCATGCGCCTGCGCGGCCGCATCGAGGGGAACCGCCTCGTGCCCTACTGGACGCGCGCCGAGATCGAAAGCAAGAATCCGTTTCGTGCGCCGGTGCTGGCATGGGTGGAGGACCCGGTCGAACTGTTCTTTCTCCAGATCCAGGGCTCGGGGCAGGTCGAGCTTGCCTCGGGCGCACGCCTGTACCTGCGCTACGCCGACCAGAACGGCCATCCGTACCGCTCCCTGGGCCGATATCTGATCCAGCGCGGCGAACTCAGCCTCGAGCAGTCCTCGATGCAGGGGATCAAGGCCTGGGCCGCCGCCAATCCCGGCAGGCTGCGCGAGGCGCTGGATGTCAACCCGAGTTATGTTTTTTTCCGGGAACTGCCAGCTAGAGCGGCGCCGCCCGGCGCTGCAGACGGTCCGATCGGCGCGTTGGGAGCGCCGCTCAGCGCGGGCTACAGCCTGGCCGTGGATCCACGCGCGGTGCCCCTGGGCGCGCCGGTGTTCCTGGGAACCAGCATGCCGCTTTCCGCGCAGCCGCTGCTGCGCCTGATGGCCGCCCAGGACACGGGCGGCGCGATCCGGGGCGCAGTGCGCGCGGACCTCTTCTGGGGCACCGGGAGCGAGGCCGGCACGCTTGCCGGGCGCATGCGCCAGCAGGGCCGGATGTGGGTCCTGTGGCCGCGCGGGGAAGGCCCGCCGCGTCCCTGAGCCACGGCGCTGCGGCGCCGGAATCCCGGATCAGTTTTTCCCGGTCGGCTGCCGGGCGATCTCATCCAGCTTGGCGCGCATCTGCCCGATCGGCATGCCGCCTTCGGCGCGCTCGCCGTTCGCGAAATAGAGCGTCGGCGTGCTTCTGACGCGCATCGATCTTCCGAGTTCGAGCACCTTGTCCACCGGATTGGCACAGTTCGCGCCGGCCGCCGGGACCTTCGGCCGGTCGGCGGCCGCGAGCTCCAGCCAGGCCTTGGCGCGATCCTTGGAACACCACACCGCCCGCGAATGGTCGGCGTTGTCGGGACGAATCACCGGATACATGAAGACGTACACGGTGATGTCGTCGAGCTGCAGCAAGGACTGCTCCAGCCTCCTGCAATAGGGACAATAGGGATCGCTGAACATCGCCAGCACGCGCTTGCCGTTGCCGCGCTGGACCTTGACCGCGAGATCGAGCGGCAGGGAACCGAATTCGATCGCCGTGAGCTTCTTCAGCCGCTCCTCGGTGAGATCGCGGTCGTTCTTCGCATCGATCAGATGCCCGGTGAAGATGTAGCTGCCCTGCGCATCCGTGTAGACGATCTGGGGGCCTTCGCGCGACTGGAACCGGACCTCGAAGATTCCCGCCACCGGCGCGGGCTGGACGCCTTCGACCTTGACCCCGCCGAGTTTCGCTTCGATCGCCTGGCGGATCTGCGCCTCGTCGGCGAGCGCAGGCAGCGCGAGCAGGGCGGCGGCGAGCAGCGGGAAGAATTTATGCATGAATGATGTCATTTCGAAGTCTCGATCCGCATTTTCAGTCCATGGCATGACGCATCAGCAGGTTCTTTAGGACCGGTATCCGGTCCGCAAAGTTCAGTCCCGCGTTGCGCAGCTGCGCAACACGCGCCCCCTTCGCATCGAACAGCCGGAACAGGCCATGCACCGCCGCGCGCATCGCAAGTATATCCTCGGCGCGCGCGCGCTCGTAGCGGCGCAGCAGCCGCAGCTCGCCCGGGTCGCGTCCGGGCTCGCGGCCGCCGATCGTGGCGGCGAGCATGCGCGCATCCTGCAAGCCCAGATTGGCGCCCTGCCCCGCGAGCGGATGGATCACGTGCGCGGCATCTCCGAGCAGCGCGATGCGCGGCGCGACCAGGCGCTGCGCGACCAGCCGCTGCAGCGGGAAGCCGCGCGGCGGCGTGACCAGGTCGAGTCCGCCCAGTGCGTGGCACGAGGCGGCGGCGACTTCCTGCGCCAGCCCCCGGGCATCGAGTGCAAGGAGGCGCGATGCCTCGGCATTGCCCACGGACCACACTATCGAAACATGGTTGCCGGGAAGCGGCAGGAGGGCGAGCACCGCGCCTTCCTTGCGCCCTCCCTGGAACCACTGCAAAGCGATGTTGCGGTGCGGCCGGCCGCAGGCGAAGTTTGCCACCACTGCGGTCTGAGCGTAGGCATGCTGCTCGCTCGGGATCCCCGTCTGCTCGCGCACCAACGAGCGCGCGCCGTCTGCGCCAGCCACGAGCCTGGCGCCCAGCGTGCGGCCATCCTCGAGCAACAGGCTGGCTTGCGTCTCGGCGATCTCCAGTTCCTGAATGGAGCTACCGGAAACCAGTGACAACCCGTCCTGGTTCTCGAGCCCGCGCCACAGCGCATCCTGCAGCAAACGGTCCTCTACGATCCACGCGAGTTCGCTGCAACCGCTGCGATAGGCGTCGAACTCGATCAGCGAAGCGCCGTCGTCGCCGTAGACGCGCATCGCGTGCACCGGCGTCCGGCGCGCCTCCGGGATCGCGCCCCAGGCGCCGAGTTGCGCGAGGAATGCGGCGTTTCCCGGACTGATCGCATAGACGCGGGAGTCGAATCCGCCGTTCACGTGCGCATCGATATCCGGCGCATTGACCGCAGCATCGGTCCGTGGCGGGCGCGTTTCCGGCGAGATCAGCGCCACCCTCGTACCGCGCAACGCGCGCGCGAGCGCGGCGCCCACCACCGCGCCGCCAGCAATTGCGACCTCGAACGGCCTTTCAGCGCTCATGCGGGCGATCTCTCAACTCTTTGACCTCAAGTCGCTTTTAGGTGAAAATTCGCGCTCTGAAACGGGGCGAATTAGCTCAGCTGGTTAGAGCAGCGGAATCATAATCCGTTTGTCCGGGGTTCGAGTCCCTGATTCGCCACCACTTCTTTCTCCGGCGCAGCGCAAGCACCCTCCAGTCCGGCCCCAGTGTCCATCGTCCTAGGGATCGCGTCCTCGCACGATGCAGCCGCGTGCGTGTACCGCGACGGCCGTCGCCCATGTAGACGGGACGGCGCGCCCGCAGCTCGTGCGCAGGGACCGCAACCCCCTCTACTGGAGCGTCATCGAGCGCTACCGCCAGCTTTCCGGGATTCCGCTGGTGCTGAACACCAGCTCCAACGTGCACCAAGAACCGATCGTGTGCGCACCCGCCGAGGCGCTGCAGGCCTTCGCCGACGACCGCATCGACTGCCTCGCCCTCGGCCCGTTCTGGCTAGAATAGCGCTCATGGCAAAACGATCGGGGTGCCTTCTGCTGGCCGGTCTCGCGCTCGCCGCGGGTGTTGCGCACGCGCAGCTGCGCACGATCCCGGCGGACGCAAAGCGCGGCGCGATCCGGCACGTGCAGGAAATGGTGGTCGAGATCGACGGCAAGCGGGTGCAGCTCGCGGCGGGCGCGCAGATCCGCGACGGCAGGAACATGGTCGTGGTTCCCACCGCGGTGCCTGCCGGCGTGCTCGTCAAGTACCTGCTCGACGGCCAGGGACAGCTGTCGCGCGTCTGGATCCTCTCGCCGCAGGAAGCGGCGCAGCCGGATCCCAAGAAATAGTCCGCGCGGCGGCGGCGCAGTTCCCATGACGGGCAAGCTGTTCATCCGCACCTTCGGCTGCCAGATGAACGAGTACGACTCGGAGAAGATCGCCGCGGTACTCGCCGAAGCCGAGGGGCTCGCGCCCGCCGCGAGCGTGGATGAAGCCGACGTCATCGTGTTCAACACCTGCTCGGTGCGCGACAAGGCGCAGGAAAAGGTATTCGCCGACCTGGGCCGCATCAAGCACTTGAAGCGCGCCAATCCGGACCTCATGATCGCGGTCGGCGGCTGCGTCGCGAGCCAGGAGGGCGGCGCCATCTTGGAGCGCGCGCCCTACGTCGACGTGGTGTTCGGGCCGCAGACCCTGCACCGCCTTCCCGAGCTGCTCGAGCGGCGGCGCGCGAGCGGCCGGCCGCAGGTGGATGTGAGCTTCCCCGAGATCGAGAAGTTCGACCGCCTGCCGCCAGCGCGCGCGGCAGGGCCCGCCGCGTTCGTATCGGTGATGGAAGGCTGCAGCAAGTACTGCAGCTTCTGCGTCGTGCCCTACACTCGCGGCCCCGAGATCTCGCGGCCCTTCGACGACGTGATCGCCGAGATCGCCGGGCTCGCGGCGCAGGGCGTGAAGGAGGTGACCCTGCTCGGGCAGAACGTCAATGCCTGGCGCGGCGAGATCGAAGGCGAGGCAGCCGATTTTGCCGAGCTGCTGCGCTACGTGGCGGAGATCGGGGATATCGGACGCATCCGCTACACCACCTCGCATCCGCGCGAATTCACGCAGCGACTGATCGACGTGCACGCCGAACTTCCCGGTCTCGCCGCACACGTTCATCTTCCGGTGCAGTCGGGCTCGGACCGCGTGCTGGCGGCGATGAAACGCGGCTACACCGCGCTTGAGTACCGCGCCATCATCCGCCGCTTGCGCAAGGCGAAGCCGGACCTCAGCATATCGTCGGACTTCATCGTCGGCTTTCCGGGCGAGACCGAGGCCGATTTCGCGGCGACGCTCGCGCTCGCAGCCGAACTGCAGTTCGACGGCTCGTTCTCGTTCCTCTACAGCGCGCGGCCGGGGACGCCCGCGGCCGAGATGGAAGACGCGGTGCCTCTGGCGCAGAAGCAGCAGCGGCTGCAGCGGCTGCAGGCGCAGCTCGAAGCGCAGGCGCATGCGGTCAGCGAAGCGATGGTCGGAACCGTGCAGCAGGTGCTGGTGGAAGGCCCCTCGAGGAGAAATCCCGCCGAGCTGGCCGCGCGCACCGCCAACAATCGAACGGTGAATTTCGCCGGCGGCGGCGAGCTTGTCGGCCGGTTTACGGACCTGCGCATCACCGAGGCTCGGCATCATTCGCTGCGCGGTGAATCCCTGGATGCGGGCCGCTAGAACCCGGGAGGCGCGTCTCCCGAACACCAGGCCCGTCGAGCTGCGCCTCGACCCGGTCGATAACCGGCGGCTGGCACGGCTGTGCGGCGCGCTGGAGGAGAACCTGCGCCAGATCGAGTCGGCATTCGATGTCGAGATCGCGCGCCGCGGCGCGCGCTTCTCGGTACGCGGCGCACCCGATCAGGCCGCGCGCGCGGCGCGCGCGCTCGCCATATTCTATGAAAAAACAGTGGACGAACTGAGCGTCGACGACGTGCAGCTCGGGCTTACCGAGCTGATGCACGGCGCACCCCGCAAGGAAGTCGTACATCCGGGGGACGGGAGCGAGCGCCCGCAGCTGCTGACGCGCCGCACCGAGCTGCACGGACGCACCTCTCACCAGGTGCAGTACATCGAAAACATCCTGGCGCACGACATCACGCTCGGCATCGGACCGGCCGGCACCGGCAAGACCTATCTCGCGGTCGCCTGCGCGGTGGACGCGCTCGAGCGCGACAAAGTGAAAAGGATCGTGCTGGTGCGGCCCGCGGTCGAGGCCGGAGAACGGCTCGGATTCCTTCCCGGAGATCTCGCGCAGAAGGTCGATCCGTATCTGCGACCGCTTTACGACGCGCTCTACGATCTCGCCGGCTTCGACAAGACCGCAAAGCTGCTCGAGCGCGGCACCATCGAGCTCGCGCCGCTCGCCTACATGCGCGGGCGCACGCTCAACCATGCCTTCATCATCCTCGACGAGGCGCAGAACACCACCCCCGAACAGATGAAGATGTTCCTCACGCGCATCGGCTTCGGCGCCAAGGCGGTGGTCACGGGCGACGTGACGCAGACCGACCTCGGGCGCGGGCAGAAAAGCGGCCTGATCGAAGCGCGCCGGATACTCGCCGGCGTGCGCGGGATCGCCCTCACCGATTTCACCGCCGCCGACGTCGTGCGCCACCCGCTGGTGGCACGGATCATCGATGCCTACGAAAAGCACGACGCAGAGACACCACCCACGAAGTAGCGTCGTTGTGCAGCGAACGGTGCCCGCTGCGCCGCCGGCAGGGCTGCTGCGCCGCTTTGCGCTCGCGGCGCTGCAACCGGGGGCTGCGGTGACGCTGCGGGTGGTCGGCGCCGCAGAATCGAAACGGCTGAACGCCGGATACCGGGGAAAGCAGCACGCAACGAATGTACTGTCGT
>MEQQ01000003.1:25204-56327 GCA_001770285.1 Betaproteobacteria bacterium RBG_16_66_20
CACTATGCGCACCTGGTCGTGCACGGCATCTTGCACCTGCGCGGCCACGAGCATGTGCGCCGGCGCGATGCCGCGCGCATGGAGCGGGCCGAGATCCGGATCCTGCGCCGGCTCGGTTTCCCCAATCCCTACGGGTAAAATAGCGCTTCCCGCCTGCAATGACCGAATCCGCCCGACCCGGACTGCTTGAGCGCCTTTCCGCGCTGTTTCTGCGCGAACCCGCCGACCGCGCCAGCCTGGTGCGGCTGCTGCGCTCGGCCTACCAGAAGAACCTGCTCGATGCGGACGCGCTCTCGATCGTCGAGGGCGCACTCGCCGTTTCCGAGATGCAGGTGAGCGACATCATGATCCCGCGCGCGCAGATGGATGTCATCGACATCAACGAACAGGTCGACAAGTTCATGCCGCAGGTGATCGGTTCGGCCCACTCGCGTTTTCCGGTGATCGGCGAGAACCGCGACGACGTGATCGGCATACTGCTCGCGAAGGACCTGCTGCGGCACTACGCCGGCGAAGAGCAGTTCAACGTGCGCGAGATGCTGCGGCCCGCCATTTTCGTGCCTGAATCCAAGCGCCTCAACGTGCTGCTGCGCGAATTCCGCGCCAGCCGCAACCACATGGCGATCGTGGCCGACGAGTACGGCGGCGTCGCCGGCCTGGTGACGATCGAGGACGTACTGGAGCAGATCGTCGGCGACATCGAGGACGAGTACGACTTCGACGAGGCGAGCGACAACATCCTGCCGGAGCCCGGCGGGCGCTATCGCGTCAAGGCGCTGACCCAGATCGCCGATTTCAACGCCGCGTTCGGCACCGCCTTCTCCGACCAGGAACACGATACCGTGGCGGGCCTGGTGATCGCGCACCTCGGGCGCCTGCCCAAGCGCGGCGAGGCGCTCGCCATCGGCGGCCTCAAGTTCCAGGTGCTGCGCGCGGACAGCCGGCGCGTCTACACCCTGATCGTGGAAAAGCCGAAGATTTGATGGCCGTAAATCGGGCTCCGACCCCGATTTTCGCCGCGCTCGCCGCCGGAGCGGCGGCGGTGCTGGGTTTCTCTCCGGTCGATTTTCCGGTCTTCACGCTCGGCGCGCTCGCCGTTCTGATTCACTACTGGGTTCGCGCGCCCTCGCCGCGCGCCGCCTTTTTCGTCGGCCTCGCGTTCGGCACCGGATTCTTCGTCACCGGCGTGTCGTGGGTTTACATCAGCCTCTACCGCTTCGGCGCAATGCCGATGCCCGTGGCGGCAGTCGCAACCGCCGGCTTTTGCGTGTTTCTCGCCCTGTTCCCCGCGCTCGCCGGCTGGGCGCAGGCGAGGCTGCCGCAGTCGAACCTTCGGCCGCTCGCGATTGCGCCGCTCTGGGTGCTCGCCGAATGGCTGCGCGGCTGGATCCTGACGGGCTTCCCCTGGCTCTCGGTCGGCTACGCCGCGATCGATACGCCGCTCGCCGGATTCGCGCCGCTGGGGGGCGTGTACCTCGCATCCCTGGCGATGCTGATTTCGGCAGGACTGCTCTGGCTGGTGGCCGCAGGCCGATGGCGCTGGACTGCGGTCGCTGCATTCGCCCTGCTCGGCATCGCCGGCGCCGCGCTCCGGACCCTCGAGTGGTCGACGCCTCTGGCCGATGCGGTGAGCGTGAGCCTGCTGCAAGGCAACGTGCCGCAGAGCCTGAAGTTCGACCCGGCGCGCTACGAACGCACGCTGGAGACCTATGCGCGCCTCGCCGAAGAAAGCCGTGCGCGCCTCGTGGTCCTGCCGGAAACTGCGGTGCCGCGCTTCCTCGACCTGGTCGAGCGCCCGTTCATCGAGCGCCTGAAGGCCGTGGCGGTACGCAACCGCGGCGACCTGCTGCTCGGCGCGCCGCTGCGCCCCGCGCCGGGCGCCTACTACAACAGCGTCATCACGCTCGGCATCTCGCCGCCGGGGGCCTACCACAAGGTGCATCTGGTGCCCTTCGGCGAGTTCGTGCCGCCGGGCTTCGGCTGGATCGTGCGCGTGCTGTCGATACCGCTCTCGGATTTTTCGCGCGGCCGTGCGGACCAGCGCCCGCTCCTCGCCGCCGGCGAACGTATCGCCGTCAACATCTGCTACGAGGACGCCTACGGCGCCGAAATCGTGCGCCAGTTGCCCGAGGCGACGCTGCTGGTCAACGTTTCGAACGTCGCCTGGTTCGGCGATTCCCTCGCCCCGGCGCAGCATCTGCAGATCGCCCGCATGCGCGCGCTCGAGACCGGGCGCATGTACCTGACAGCGACCAACACCGGAATCACCGCGGCGATCGGGGCCGACGGCGCGGTGCTCGCGCGCCTGCCGCAGTTCGCCGAAGGCCGGCTGGAGGTCGAGGCGCGCGGCCGCACCGGCAGCACGCCCTACGTGCGCTTCGCCGACTGGCCGGCGCTCGCCTTGAGCGCCGGTCTGCTGCTTTTCTTCGCGCTGCGAGGGCGCAGCCGGTAAAATCCCGGCGCGCGATGCTCACCTTTCAGCAACTCATCCTTCGCCTGAACGACTTCTGGGACCGCCGCGGCTGCGTGCTGCTGCAGCCCTACGACATGGAAATGGGCGCAGGCACCTTCCACACCGCGACGTTCCTGCGCGCGATCGGCCCGGAGCCCTGGAATGCGGCCTACGTCCAGCCCTCGCGCCGGCCCAGGGACGGGCGCTACGGCGACAACCCGAACCGCCTGCAGCATTACTACCAGTACCAGGTGGTGCTGAAGCCTTCCCCCGCGGATATTCAGGACATCTATCTGGCCTCGCTGGTCGCGCTCGGCATCAATCCCGGGGAGCACGACATTCGCTTCGTCGAAGACGACTGGGAGTCGCCCACGCTCGGCGCCTGGGGCCTGGGCTGGGAAGTGTGGCTGGACGGCATGGAAATCACCCAGTTCACCTATTTCCAGGAAGTCGGGTCCCTGGCCTGCAAGCCGGTGCTGGGTGAAATCACCTACGGCCTGGAACGCCTCGCGATGTACCTGCAGGGCAAGGAATCGATCTACGACCTCGTCTGGACGACCGGGGCGGAGACGCGAGCGTCGACTCCTATCCTGTATGGCGACATCTATCACCAGAACGAGGTCGAGCAATCGCGCTATAACTTCGAGCTGTCCAATGTCGAGCTGCTTTTCGACCTGTTCAAGAACTTCGAACAGGAGGCGAGAAGGCTGATTGAGGCGCGCTGCGTGCTGCCGGCCTACGAAATGGTTCTCAAGTCCTCGCACACCTTCAACCTGCTCGATGCGCGCGGCGCCATCTCGGTCACCGAGCGCGCCGCCTACATCGGCCGCGTGCGCGCGCTGGCGCGCGCCGTGGCGCAGGCCTACTACGAATCGCGCGAGCGGCTCGGCTTCCCGATGGTGCAGGCCGCTTAGATGGACGCGACCCTGCTCGTCGAGCTGCTCACCGAGGAACTGCCACCAAGATCGGTCAGCAAACTGTGCAGTGCGCTTGGCAGCTCGCTGTACGCCGATTTGAGGAGCGACGGATTTCTTGGTGAAGCAAGCGCAATTCGCCTGTTCGCAACGCCGCGGCGGCTCGCAATCAGCATTTCCAATGTCAAGGAGGTAGCGCCTGACAGCGAGATAGTCGCAAAAGGCCCTGCAGTCAAGTCTGGACTAGACGCCTCCGGCAACCCCACACAGGCGCTGCTTGGATTTGCCAAGAAGAGAGGTGTTTCAGTTGATCAATTGGTTCGCGTCAACGACGGCAAGCAGGAAGTTTTTGCGCATCGCGACCTCGCAAAAGGCAGTCATCTCGGCACCAGTCTCGGACTCAAAGTGGAGGATGCGCTCAAGCACCTCCCGATTCCAAAGCTGATGCGCTGGGGTTCCGGCGATGCGCAGTTCGTGCGGCCGGTGCACGGCCTCGTGATGCTGCACGGCGCGAACGTCGTCCCGGGGAAGGTGCTCGGCCTCGAATCCGGCAACCGCACGCGCGGTCATCGCTTCATGAGCTCCGGCGAGATCGTGGTCGGGAGCGCCGATGCGTACGAGACGACGCTCCTGGGCAAGGGCAAGGTCGTGGCGGGTTTTCCGGAACGACGGGCGATCATCGAAGCCGCCCTGAAGGCCGAGGCGCAAAGGCGCAGAGCCGGGCTGGGCGACTACGCGGACCTGCTCGATGAAGTGACCGCCCTGGTCGAGCACCCCAGCGTCTATGCCGGCGCGTTCGATCCGGTGTTCCTGGAAGTGCCGCAGGAATGCCTGATCCTGACGATGCGCCAGAACCAGAAATACTTTCCGCTGTTCGATGGCGAGAACAAGCTGATCCCCTGGTTCCTGATCGTGTCGAACATCGAAGTTGCCGATCCGCGCCGGATCGTGAGCGGCAACCAGCGGGTGGTGCGGGCGCGGCTCGAGGATGCCCGGTTCTTCTTCAACCAGGACCGCAAGGTATCGCTCGCCTCCCGCGTACCCCGGCTCGCAACCGTGGTCTATCACCGCAAGCTCGGCAGCCAGCTCGAGCGCGTGGAGCGCTTGCGCAAGCTGTGCGCACACATCGCGAAGTTTCTCGGTGTCGACGAGCAGTCCGCGGACCGCGCAGCGCTCCTGTCGAAGGCGGATCTGGCGACCGGCATGGTCGGCGAGTTCCCTGAACTGCAGGGCCTGATGGGGATGTACTACGCGCGGCACGACCAGGAGCACGCCGCGGTATGCCAGGCGATCGGTGATCAGTACCGGCTGCGCTTCGATGACGTCGAGGACTCCGGCAACCTGCTCAGCGCCTGCCTCTATCTGGCCGAGCGCATCGATTCGCTGGTGGGGCTGTTCGGTGCGGGCGAGATACCGACCGGGGAGAAGGACCCGTTCGGGCTGCGGCGCGCGGCGCTGGGCACGATAAGCGTGTTCGAGATCCTGCATGCATCTCCTTCGATCGCGGGCCGGCAGCCGTTCGACGTCAGGGAGATCCTTGCGTTCGCGGCGAAGCAGTTCAGGCAGGGCGTGATCGCGGCTGCGGTCGTCGATCAGGTGCACGAATTCATCCTCGAGCGGTACTGGCAGCGCCTGGCAACGACTTATCCGAAGACTTCCGTGGAAGCCGTGATCAGTCTCAAGCCCAAGCTTGGCGAGGTGACCGCGCGCCTGTTCGCCGTGGAAAGCTTTCGCGAACTGCCTGACGCGGTGAGCCTTGCGGCAGCCAACAAGCGCATCCGGAACATACTGCGCAAATCGGACGCGACCGAAGGCGCACTCGAAGAGCCGCTCCTGTATGAGCCCGCCGAACGCGCGCTGTACGAGACCATGCGCAAGCTCGAACCGGAGGTGTCCGCCAGGATGAAGCGTGGCGACTACGCCGGCATGTTGCTCGCGGTCGCCGGCCTGCGCGGCCCGGTGGACGCGTTTTTCGACAAGGTGATGGTCAACGCCGACGACCCGAAGATCCGCGCCAACCGCCACGCCCTGCTGCGGCGCCTGGACGGACTGCTCAACCAGGTCGCCGACATCTCCAAGCTCGCCGCATGAAACTGGTGATCCTCGACCGCGACGGCACCATCAACCACGACAGCGACCAGTACATCAAGTCGCCGGCTGAGTGGAAACCGATCCCGGGGAGCATGGAGGCGATCGCGCGCCTGACGCAGCGCGGCTGGCGCTGCGTGGTGGCGACCAACCAGTCGGGCATTGCGCGCGGCCTGTTTGACATGGCGACGCTGAACGCGATCCACACCGAGATGCACCGCGCGGTCGCCCAGGCAGGCGGCCGGATCGACGCGATCTTCTTCTGCCCGCACGCGGCCGACTCCAATTGCGAGTGCCGCAAGCCCAAGCCCGGCCTGCTGCGCGAGATCGCGTCGCGCTTCGACATCGAGCTGAAAGGCGTGCCGATGATCGGCGACTCGCTGCGCGACGTCGAGGCCGCCGCCGCGGCCGGCGCCCAGCCCTACCTCGTGCTCACCGGCAAGGGCAGGCAGACGCGCGACGCGGGCGGCTTGCCCAGGGGCACCGAGGTCGTCGCCGACCTCGCCGCGATCGCGGCGCGGCTCGCGCCGTGACGGCGCAGTTGTGACCTACTTTCGCTCGGCACTGTTCTGGCTGGCGCTTATCCTCCTCACCCCGCCCTACGCCCTCATCGCCATCGCCAGCGCACCGTTGCCGCGCATCGCGCGCTACCGCGTGATTTCGGGCTGGTCGTGGCTCTTGCTGCGTTGCCTGCGGCTCGTGTGCGGCGTGCGCTGGAAGGTCGAAGGACGCGAGCACTTGCCGCGGCGGCCGGCGGTGATCCTTTCCAAGCACCAGTCGGCCTGGGAAACGCTCGCCTTCCAGGAAATCTTTCCCCCGCAGGTGCACGTGCTCAAGCGTGAACTGCTCTGGATCCCGTTCTTCGGCTGGGGCCTCGCGCTGATGAGCCCGATCGCAATCAACCGCGGGCGCGGCATGGCAGCGCTGCGCCAGATTGCGCGCCGCGGCAAGCAGCGCCTCGAGCAGGGCTTCTGGGTGGTAGTGTTCCCCGAGGGCACGCGCGTCGCC
Source organism: Betaproteobacteria bacterium RBG_16_66_20 (assembly GCA_001770285.1). Taxonomy (GTDB): domain Bacteria; phylum Pseudomonadota; class Gammaproteobacteria; order Burkholderiales; family SG8-39; genus RBG-16-66-20. Next base: position 31,667 of record MEQQ01000003.1, read on the forward strand.
CCGGGCAGGACGCGCAAGTACCGGGTCGGCGGCGCCTGGCTCGCCGCGCATGCCGGCGCGCCTGTGGTGCCGGTAGCGCACAATGCGGGGCGGGTCTGGCCGCGCAATTCCTTCCTCAAGTACCCGGGCAAGGTGACGGTAAGGATCGGCCCGCCGATCGAGAGCGCGGGGCGCGACCCGGAGGCGATCAACGCCATGGCGGAGCAGTGGATCGAGACGCAGCAAAAGACCCTGGACAGCTAGCGCTGTTCGACGAGCCGCCGTTCGCGGACGCGGCGCCCACGCGCCATGCGCTGCTCGGCGGACGCGCGGTCGAGTTCCGCTTCGAGCGCCGGCGCCGGCGCACCATCGGCATCAGGATCAGCGAACACGGGCTTGCCGTGGCGGCCCCGCTGCGCGCGCCCTGGCGCGAGATCGAGGGTTTCCTGCACGAAAAGGCGCGCTGGATCCTCGAAAAGCTCGACCAGCGCGCAGCCGCGGACAAGCCGCGCCCGCTTTTCGGCGAAAACGGCGAGACCCTGCCTTTGTTCGGCCGTGAAATCGCGCTCGTCGTGGCGGCCGGACGGCCCCGCTCGGCCAGGCTCGCGGGCACCGCTCTGCATCTGCGGCTGCCCGAACCGCATCGCCGCGGTGCGGTGCGCAAACTCCTGGTCGGCTGGCTGAAATCCCAGGCCCTGCAGGCGCTCGCCCCGCGTGCCGCGCACTATGCCGCGCGCGTCAGCCTGCCGCCGCCACTGCTCGCGCTGTCCAACGCGCGCACCCAGTGGGGCGTGTGCATGTCGAGCGGCCGCATCCGCCTTTCCTGGCGCCTGGTGCACCTCGATCCCGAGCTTGCGGACTACGTGGTAGCGCACGAAGTCGCGCACCTGGTCGAACTCAACCATTCGGAGCGTTTCTGGGCGCTGGTGGAATGGCTGTATCCTCACTGGCGCGAGGCGCGCAGCCGCATCGAGCGCGACGCCGCAACCATCCCGCAAATCTGAGGACCACGATGAGAATCCTGCACACCATGCTCCGGGTCGGCGACCTCGACCGGTCGGTCAAGTTCTACACCGAGGTGCTCGGCATGAAGCTCTTGCGCACCACCGACCGGCCCGAGCAGAAGTATTCGCTCGCCTTCGTCGGCTACGAAGGCGAAGACCGGACCGCGGTGCTGGAGCTCACCTACAATTACGGCGTCGACAGCTACGACCTCGGCGCGGGCTTCGGCCACATCGCGATCGAGATCCCCGACGCGAAGAAGGCCTGCGACGCGGTGCGCGCCAAGGGCGGTGCCGTCACCCGCGAGGCCGGGCCGGTACTTGGAGGATCCACCGTGATCGCCTTCGTGCAGGACCCCGACGGCTACAAGATCGAGTTCATCGAGCACAAACGCGCTTCGTAATGCGCAGGTAGTCGGCCGGCGACAGGTTCTCGGGCCTGAGTTTCGGGTCGATCCCGAGTTCCGCGTAATCCGCCGGCTGCAAAGGAAGCGCGTTGCGCAGCGTCTTGCGCCGCGCGCTGAAGGCCTCGCGCACGATCTTCTCGAATGCCGTTTCGTCGCACGTCAACCTTTCCCGCAGTGGAACCAGGCGCACCACCGCGGAATCCACTTTCGGCGGCGGGCGGAAGGCGCCGGGGGCGACGTTGAAGAGTTTCCGCATCTCGAAGCGCGCCTGCAGCATTACCGACAGGCGGCCGTAGTCGGACGTCGAGGGCTTTGCCACCATCCGCTCGACCACTTCCCGCTGCAGCATGAAATGCATGTCGCGCACGCGGTCGGCGAAGCGCGCGAGATGGAACAGCAGCGGCGTGGAGATGTTGTAGGGCAGATTGCCGGCGATCCGCACGCCGGATGGGAATGCGGAGAAATCGTAATCGAGCGCGTCGGCGCAAATGACCGTCAGCCGGTCGCCCGCAAATTCCTCGGCCAGGCGCGCCGCCAGGTCGCGGTCGATCTCGATCGCGGTGAGATGCCGGACGCATTCCAGCAGGGGCCGTGTAAGCGCGCCCTCGCCGGGACCGATCTCGACGATGGCGTCGCCGGGTGCCGGGGCGATGGCCTCGACAATCCGCTTCAGTACCCCGGGGTCGTGCAGGAAGTGCTGGCCAAAACGCTTACGCGTTTTCACATCGGTCGCTGGCGCGGCTTCACCTGTCTTCCAGGCGCATCTCGACGTAAGTGCGGTCGCGCAGCTGGCGCAGCCACTCCTGGTAGGCCTCGTCCGCCTTGCGCTCCTTCAGCGCCTGGCGCGCCTGGAAGCGCCGCCGATCCTGGGTCAGCCCCGCGGCACGCCGCTCGAGCACCTGCGCGATGTGCCAGCCGAAGGGCGTCTTGAACGGCTGGCTGATCTCACCGGGCTTGAGCGAGGCCATGACGCGCTCGAACTCGGGCACCGTATCCCCGGGCAGCAGCCAATCGAGATCGCCGCCGCGCGCTGCGCTGCCGTCCGCCGAATGCAGCTTCGCGAGCTCGGCGAAATCAGCGCCGCCGGTGACGATGCGCTCCCGCAGATCGGTGAGCCTGCGGCGCGCGTCGGACTCGGACACGGCTTCGTTGGTCCGGATCAGAATGTGCCGGGCGCGCGTCTGTTCGATCAGCGTCCCATCCTCGGCGCCGCGCCGCGCGAGCAGCTTGACCACGTGGAAGCCGCCGGCGCTGCGCAGCACCGCGCTGGTCTCGCCCGCTTTCATGCCCCTCACGGTAGCGCCGAAAATCTCGGGCAGGCGGTCTTCGGCGCGCCATCCCATCATCCCGCCCTGCATCGCGTCGGAGGCGTCCGAATAGCTGGCCGCGATCTTGGCGAAATCCGTGCCGGCGGCCGACTCGGCGCGCGCTTTTTCGGCCTTCTTGCGCGCGACCTCGATCTGCTCCGGGCTCGCCTGCTCGGGCAGGCGCACCAGCACGTGCGCGAGGCTGTATTCGCTGCGCGAATCGCCGCCCCTCGCCTCGGCGAGAAAGTTGTCGATCTCGCTCTCGCTCACTTCGATGCGGTCGTCCACCTCGCGCTCGCGCAAGCGCTGCATCTGAATCTGCTGGCGCACCTCGTCGCGGAATTTCTCGAACGGGACGCCGTCCTTCTCCAGCGCCTGACGGAATGCCGTGAGCGTCATCCTGTTGTTCTCGGCGACCCGCTCCAGCGCCCGGTCGAGCTGGATCTCCTCCACCCGGATGCCGCTTTCCTTCGCCAGTTGGAGCTGCGCCTTGTCGAGGATCAGGCGCTCGAGGATCTGGCGCTCGAGGATGCCGCGCTCCGGCAGCGGCGTGCCCTGACCTTGCAGCTGCCGTTCCGCGAATTCCCGGCGCTCGCCGAGCTCGGAGGCGGTCACCACCTCGCGCCCGACAATCGCGACGATGCGGTCTACCAGCACGACGCGCTGCGGTTGCCGCGCCGCCTGCCGCGGCGCCGGCACCTGGCCCTGCGTCTGGGTCCTCGCGGGCGCCTGCGTCTGCGCCTGCGCAAGGCCGCAGGCGCAGAGCACCACAAGGGCAAGCAGTATTCTCATCGGGAAACCTGCTAGAAAACCTGCTCGAACGGCAGCGGGCGCAGGCTCGGAGGCACGAGCGCGCCCTCGGCAGGGTTGGTGACCGCGTACCCCGGAATGCTGCGCTTGAGCATGGTGGTGATCGCGTCGGACCCGACGCCACCGAAGCCGTTGAACTCCAACTGGAAGAACACCCCCGTGGAACTGGTTTGCGCTGCGGCCTGAATCCGCTGGAATGCGCCGCGGAACACCCAGCAGCCGGCGTTGTACTCCAGACCCGCGATGCCCTCCAGCAGGCGCGAGTCGCTCACCGAGTAGTTCCAGCGGCCGAGCGCATACCAGCCTGGCGCCACCGGCCACTGGCCGGCGATGTCGATCTGTTTCAGCCGGGTGTCGCGGTTGAAGCGGTAACTGGCGCTGACCACCTTGGCTATTTCCGGGGCAAAGCGCGCCGAGACGCTGTAACGTTCGGCGCGCGACAGTTGCGGGTTGTATTGGACCGCGCTGTCGAAGCTGAGGTTCCGTCCCAGGCGGCCACCGAGCGAAGCGAGAAGGTCGGACTGGTCTCGCGTACGCAGCGCGGCGCTCGGGGTGATCCCTACCCGTTCGTCCGAAAAATAGTAGCGCTGCCCGACGGTTGCGCGAAGCAGTTCCTCGCCGGCTGGCGTCAGAATGCGGGAGCTCGCCGCGAGCGTGATCTGGTTCGCATCGCCGAAGCGGTCGCCGCCGGCGAAGCGGTTCTCGGTAAAGATCTGTGCATAATTGAAATCCGTGACCCCGGTGTCGAACAGCGGGATCCGGCTCTGGTCCCGGAACGGCGCGTAGACATAGAACAGGCGCGGCTCGAGCGTCTGCGAAAGCGACTCGCCGAACCAGTTCACGCCGCGCTCGAAAATCATGCCGCTGTCCAGGCTCATCCACGGCAGCGATACGCTCTGCCTTCCCGGCTGGCCCGGGGCGGTATGCGTCAGGCGATAATCGGCATAGCGCACGCCGACTTTGGGTGTCAGAAAGTAGCCGGGCGCAAGAATCGGCGCCGCGATCGTCGGATTGAGCGAAAGACGCGTGCCCTCGACCAGCGTCGGGTGCGAGAAGCGCACGAATTCGCCCGGCAGCACGACGTCGAAACGTCCGGCGATGTCGTTCTTCGCCGTGCCGAAGTTGAATTGCGGCAGGCGCGCGTACGGAGGCGTAATCGGCGCCAGCGGATCCTGCAGCGTCTGCCAGCGCTGCACCATGGTGTTGAAGTAATAGCCGATGCCGGCAACCCCGCCGCTGTAATTCAGGGCGCCCATTTGTTGCAGGATGCCGGTCGAGACCTGGCGCACCTGCGACGCGAGGTCGACAAAATAGCGCGCATCTGACACCTGGTTCAGGTCGAGGCTGCCGGATAGCTGCGGCGTTATCTGCTGCTGGTGCAACAGCGAGAAGGCGCTGCGCGAGGTGCGAAGCACATGGTCGTGCGGCATGAAGTCATAACGCAGGTTGCCGGTGTAGGTCCGGTCCAGGTACCGAAAATCGCTCTTCAGCTGCTCGCCCCGCTTGGTCATGAAGGACGGCGTGAGCGTGAGATCGCGCTCCGGTGCGATGTTCCAGTAGTAGGGCACAGCCAGCTCAAGGCCGCGCCGGGTGTTTTGAGAATACATCGGCGACAGAAAGCCGGATTTGCGCTGGTTGTCGAGAGAAAACGAGCCGTAAGGCAGCGGCAGCAAGGTGGTATCGAAAAACTTGAAGCGCCCGTCGCGCACCGTGCCCACCTGCTTTTCGTTGTCGATCTCGAGCTCGCCCGCCTCGAAGCGCCAGTCCTCCTTGCCGGGTTCGCAGGTGGTGAACATGCCCTGTACCAGCCGGATCCTGTCCTTGCCGAGGAATTCGAGGCGCTCGGCCTTGCCGCGCATGGTCGTGGTCTCACCGGGCAGGATGTAATTCGAGCCCTCGAACACGCCGGTGTCGTCCCGGGTGTTGTAGCGCAGGCGCGACCCGAAGAAGCGATCCGAGCCGCGCAGGAAGCGCACGCCGCCGTCGGCCTCGATGCGGCCGAACTCTTGGTTGAAGCGCAGGAATTCGCTGTAGACCGTGAGGTCCTCGCGCTGGAACTCGACCCGGCCGCGCGCCGTCACCTCGAGCTCGGACACACCCTCGATGCTCTGGGCGTCGATGGTGGTGGGCCCCTTCGGCTTGACCGCGGCAGCGGATGCCGCAGGCGACGCGGGCGCGGGCGCCTGCGCCCAGGCGCACGGGGCGCCGGACAGCAGAATCAAGAGCGCTGCAACTCGCGCCGGACGGTGCCGCATGAGGGAGGGGATTTAGGCGCGTTTTTTGAGAGTGGAAAGTGTCATAATTCCGCGCAATTCGCAATGGATTTCAGGCTCGCCGCGCTGGAGCGCTGGCTCGGCGCACAATTCCCGGCCAAATCTGTCACCCTCGCCCCGGCTTCGGAGGATGCGAGCTTCAGGCGGTATTGGCGCCTGAGCCTCCCCGACGGCCGCAGTTTCGTCGTCATGGATGCGCCGCCCGAGAAGGAGAACTGCGGCGCGTTCCTCCACGCCGCCAGGGCGTTCGCCGAGGCCGGCGTGCATGTCCCCCGGATCCACGCACAGGACCTGGACAGCGGATTCCTGCTGCTGGAGGACCTCGGCAACACGACCTACCTCGATTTTTTCAGGGACCATGACCCCAAGGCGCCCTACGCAGCCGCTACCGACGCCCTGATCCGCATCCAGCTCGCAAGCCGCCCGGGGATCCTGCCCGAATACGACCGCGCGCTCCTTGAGCGCGAACTGCACCTGTTTCCGGACTGGTACATCGAGCGCGAACTGCGCCGCAAGCTCGTGCCGAGTGAGGCCCGGAACCTGCGGGACGTGTTTGAAGCGCTCCTTGCCAACAATCTGGCGCAACCCCGGGTCTTCGTGCACCGCGACTACCACTCGCGCAACCTGATGGTGTGCGACCCGCTGCCCGGCATCCTCGACTTCCAGGACGCGGTCTACGGGCCGATCAGCTACGACCTGGTGTCGCTATTCAGGGACGCCTATGTGCGCTGGGAGGAGGCGCAGGTGCTCGACTGGGTGGCGCGCTACTGGGAAAAAGCGCGCAAGGCCCGCCTCCCGGTACGCGAGGACTTCGCCGAGTTCTACCGCGACTTCGAGTGGATGGGCGCGCAGCGCCAGATAAAGGTGGTGGGCATCTTCGCGCGCCTGTGTCACCGCGACGGCAAGGAGCGCTACCTGGCCGATATCCCGCGGGTGCTCGGCTACCTGCTCGCCACCACCCGGCGATACCGCGAGCTGGCCCCTCTCGCCCAGCTGCTCGATACGCTGGCCTCGAAATGAAGGCCATGATCCTCGCCGCGGGCCGCGGCGAGCGGCTGCGGCCGCTTACCGACGCGACGCCCAAGCCGCTGGTCGAGATCGCGGGCCAGACGCTGCTCGGGCGTCATCTGGAGCGCCTGGCGCGCGGCGGGTTCACGCACGCCGTGATCAATGTCTCGCACCGCGCGCAGAGCATCACCACGCGTTTCGGCGACGGCACGCGCTTCGGCCTGAGAATCGACTGGTCGCACGAGGCCGAGCCGCTCGAGACCGCAGGGGGTATCGCGCAGGCGCGAACGCTGCTCGGTCCGGAGCCCTTTCTCCTCGTGAACGCCGACATCTGGTGCGACTACGACTTCTCGCGCTTGCACGATTTCGGGCTGGGCAAGCGGCTCGCGCACCTGGTGCTGGTGCCCAACCCGCCGCAGCACCCCGCGGGCGACTTTTCGCTCGATGGCGGCGTCATCGGCAACGCGTCCTCGCCGAGATACACTTACGCAGGCATCGCGGTGCTCTCACCGCAACTGGTCGCGGGGATCGCCGCCGGGCAGAAGGCGCCCCTGGCGCCGCTCTGGCGCGCAGCCGCCGAGCGCGGCGCGGTCTCGGGCGAGCTCTACCGAGGGCACTGGAGCGATGTCGGCACCCCGGAGCGGCTGCTGCGGCTGGAAGCCGAGCTGCAGGCACGAATGAAAAAATGATGAAACCGAACGATCTCGATCCGATCCTGCACAGTGCGCGCCGCGCCCGCCTCGCGCAGTCGATGCAGGGTGGCATCGCCGTGCTGCCGACGGCCCCCGAACGCCTGCGCAATAGCGACACGCACTACCCCTACCGCTACGACAGCCACTTCTATTACCTCACCGGTTTCCCGGAGCCGGAGGCCGTGCTGGTGATCGTCACCGGCACGCAACCGAAAAGCCTGCTTTTCTGCCGCGAGAAGAACGAGGAGCGCGAAACCTGGGACGGCTTCCGGTTCGGGCCGATGGGCGCCCAGGAGCGCTTCGGCTTCGACGAGGCGCACCCGATCGCGGCGCTCGACGCGAAGCTGGCCGAACTGCTCGCGGACCAGCCCGCTCTCTACTACCCGGTAGGCGCCAACCCGCAATGGGATGCGCGCGCGATGGGCTGGCTCAACACGGTGCGCGCGCAAGCGCGCGCGGGCGTCGGCGCTCCGGAACGCGTGCAGGACGTGCGCGCGCTGGTGAACGAGATGCGGCTGGTGAAGGATGCGCACGAACTGGGCGTGATGCGCCGCGCCGCAGCCATTTCCGCGGTCGCGCACCAGCGCGCGATGCAGGTCGCGCGCCCGGGGCGCTTCGAATACGAACTTGAAGCCGAGCTGTTGCACGAATTCCGCCGCAGCGGCGCGCAGTTCCCCGCTTACTGGCCGATCGTGGCCAGCGGCGCCAATGCCTGCGTGCTGCATTACGTGTCGAACGATGCCGCGCTGCGCGACGGCGACCTGGTGCTGATCGATGCCGGGTGCGAGCTCGCCGGCTACGCCTCGGACATCACGCGCACCTTCCCGGTGGGCGCGCGCTTCTCGCCTGCGCAGCGCGAGGTCTACGAGCTGGTGCTTGCCGCGCAGGCCGCAGCGATGCAAAAAGTGCGCGCCGGCAATGCCTGGAACGAACCGCACGAAGCGGCGGTTCGCGTGCTCGCGCAGGGCATGCTGGACCTCAAGCTCCTCGCCGGCAGCCTGGAGGAAGTGCTGGAGAAGGAAACCTACAAGCGCTTCTACATGCACCGCACCAGCCACTGGCTTGGGCTGGACGTGCATGACGCGGGCGACTACAAGCGCGCCGGAAAGTGGCGCACACTCGCACCCGGCATGGTGCTGACGGTCGAACCGGGTCTCTACATCCGCGCCGCAGACGACGTGCCCGAACGGCTGCGCGGCATCGGAGTGCGCATCGAGGACGACGTGCTGGTCACCGAAGGCGACTGCGACGTGATTACCGTCGCGACGCCCAAGAGCATCGCCGACATCGAGGCGCTGAAGCGAAATGCAGGCTGAGGTCGCGATTCGCGGCGCCGGGCCGGTGGGCTGTGTTTTTGCCCTGGCTCTGCATGCGTCCGGGAAATCGGTTGTATTGCAGGGCAAGCGACCTTTTCCGGAGAATTCAAATCAGACACCGCTGCGGCCCATCGCGCTGTCTCACGCCAGCCGCCTGATCCTGGAGCGCGTCGGCGCCTGGCGCGAACTGCCGGCGACGCCGATCGAGACCATCCACGTATCCCGGCAGGGTGGCTTCGGTCGCGTGTCCCTTGGCGCCGCGGACGCCGGCGTTCCCGCTTTGGGATACGTGGTGGATTATGCGGCCCTCATGAATTGCCTTTTTTCCAGGGTTGAAGCGTCCGGAATCCGGATCGGGATCGAACCCGAAGACGCGCTTCTCGTCGTGCATGCCGAAGGTACCTCAAACGCGTTGCAAGAGAAGAATTATGGCCAGGAGGCCCTGGTCGCGCTCGTCACAACCAGCCCGGCCGCCGCGCGCACCGCGTGGGAGCGCTTTACGCCGGAGGGGCCGCTCGCCCTGCTGCCGTTGGGCGCGCGCTATTGCACGGTGTGGGGCATGCCTCCCGAACGCGCGCGGGCGTTTTGCGACGCCCCTGAGGCGGAGTTCCTCGACGCGCTCTCGCGCGCATTCGGCAGACGTGCCGGCGCCTTCGTCGCGGTTTTCGAGCGCAGCCGAGTGCCGCTGGCGCTGCGCGTGCGGCCCTCTCGGGTGGGCGTGCGCGAGGCCTATATCGGCAATGCAGCGCAAACGCTGCACCCGGTGGCCGGTCAGGGCCTGAACCTCGGCCTGCGCGATGCCTGGGATCTGGCGCGGGTCTTGCAGGATGCCGAAGATCCGGGCGATGCGCAGGTACTGGCGCGCTTTGCCGGGATGCGCCGCCTCGATGCAATGGCGAGCGTTCGGGTCACCGATTTTCTTGCCGGCGCGTTTCTCGGCGCGAACCCCTTCACCGGGTTGATGCGAGGAATTGGTTTAACGGCGTTGGACATTTGCCTGCCGGCAAGGCGTTTTTTTGCGCGCCGCATGATCTTCGGAGCTTCCGCGCTGCCCTGATCGGAGCGTTGTTTGGAAAACGCAACAGTGCCGATGTTTTTCGGCAACGGAACGCGCTAGAATCCGTTCCCCTCGCATGGCCTTCAATCAATAAGTACTGATGCAACTCGGCGCACACGTGTTGCTTAACGGCTTGTTCGTCGCCCCGATGGCGGGCGTCACCGACCGGCCGTTCCGTACGCTTTGCCGGCGCTTCGGCGCCGGCCTTGCAGTGTCCGAAATGATTTCCTCGCGCCCCGAATTGCGCGGCAGCCGCAAATCGCGGCTGCGCCTGGAGCACCGCGGCGAGGCCGGCCCCGTTGCGGTGCAGATCGCCGGCGCCGATCCTGCCATGATGGCCGATGCCGCCCGCCTCAACGCCGCAGAAGGGGCACAGATCATCGACATCAACATGGGATGTCCGGCGAAAAAGGTCTGCAATGTCGCAGCCGGCTCGGCGCTGCTGTCCGATGAGCCGCTGGTCGCCCGGATACTCGAAGCAGTCGTCGCCGCCGTCGATGTGCCGGTAACGCTCAAGATCCGCACCGGTCCCGACCCGGCGCGCCGCAACGCGCTGCGCATCGCGCGCATCGCGGAACGCGCCGGCGTGCAGCTGATCGCGGTGCATGGCCGCACGCGCGCCTGCGGCTTCCGCGGGCAGGCCGAGTTCGAGACCGTGGCCGAAGTCAAGGCGGGCGTGCGCATCCCGGTGATCGCCAATGGCGACATCGGCACGCCGGAGGAAGCGGCCCGCGTACTTGCGCTCACCGGCGCCGACGGCATCATGCTCGGCCGCGCCGCTCATGGCCGCCCATGGATTTTCCGGGAGTTCCTGCATTTCTTGAATCAAGGAACAAAACTTCCGCCCCCGGCGGCAGCCGAGATGCGGGCGGTCGCGCTCGAACATCTTGAAGGCATCTATTCGCTCTACGGCGAGGAACTCGGGGTGCGCATCGCGCGCAAGCACATCGGCTGGTACGTACGCGGGCTTCCCGGCGGCGAAGCGTTCCGCCGCGAGGCCAACGCCATCGTGTCGGCACATGCGCAGCTCGCCGCGGTCGGGCGCTTTTTCGACGGGCTGGAAGGATGAGCCGGAATACCGAACTTGCCGACGCGGTCAAACGCTCCCTGGAACGCTATTTCCGCGACATGGACGGCGAGAAGCCGACCGCGATCTACGACATGGTCTTGAGGAACATCGAGCGGCCGTTGATCGAAACGGTGCTCGGCAAGGCCGCAGGCAACCAGAGCGCCGCCGCGGCGATGCTCGGCATCGACCGCAACACCCTGCGCAAGAAAATCCAGCAGCTGCGGATCAAGGCGTGAAGACAGCCGGATGAACGTCAGGCGGGCGCTCATCAGCGTCTCCGACAAGACCGGCGTGGTCGAGCTTGCGCGCGCCCTGGCCGGGCTCGGCGTGCAGATCCTTTCCACCGGCGGCACCGCCAAGCTGCTGGAAAAGGAAGGGGTGCGCGCCACCGAGGTGTCGGCGCATACCGGGTTTCCGGAAATGCTCGACGGCCGCGTCAAGACGCTGCACCCGAAAATCCATGCTGGCATCCTTGCGCGCCGCGACGTGCGCGAGCACATGGCGGCAATCGAGAAAGCGGGCATTGCGCCGATCGACCTGGTCGTGGTCAACCTCTATCCGTTTCAGGCCACGGTGGCCGATCCCGACTGCACCCTCGAGAATGCGATCGAGAACATCGACATCGGCGGCCCGACGCTGCTGCGCGCAGCAGCGAAGAACCACGCCGGCGTCGCGGTGGTTGTGGATCCGGCCGATTACGCGGGCGTGCTGGAGGAGATCCGGACCGGCGGCGGCGTCGCCGAGACGACGCGCTTCGCGCTCGCGAAGAAGGTATTCGCGCACACCGCCGGCTACGATGGCGCGATCGCAAATTATCTTTTCTCCCTCGACCGGGAGCGGAAACGGAACCCCTACCCGGAGATCCTCAGCCTGCAGTTCCGCAAGCTGCAGGACATGCGCTACGGCGAGAATCCGCACCAGTCGGCGGCCTTCTACCGCGACATGCAACCGGTGGCGGGCGGGATTGCCGGCTACCAGCAGGTCCAGGGCAAGGAGCTTTCGTACAACAACGTCGCCGATTCGGATGCCGCCTGGGAATGCGTCAAGAGCCTCACCGAGCCCGCCTGCGTCATCGTCAAGCACGCCAATCCCTGCGGCGCGGCGATCGGGGAACACCCGCTGGCGGCTTATCGCAAGGCGTTCGAGACCGACCCGACCTCGGCCTTCGGCGGCATCCTCGCCTTCAACCGCGCGCTCGACCGCGCAACCGCGGAAGAGATCGGCAAGCAGTTTGCCGAAGTAATCATCGCGCCGCGCGTCGAACCCGAGGCGCGCGCCTTCCTCGCCTCGAAGCAGAACCTGCGCGTGCTCGAAGTGCCGATGTCGCACGAGCTACAGGCGCACGACTTCAAGCGCGTCGGCGGCGGGCTACTGGTCCAGAGCAGTGATCGCAACGTGATTGCGAAAAAAGATTTGATGGTAAAAACGAGAAAACAGCCCACCGACGCGCAGTGGGTCGATTTGCTGTTCGCCTGGAAGGTGGCCAAATTCGTGAAGTCGAACGCGATCGTGTTCTGCCGCGACGGCGCCACGGTAGGCGTCGGCGCCGGACAGATGAGCCGCGTCGACAGCGCGCGCATCGCCGCGATCAAGGCGCAGAACGCAGGCCTCGCGATCGCCGGATCGGTGGTGGCATCGGATGCCTTCTTTCCGTTCCGCGACGGCCTCGACGCCGTGATCGACGCCGGGGCCGTGGCGGTGATCCAGCCCGGCGGCAGCGTGCGCGACGACGAAGTGATCGCCGCCGCCGACGAGCGCGGCATCGCGATGGTGTTTACCGGCGCGCGCCACTTCAGGCACTGAGCGGGCGCCCGCGGTGAAACTCCTCGTCATCGGTTCCGGCGGACGCGAGCATGCGATCGCATGGAAGCTCGCGCAGAGTCCGCGCGTACAGAAAGTCTTCGTCGCGCCCGGAAATGGCGGGACCGCAACCGAAAATGGCTTGGAAAATATAGAAATTGCTTCTGTTCCAGAATTAATAAGCTTTGCCAAAAAAGAGCAAATTCACCTGACCGTCGTCGGTCCAGAGGCGCCGCTGGCAGCGGGCATCGTGGATGCGTTTCAGGAGGCGGGGTTGAAGATTTTCGGGCCGCTGCGCGCTGCGGCGCAGCTCGAGGCGTCGAAGGATTTCGCAAAGCAATTCATGGTGCGCCACGGTCTGCCTACCGCGAAGCACGCGACCTTCACCAACGCGGCGCAGGCGAAGGCCTACGTCGACAGGCAGGGTGCGCCGGTCGTGATCAAGGCCGACGGCCTCGCCGCCGGCAAGGGCGTGGTGGTCGCGGCCACGCTCGAGGAAGCCAAGGCCGCGATCGACCTGATGCTGGTCGAGAACCGCCTTGGCGATGCCGGGGCGCGCGTCCTGGTGGAGGAATTTCTCGACGGCGAGGAAGCGAGCTTCATCGTCATGGCGGACGGCACGCACGCGCTGCCGCTCGCCACCAGCCAGGACCACAAGCGCTTGCAAGACGGCGACCGGGGGCCGAACACCGGCGGCATGGGCGCCTACTCGCCGGCGCCGGTGGTGACGCCGCAGCTGCACGCGCGCGTGATGCGCGAAATCATCCAGCCCGCGATCGCCGGCATGGCGCAGGACGGCACGCCCTACACCGGCTTTCTCTACGCCGGCCTGATGATCGACGAGGCGGGCAATCCGAAGACGCTCGAATTCAATTGCCGCCTTGGCGACCCGGAAACGCAGCCGATCATGCTGCGGCTTAAATCCGACCTGCTTGCGCTCGTCGAGCACGCGCTCGAGGGCACGCTCGATCGCGCCACTGCCGACTGGGACCGGCGTCCGGCGCTGGGCGTGGTGCTCGCCGCCGCCGGCTATCCCGAGGAGCCGCGCAAGGGCGATGAGATCGGCGGGCTGCCCAAGCCCACCGATGAATGCCGCGTGTTCCACGCCGGCACCAAGCGCGAAGGCAGGCGCGTTCTCACCAATGGCGGCCGGGTGCTCTGCGTCACCGCGCTCGGCGATTCGCTGAAGGTGGCGCGCACGCGCGCCTACGAGGCCGCCGGGTCCATTCGCTTTGAAGGCATGCAGTTCCGAAAAGACATCGGGCATCGCGCCCTGAAAAAAGGCTAGCTTGGATACACGCCCGGTCCGGGATTACTTCACGGCGCTTCAGTCGCGCCTCGTCGGGGCATTGGAATCGCTCGACGGCGGCGCCTTTCGCACCGACTCCTGGGAGCGCGCCGAAGGCGGCGGCGGCTCGACCCGCGTGATCGAGGAAGGCGGCGTGTTCGAGCGCGGCGGCGTGGCCTTTTCGCACGTCTCGGGCCGGCAGTTGCCGGCATCGGCTTCCGCCTCACGCCCGCAACTCGCCGGGCGCGGTTTCGAGGCGATGGGCGTGTCGCTGGTGCTGCACCCGCGCAATCCGTACTGCCCGACCGTGCACTTGAACGTGCGCTTTTTCATGGCGACCAAGGCGGGGGAGGATCCGGTCTGGTGGTTCGGCGGCGGCATGGACCTCACGCCCTACTACGGCTTCGAGGAGGACGCGAAGCACTTTCACCTCACCTGCAAGCGCGCGCTCGAGCCCTTCGGCGAGGGACTGCACGCACGCTACAAGAAGTGGTGCGACGAATATTTCTTCATCAGGCACAGGAACGAAGCGCGCGGCGTCGGCGGCATCTTCTTCGACGACCTCGCCGAGCCCGATTTCGACACCGCGTTCGCCCTGGTCCGCTCGGTGGGCGATCACTTCATCACCGCCTACAGCCCGATTCTCGAGCGCCGCCGCGCCCTCCTCTTCGGCGATCGCGAGCGCGCCTTCCAGTGCTACCGGCGCGGGCGCTACGTCGAATTCAACCTGGTCTACGACCGCGGCACGCTGTTCGGCCTGCAATCCGGCGGCCGCACCGAATCGATCCTGATGTCCCTGCCGCCCGCGGTCACCTGGCGCTACGACTGGACCCCCGCGCCCGGTTCACCCGAGGCGAAGTTCTACACGGATTTCCTCAAGCCGAGGGATTGGGTCTAGACCGGCATCTCAGGGCAGTTCCCCTGCACGTCGGAAATGTTTCTGCGCCTCGGCGCTGCGGCCCTCGCGCTCGGCCAGCCGCGCCAGCTCGAGGTACGCGGCGCGCGACGGTCCGAACGAAAGGCTCGCTTCGAGATAGTTCTGCGCCTTGCCCCAGAGCTCGGCGGCCATGCATAGCCTGCCGAGGGCGGCGAGCAACTGCGGATCCTCGGCATGCTCGCGCAGCCAGCGTTCGGCGCGCTCGATCCGGACGCGCGCCTCGTCCTTCGCCTTCTGCGCCTCCAGCTTCTGCAGATCGCCGTAAAGCAGCGCCAGCGCGCCGCTCCATTCGGCGCCGAGGCTGCGCTCGATCAGCTCGCGCTCAAGCGCCGCCTCGCCCAGCGCTGCGGCGCGCCGCGCCGCCGCCACCGCGACCCGCGGATGGGCAAGGTCTGGCGCCGGGATGCGCCGCAGCCTCGCTTCCAGCGAGCCCCGGTCGCCGGATTCGCGCGCAAGCAGTTCGATGTAGGCCTGAACCCTGTGCTCCTCGGCGATCGCGGGCGCAAGCGCACCGCGCTTCGCGAGCAGCGATGCGAGCCTGAGGACTTCCTCCCAGTTCTGCGCGCCGCGCTCGGCGCGCAGCAACATGCGCGCGCTCGCGATGTGCCTTGGGCCGGTGCCGTGCATGCTTCTGAGCGCATCGCGCGCGCCGACGAAGTCGCGCTCGTCCAGCGCCAGCTCCGCCTGCGTCAGCAGGCGCGCCGCATGCATCGATTCCCCCGCGGCTTCGGCGCGCTCCAGCCACTGGCCGCGACGCTCGTACTCGCGCATCTGGTGCGCGGCGCGCGCGGCGATCAACGCCGCCAGCCCGGGCGCCGCACCCGCCTCCCAGGCAAGTCCGGCCTCCTTCTCGGCGCGCGCGAAACGCCCCTCGAAGTAGCACAGCAGCGCAGCCGCCAGCGCGGTCTGCGCGTGATCGCGTTGGCGCCGCTCGCGGAAGGCGCGCACCTGCGCGGGCAGCGCCAGCGTATGGCTGATCAGGCGTACCGTGACATAGGCGAGCGCGAACGCCGCCGCGACCGCAAGCACCGACAGCAGCAGCGAGAGTTCGACGCGCCAGGGCGGGTAGACCACCAGCACGTAGCCGTCGCTCACCCGCCCGGCAAGCGCGAGCGCCACCGCCGCGGCGAATACCGCAACCAGCCAGAAAAGCGCACGCATCAGTTGCTGCGCTCGCGGCGCGACTTGAAGGCGCGCACGGCCTCGAGGCTGTCGGTGATCGACGGCGGCTCGAAGCTGACCGAGGCGGACGAGAGCTGCTTCAGCTGCGCCAGCGCGCCCTGGGAGGCCTTGGCGCGGACATCGAAGTAGTGCCGGATCCAGCCTTGCGCGACGCGCAGGTCCTCGCGGTAACCGGCCTCGTCGCGCGTGAGAAGCGCGAGGCGCGCATTGAGCAGCCGCAGCTTGAGGTTCTCGCGCAGAAACCACGCCTGCTGCGGCGCCAGCAGCGGCGGCTCGGGCGATTCGACCTTGCGCACCACGATCAGCTGGCGCAGCTCCTTCCAGACTTCGCCGCCGAAGCGCGCGAAAAAACCCTCCTCGGTCTGGGGCACGGTCTTGGCCGCCTTGCCGGAGGCGGGCCGCTCGGCGCGTTCATCGAACGCCAGCGGCAGCGCGTCCACCGAAGCGACCACGCGATCGATCGTGAGAGACAGGCCCGGCACATCCAGCGCCGGAAGCGACTTCAGGCGCTCGATATCGCGCGCCAGCGCCCGGCGCACCGGCAGGAACTGGGGCCGGTCGGAGCGCGACAGCCGGCTTTCCGCCAGCTGCAGCGCGAGCAGCGCCGCGCGCACGTTGCCCGAAAGCTGCAGCTGCTGCTGGGCGATCGCGAGCACCTGCTCGATTTCCGCGAGCTGCCACTCGTCGCGGTTGCGCGCCAGTTCCTGGTAGAGCGTCTCCAGTGCGAGCTGCTGGTTCTGCGACTCGGCGAAGCGCGTCTCGAGCGCGCCGATCTTGGCTTGCGCGTCGCGCAGTCCCTCCTGGGCCTGGCGTGCGAGCGAGCGCGCCTCGCGGCTTTCGGTCTCGATGTCGCGCAGGCGCTTGGCGAGCTCCTCCTGCGTCGCTCCGATACGGCCGCGGGTATCGAGCCAGAGTGCCGCGATGACGGCCGCAAGCACGATCAGCGCGACGGCGAACAGGCGCCGCCCGCCTTGACGTCCGGTCCGCGGACTGGCGTCTGAAGGGGGGCCCGGGGGCGAAGGCGCATCCATGCGTTCAGTTTTATCTTGCGCCGCCAAAGTATGCAACCAGCGCCGCCGCCATCTCCGCGTCCCCCGGGCCGGCGACGATTGTCCGGCCCAGGCCGCGCCGCGCCGCTTCCTCGGCGATGCGCGGATGCGGCACGAAGAACACCGCCTGCGCGAGGCGCTGCGCACCTTCCTCGCCGAGCATTTCGAGCAGGTTTGCGAGCCCCTCGCCCGAGGACACCGTGACCGCGGCGACCGCGCCGCCGGCCCAGGCCAAGGCGAGCAGTGCGCCGCCGGCTTCGGGCAGGGTCCTGCGGTAGCACGCGGCGTGCTCGACCAGCGCACCGCGCGCGCTGAGCGTCTCGCCGAGCAAGGTGCGGCCGCCTTCGCCGCGAAAAATCACGATCCGCTTGCCGGCGACAGCGGCGAATTCGGGCAGCGCGAGCAGCGCCTCGCTGTCGGCTCGCGCCGGCGGCGCGATCACGCCGGAAAAGCCGCGCGCTTCGAGTTCGGCCCGGCTGCCGGTGCCGACCGTCGCCAGCCTGAGATGCGCCGGCCACGGCTTCGGGCCGCGGCGCGCGCGCAGCAAATCCATCGCCTTGCGCACCGCGTTCCTGCTGACGAAGAGGGCGATGTCGAACGACTCCAGGCGATCGGCAACTGCGAAGAAGGGCCCGAGGTCCGCGAGCTCGCGAATCTCGATCGCCGGGACTGCGAGCGCTTCGCCGCCCGCCTTGCGGATCAGCGCTGAAAGGCTTTCGGCCTGGCCGCTCGGACGCGTGACGAGGATGCGCTTTCCCGCGAGTGGTCTGCCGCTCACGGGGCAAGCGCAGCCAGGATTTCCGCGGCCCCCTCGCCGCGCAGCGCATCGGCCACGCGCAAGCCGAGCGCCTCCGGGTCGGAGGCATCGCCGAGGTCCTCGGCGCGCGCGATGCGCCTGCCGTCGGGGGAGGCGACGAGCGCGCGAAGCTTCAGCTTGCGGCCGGCAATTTCCGCGAACGCGCCGAGCGGAATGGTGCAACTGCCGCCCAGCGACAGATTCACCGCCCGTTCGGCACGCACGCAGGCATCGCAGTCCCCGTCCGCCAGGGGCTGCAATAGCTTCATGAGGTCGGCCCGCGCGGCGCGGCACTCGATGCCGAGCGCCGCCTGTCCGGCCGCGGGCAGGCTTTCCTCCACGGACAAATGGCTCCGAATCCGGCCGGCAAGGCCGAGGCGATTCAGGCCTGCCGCGGCGAGCACTATTGCAGCGTACTCGCCGCGGTCGAGCTTGGCGAGGCGCGTGTCGAGGTTGCCGCGCAGCGGCCGGATTTCGAGCAGCGGATAGCGCGCGGCGATCTGCGCCTGGCGCCGCAGGCTGGAAGTCCCGACCACCGCGCCCGCGGAAAGCGCGGCGAGGTTTTCATGGCGTAACGAGACAAAAGCATCGCGCGGATCCTCGCGCGCCAGGATCGCGGCGAGCACAAATCCTTCGGGCAGTTCCGCCGGCACGTCCTTCATCGAATGCACCGCGATCTCGGCGCGGCCCTCGGCGAGCGCCGCCTCCAGCTCCTTGACGAACAGCCCTTTGCCGCCGGCCTTGGCGAGCGACGCATCGAGCAGCTCGTCACCGCGCGTGGAGAGCGCGACCAGTCCCACCCGCACCCCCGGATACAGCGCCTCCAGGCGTGATTTCACGAACTCAGCCTGCCACAGGGCAAGGCGGCTGCGGCGCGTGGCAATCCTCAGATCCGGCATCATTCCTTCCCTTCCGTCGCCACGCCCTTTACCGCCGGCCACTGCCGCCGGCTCACCGGCAGGCGCTCGGCGATGCCCTCGAGCACCACGTTCCAGTGGGGCTCCTCTTCGCCGCTGCCGGCGACGCGCTCGAAGCCGCGGATCGCGCCGCGCGCCACCAGGCAGTTGCGGTGCACGCGCACGAAGCGCTCGGTGAATTCGCGTTCGATCGCAATCAGCGGCTCCTCGATCAGATGCTCGCCCGCCCGCGTGCGCAGGGTCACGTACTTCAGCTCCGCCTTCAGGTAGACCACCTCGGCGACAGGCACGAGGACGATGCGGCTCCTCTCGGCGACCGAGAAGAACTCGCGCGCCCCCGCGGCGGCGCGCTCCAGCCGCTCGCGCGGCACCGGGCCCGCGGCGAGCGCTTTCCTGAGGGCCGCGCCGAGCCGCTCGGCGCGCACCGGCTTCATCAGGTAATCGAGCGCGTTCAATTCGAAGGCCGCCACCGCGTGCCGATCGTGCGCAGTGACGAAAATGACGGCCGGGGCGTGCTCCAGCGCGCTGAGGTGGCGCGCGACCTCGATGCCGCCCATGCCGGGCATCTGGATATCGAGCAGCAGCACCTGCGCCGCGCTTCCCGGCAGGCGGTCAATCACCTCGAGCCCGTTGCCCGCCTCGCCCACGACCGCGGAGGCGACCTCGCCGCGGATGTCGGCAAGCAGTTCCTTCAGCCGCGCGCGCGCGGGCGCTTCATCGTCGGCGATGAAGATCCGCAGCTCGCTCATGTTCCCCTCGCCACGCCCGCCGCGCCCGTCATGCGGCCCCCGACCGGTAGGGAATCTCGATTTCAACCCGGTAACGCGCCCCCTCGACGCGGGTTTCCAGCCGCGCCTCGTCGTCGAAAAACAGCATCAGGCGCTCGCGGATGTTGTCGAGCGCCATGTGGTTGCCGGCACGGTGTCCGTTGCCCGCCTCGTGCCAGGGATTCTCGATCAGCACCTGTACGCGCTCGCCGTGCCGCACGATGCGCAGCAGCACGTCGCCGGTGCCGGTGCCGGGTTCCACGCCGTGATAGACCGCATTCTCCAGCAGCGGCTGCAGCACGAGCGCAGGCAGCATCGCGTCCACCGGCGCGTTGTCGAGATCCCAGGACATGCGCAGCCGCTCGCCCAGGCGCAGCTGCTCGATTGCGGCGTAACGCTCGACGAGCGCGATCTCGTCGGCAAGGCGCACCAGGCTCCGGCTGTCGGACATGAGCGCGCGAAACAGGTCCGCGAGGTCCTCCAGCGTGCGCTCGGCGCGCCTCGGGTCGCTCCGGATCAGCCCTAGGACCGCGTTCAGGCTGTTGAACAGGAAATGCGGACGGATGCGCGCCTGCAATGCCTGCAACCGCGCCTCGGCGAGCGCGGGCGAGTGAGCCTTCGTGTGCAGCCTGAGATAGGCAAGCACCGCGCCGGCCGTCGCCGCGGCAATCACGAGCGCGCGCGCGAGCCCGCCGGCGGCAGCGAATTCGGCAAGCGCCGCATGCGTGGCCGCGGTCAACGCAAGCACCACCGCGATCGCCACCGTGCAGCCCTTCCAGTAAGACATCCGCAGCAGCCAGGGCGCCGCCGCGTACAGCAGCACCAGGCTCGCGACCAGCGGCGGCTCGATCAGCGCGGCGCCGAGGACGAATTCGTCGAGCATCCCGGCCAGACCGCGCGCCGAAACCAGCGCCGCGGCCAGGGCGAGCAGGTTCACGACGATCAGCGCGCGCGCAGTGACGCCGAGGTTGCGGAAGTCCGGCAGCGCGTCCGGATAGGGGTTTTGCCTTATACTGGGCATCGTTAGCGAGCGGTGTTCAACCGCATTCTATTCTTGCATTTTATTCCGTATGGCCTCTCCAGCCCCCAAGCGCCGGCCTAGCAGAAGCAGGAGCACAAAAGCGAAGACGTGGTCCGGCCGATTTGCGCAACCCGTCGATCAGCTGGTGCAGCGCTTCACCGCCTCGGTTTCATTCGACCGGCGGCTTGCGATGCACGACATCGCGGGCTCGCTCGCGCATGCTCGCATGCTTGCGGCCTGCGGAGCGATCGGGCGCAGGGACCTCGCCGCGATCGAGCGCGGTCTGGCCAGGGTGCGCGCCGAGATTCGAGCCGGCCAATTCACCTGGTCGGTCGAGAACGAGGACGTGCATACCAGCATCGAGCGGCGCCTGACCGAGCTTGCCGGCAGCGCGGGCAAGCGCCTGCACACCGCGCGCTCGCGCAACGACCAGGTGGCCACCGACCTGCGGCTCTGGCTGCGCGACGAGATCGACGCCATCGCGCAGAAACTCTCGGCCCTCGAGGCCGTGCTGCTGACGCAGGCGGCGCGCCATGCCTCGCTGGTGATGCCGGGATTCACGCACCTGCAGGTCGCGCAGCCGGTGACCTTCGGCCATCACCTGCTCGCCTACGTTGCGATGTTCGAGCGCGACCGGGCACGGCTCGCCGACTGCCGCAGGCGCGTGAATGTGCTGCCGCTGGGCGCCGCCGCGCTCGCCGGCACCACCTTTCCGATCGATCGCACGCGCGTCGCGCGCGAGCTCGGTTTCGAGGCTGTGGCGGAGAATTCGCTGGACGCGGTCTCGGACCGCGACTTCGCGATCGAGTTTGCGGCCTCGGCCGCCATCGCGATGGTGCACCTGTCGCGCTTCGCCGAGGAGCTGATCCTCTGGATGAGCCCGCGTTTCGGTTTCGTGAAAATTCCGGACCGATTCTGCACCGGCAGCTCGATCATGCCGCAGAAGAAGAATCCGGACGTGCCCGAGCTGGTGCGCGGCAAGAGCGGCCGCGTGTTCGGCCACCTGGTGGCGCTGCTCACGCTGATGAAGGGGCAGCCGCTCGCATACAACAAGGACAATCAGGAAGACAAGGAGCCGCTGTTCGATACCGCCGACACGCTCAAGGACTCGCTGGACGTATTCGCGGCGCTTTGCGCCGGCCTCCAGCCGCAGGCAAAGGCGATGCGGGCGGCGGCGCTCGAGGGGCATGCCACAGCCACCGATCTGGCCGACTACCTGGTCAGGAAGGGCGTGCCCTTCCGCGACGCGCATGAAGCGGTGGCGCGGGCGGTGCGGGCGGCGGAGGCCGCCGGCTGCGATCTTTCCGCGCTGCCCCTGAAAACGCTGAAGCGCTTTTCGTTCGCGATCGGCGCCGATGTGTTCCGCTCGCTCACGCTCGAGGGCTCGGTCGCGAGCCGCAACCACATCGGCGGCACCGCGCCCGCCCAGGTCAGGGCCGCGGTGAAGCGGGCACGGGCGCGCAAGCGCGCGCGCTGAGGTAACGGCCCTGAACGCGCCGCTCCAGCCGCAGCAGATCGGCAAGTACCCGGTCGAGCGCCACCTCGGCTCGGGCGCGACCTCCGAGGTCTATCTGTGCAGCGACCCCTTCGCCAAGCGCAGCGTCGCGGTAAAGCTCGTGTCCACCGCACTGTTCAACGACCCCGAGCGCGGCAAACTCTACCGCAAGCTGTTCGTCACCGAGGCCTCGCTCGCGGGCAAGCTGCAGCACCCGCACATCTGCCAGATCTACGACGCGGTGGCGGACGACTTGCTCCACTACATCGTGATGGAGTACGTCGACGGAGGCACGCTGGAGAAGTTCTGCGCCCAGGAGCAGCTGCTGCCGATCGACAAAGTGGTCGAGATGGTGTTCAAGTGCACGCGCGCGCTCGAGTTCGCGCACAAGATGGGCATCACGCACCGCGACATCAAGCCGGCCAACATCCTCTACGCCGGCGAGACCGACGTGAAGATCACCGATTTCGGCGCCGCGCTGATCGCCACCGGCGACTCGACCCAGATCTCGGCCATCGGCTCGCCCTCCTACATGTCGCCGCAGCAGGTGAAGGAGCACCCGCTCGACCACCGCACCGACATCTATTCCATGGGCGTGGTCATGTACCACCTGCTTGCCGGCCGGCTGCCGTTTCAGGCCTCGAACAACTTCAGCCTGATCTACCAGATAACGAGCGTCGAGCCGCAACCGCCCTCGGCCTACCGGCCGGAGATCCCGCAGTCGATCGACGACATCGTGCGGCGCGCGATGGCCAAGGACCTGGAGCGCCGCTATGTCGAGTGGGAGGAATTCTCGCTCGACCTGGCCGCGGTATTCCGCGGCGAGCCCGCCGGCGTGCCGGGACTGAAGGCCGGCGAGCAGCAGTTCGCCGATTCCGACAAGTTCGAGACCCTGCGCGCCCTGCCGTTCTTCGAGAATTTCTCCGACGCCGAGATCTGGGAGGTGGCGCGCATATCATCCTGGCGCCAAGCGCGCACCGGCGAGGTCATCATGAGGGAAGGCGAGCAGGGCGACTACTTCTGCCTGCTGGCCGACGGCCAGGTCAAGGTTACCAAGCGCAACAAGCTGCTCAACGTGCTGCGCGCCGGCGAATGCTTCGGCGAGATGGCCTACCTGCAGAAAGGCGCGCAGGTGCGCGGCGCCGACGTCACGGTGATGAGCGACTGCAAGATCGTCTCGGTGCCGACCGGCAAGCTCGCGAATGCCTCGGACGCCTGCCGCCACAAGTTCGACCGCGCGTTCATGGAGATCCTGGTCGAGCGGCTGACGATGGCCAACATCCGCCTGTCGGGTGTCTGAGCGCCAACGGATAGGAAAATCTATCTGCCCCCGGCCGCACGGCGCCGCACGATTTGCCCATTCTCCCGCTCCCCGGCCCCGGTGTGACGGCGCACAATGGCGCTTATGTCGCGTCGCGGGCCGCTATTGGTAAAAGAATGGTCGGCGAGCCGTAGGCGCGGACATACTCTGGCACTGATGCATCGGCACGGTCCCATTCCTGCCATACCTGCGTGCGCTTCAGGGCGCGCACCGCATCGCGCAGCGCAGCGCGTGCGCCCTCGCCGTTGGGACAATCGCGGTCGTAGATGAATTCCATAGTTGGCATGGAAAGTCTCGCGGCGGTTTTTTGACTTCTAAAGGATACATTCCGTACCACGGTACGGAGTCAAGGGGTCTTGCGCTTCATGGAAGCCGGGCAAAAACCTTGCGCAGCGCGAGCGGCGAAAGCGCGCCCTGGATCAACACCGTGCGTCGGTCCTTGTCCGCGAACAGCATGGTGGGTACGACTGGGATATCGAGCCGGTTCAACAGGCGTTCGTTGGCACGCAGCTTTTGCTCCGTCTCGGCCGTGGGGATATCCTCTTCGATACCGCCGCTGTATGCCTCGCCGTGGTAACGCTCTTCGTTGTGGCGCAGGGCCACGAGTGGCTCCGGTGCTTGCAGGATTGCCGCGGCCTTTCCGAGACTGGTCGCGTTGACCACAGCGACCGGTATCCAGCGTAGTTGCAAATCGTGCGATTCGATGAACATTCGCAGATTGCGGTAGAGAAGTTGGCAGGCCGGACAATTTGGGTCGAAGAAGATATACACGGCGTGCCGGCCCCGGCCCTCGGCAATCCAAGTCGCCTGCGGCACGGTGGCGAGCACGGATTCAGTCGGCGTGCGTACCGGTTCCGCCGCCGGCGACACCGGCGATCCCAAGAGCAGCGCGATGACGGCCAGGGCGAATCCCGGCCCGGCGGTTCGTGTCATGTCGAGCGTCCTGTCATGCCATCGATGGTAAAGCATGGAGCCGGCTCCAGGGCAAGCTGGCCGGGCCTTGATCTGGAGTGAACTCCAGGGGCTAAGCTGTATCCAAGCAACAGGGCATAGGAGTGCGACGACCATGAAAATCGAAGTGTTTTCCTCGCCCGGCTGCGCCAAGTGTGGGCACGCCAAGGATGTCCTTAAAAAGCTCGTCGGGGAAGTCGGCGGCGGTCGCATCGACT
>MEQQ01000003.1:56335-56834 GCA_001770285.1 Betaproteobacteria bacterium RBG_16_66_20
TCGCATCGACTGGCGCGAGGTGAACGTGCTGGACGAGATGGACTACGCGGTCAAACTCGGCGTGCTCTCGACGCCGGCCATCGCCGTGGACGGCAAACTGCTGTTCAGTTCGTTGCCGTCGGAAAAGAAACTGCGCAAGCTGCTGGAACAGCGATTGCGGGAGCAGGCGACATGACTGCGGCAGCACTAGTTCTCGCGGCCGCACTGCTCGGTCTGTTGGCGTTCTTCGAGCCGTGCACCATCGCCACGCACACGCTATTCTCGGCGCGCGCCTACGCCCGTCCGTGGCCGGTGTGTTGTCGCGAGTTGTTGGCGTTGTGGGTCACGCGCAGCCTGCTCGTGACTGGATTGCTGATGGTCGCGGTGTTGCTGACCCCGCCACCGGTGTGGGGCGCGGTGCTGCCGAGCGTGATTCTGGCAGCGATGGCGAGTGTTTATATCGTGTCGCGCTTTGTGTATTTGCCGGTGCCGCATCTGGAGTTCCACCGGCTGGTGCCGG
>MEQQ01000003.1:56889-57586 GCA_001770285.1 Betaproteobacteria bacterium RBG_16_66_20
CTGTTCGTCATCGTGTTCGGCATGGTTATCACGCTCGACAGTTATGCGCTCGCGGTAGCCAGCGGGCTGTTGTTCGCCGGCCTGTTTACCCTGCCGACGGCGGTCGCCGCCGTGACAGGCCTGTCGGCGGGCGGGCAGCGGTTTCTGAAGGCGTCCGCGCTGGCAACCTCGTATCTCACGGCCGGGTTGTTATACGCCGCAGCCGCCTATCTCCTGCTTTAGAAAATCGCCATGGACATCGAATCCCTGCGTCTGGCCCTTGCCCAGGCGAGCCTTGCCGGGCTCGCCATCGGTTTCGCCGCCGGTTTTATTTTCAGCTTTAACCCGGTTGCGTTCGCCGCGATCCCGGTAACGCTCGCCTACGTCACCAAGGCGCGTGCACCGCAGCGCGCGGCAGTACTCGCGGGCGCGTTCATCGCTGGCCTGATCGTGACACATGTCGTGCTCGGCGTGGCCGCGGCACTCGGAGGGGAGTGGGTGCACGGCGTAATGGGGCGGCGCTGGGGTTTGGTGCTCGGCCCGATTCTGATCGCGCTTGGGCTAATGTGGCCCGGCTGGATCAAGCTCAGGTTGCCGTGGTTCTCGATGCGTGGCTGGCGCGTGGCGGGTATCGGCGGCGCGTTCCTGCTGGGCATCCCGTTTTCAATTGCGATCTGTCCGTTCTGCACCCCGGCATTGCTGGTGCTGCTCACGGCCG
>MEQQ01000003.1:57711-58661 GCA_001770285.1 Betaproteobacteria bacterium RBG_16_66_20
GGCTCACGCGCTGGCAAAAGGTTTTTGAAGTCGCCGGCGGGATTACATTGATCGTCGCCGGTGTGTATCTTATCGAGCAGTATTACGAAATGCCGATGTAACGTCCCATGCGCCAGTTGCAGGACCCCAAGCAGTATCGCATCAGCGACGTCGGCCGCCTGACCGGCCTCACGCCCGATACCCTGCGTTATTACGAGAAGATTGGATTACTCCCACGCGTCGGGCGTGTCGGTGGCATACGCCTGTACAATGACAAAGACGTGTCGCGGCTGCGGTTCATCCAGCGGACGCAGAAGATGGACTTCACGCTGGCCGAAATTGGAACGCTGCTCAAAATGCGCGACGCACCGCAGAGCGCGCGCAAGAGCGTGCGCGAGTTGACCGCGAAAAAGCTCGCTGAAACCGAGACGCACCTGGGGGAGTTAAAAACCCTGCGCAACGAGCTGCAGTTGTTGCTTAACCTCTGCAACAGCTCGCGCAAGGACTGCGGGATTCTGAAGGAACTGCAATAGTCCTTGAAACAATCCTCTCCGTCCTGCGAACGCAACAAAGACCCGATTCTGGCGGTGTTGAAAGAGATCTTGCCGCGTTCCGGTTTGGTGCTGGAAATCGGCAGCGGCACCGGGCAGCATGCGGCGTACTTTGCGGCCCATTTGCCGCAGCTCATCTGGCAGCCGACCGATCTTTCGTCGAATTTCCCCAGCATCCGCGCGGAGGCCTGCGGCGCATGCGTGCATCCATGCATGCGTCGAGTAACGCATTCCTACCGCAAAAGGGAGTACAGCGAGCGCCGCCATTACCGCGCGGCTTTGTAAGCAGACGTAAGTACGCCTGCCGCGCCTAACCCGCCCGCACCACGCTGCGCAGTCCGGCGCGCGCCGCGCGCTTGACCAGCGCGGCGTCAAATGTGGCGAACGATTCGCCCTCGGGGGTCTGCAGCGCGTGCAGGG
>MEQQ01000003.1:58672-68140 GCA_001770285.1 Betaproteobacteria bacterium RBG_16_66_20
TCCATTCCGGCCTCGAACGCGTCGAGCACGTGCTCTGTCAATGCCGGCGACTGCGCTGCAAGCTGTTCAAGCTCCAGCAGGCGGCGGAACAACTGTGCGATCAGAGCCGCGTCCATGCCGTAAGCCGCTCGCAACACCCATTCACACTCCATCAACACACTTGGTGCGACGCTGCAGGATTCCGACTTCAGCAGCTTCTTCGCCCGCGCTGACTGACGCGGATCGTCGCCCGTCATCAGGCGCACCACCACATTGGTGTCGAGCGCGGCCATCAGCGGCGCTTTTGACCAGACTGCGCGGTGGGCGCACGGCCGGCGGCCTTGCGCGCTTCGCTGGCGACCGCCGCATCCATTTCGCCGAGCGTCTTCGGCCGGCCACGGACATTCGCCAAGGCGTGCATCGCCGCCAGACCTTCGGCCAATGTCTGCTTGCCGGTGCGCCGGACGGTGCGCAGCAGCACGCCCTGCGGGGTCTCCTCCGCCACCAGCCGCGTGCCCGGCAGCCACTGGCGCCGGGTGCGGATTTCTTTGGGGATGATGACCTGACCCTTGCTGGACATTTGGGTGGTATGCATGGCGCGCGCGATCTGAATATAAAGTAAGAATAGAATCTTACTTTAATTTCAGAGTGCGTTCAAGCGGCCAATTCAACAGCGGACGCTGCCTTGCCGGCCGCGATCTAGGCCTGCTGCCTGAGGCCTTCCAGGAGTTTCTGCAATTCGCCCGACTGGTACATCTCTTTCATGATGTCGGAGCCGCCGACGAATTCGCCGTTGACGTAGAGCTGAGGGATCGTCGGCCAGTTGGCGTATGTCTTGATGCCCTCGCGGATGTCGGGATTCTCCAGCACGTTGACGCTGAAGAAGCTCTTCACGCCGCAGGCGTTGAGCGCCTGCACCGCGAGCGCGGAGAAGCCGCATTGCGGAAACTGCGGCGTGCCCTTCATGTAGAGCACCACCGGGTTGCCGGTGACCTGCTGCTTGATCTTGTCTTTGGTTTCCATATTCATCATTTTAGCTTTCCGCCCGTAACCCGGGCAATGCCCGCAAGATCGGGCCAGGTGGTGACGGATTCAAGCCACGCCCCCGCAAGCAGTTTCCTTACCGCCCCGTCCTGTCCCAGGCCGTGCTCCAGCAGCAGCCAGCCGCCGGGCAGCAGGTGCGCGCTGGCAGTCTTCACAATGTCCCTGATGCAATCAAGGCCATCCGCTCCGGCCACCAGGGCCGCCTGCGGCTCGAAGCGCAGGTGCGCGAGGTGCGGGTCACCGCTGGCGACGTACGGCGGATTGGAAACGATCAACTCGAAGCGCTCGCCGGCGACCGGCTCGAACCAGCGGCCATGGCGAAAATCGATCTCGAGGTTCAATTTGGCGGCGTTTCGCCTTGCGGTCATCAGGGCCGACAGGTCGGAATCAACTGCCACAACCCTGGTTTCGGGCCTCGTGAATTTCACCGCAATTCCAATCGCGCCCGAGCCTGTACCGAGGTCCAGCACCGATGCAGGCTTGCTCTCCAGGGTCAGGTCGACCAGCAGCTCGGTTTCCGGCCGCGGAATCAGGACCGAGGGATTGACCGCCAGCTCGAGGCCGTAGAACTCCTTGCGGCCGAGGATATAGGCGACCGGTTCTCCTTTTTTTCTTCTTTTTATGAAGTCAAAAAAGGCATTTTCGACTTCATACGGAATTTCCTGCTCCGGCGAGGCGACCAGCGCGGCTTGCGAAAAACCGCACACCTCCGCCAGCAACAGCCTCGCCTCCCGCGCGTCGATTTCCGACGCCGCAATCGCCTCGAAAACCTTCAAGCGGCTTTTTCGGAGAGCTGCGCCAGCTGCTCGGCCAGGTGCTCCGCCGCCAGCGCGCCGACCACGTCGTCCAGCTCGCCGTCCATGATGCGCTCGATCTTGTAGAGCGTGAGGTTGATGCGGTGGTCGGTGACGCGGCCCTGCGGGAAATTGTAGGTGCGGATGCGCTCGGAGCGGTCGCCCGAGCCGATCAGGGATTTGCGCGTCGAGGCGGTCTTCGCCGCCCGCTCTTTCTCCTGCTTGTCCTTGATGCGCGCCGCCAGCACCGACAGCGCCCGCTCGCGGTTCTTGTGCTGCGAGCGCGAGTCCTGGCACTCGACCACGATGCCGGTCGGCAGGTGGGTGATGCGGATCGCCGAATCGGTCTTGTTGACGTGCTGCCCGCCCGCGCCCGAGGCACGGTAGGTGTCGACGCGCAGCTCGGCGGGGTTGAGGACCACCTCGCTTACCGCATCGGCTTCCGGCAGGACCGCGACGGTGCATGCCGAGGTGTGGATGCGGCCCTGCGTCTCGGTCTCGGGCACGCGCTGCACGCGGTGGCCGCCCGACTCGAATTTCAGCCTGGAATACGCACCCTGGCCGACGATGCGCGCGACCACTTCCTTGAAACCGCCAAGCTCGGAGGGACTTTCCGAGATCAGCTCCACCTGCCAGCCCTGGCGCTCGGCGTAGCGCGTGTACATGCGAAAAAGGTCGCCCGCAAAAAGCCCGGATTCGTCGCCGCCGGTGCCGGCACGGATCTCGATGAACAGGTTGCGGTCGTCGTTCGGGTCGCGCGGCAAAAGTGCCTTCTGCAACTCGGCCTGGAGCCGCTCCATCGCGGCCTGCGCGGTTTTCGTTTCCTCGTCGGCGAAGCCCTTCATTGCAGGATCGCCGGCCATGTCGCGCGCCGCGGCGGCATCCTGCTCGGACTGCTGGTAGCGATTGTAGAGCCCGATCACACCGGTCAGTTCGGAGTGCTCGCGCGACAGTTTGCGAAATTCGCCCATGTCGCGCGCGGCGTTCTCGGCCGAAAGCAGCCGGTTCAGCTCCTCCAGCCGCTGCGCCAGGCTGTCGAGCTTCGCGCGCAGCGATTGCTTCAAGGCCTGAGGCGGAACAGCTGTATGAGGGTGTCGGCGAGCGTGCGCCGCTCCTCGCCGGTCGCCTCGTTCAGCGCCTGCGTCGGCGGGTGCATCAGCTTGTTGGTCAGGCCCTGCGAAAGCGCCTCGAGCACCTGCTTCGGATCGTCGCCCCTGGCGAGCAGCTTCAGGGCGCGCTCCACTTCGTGCCTGCGCGCGTCCTCCGCCTGGTCGCGCAGCGCGCGGATCAGCGGCACCGATTCGCGCACCTGCATCCAATGCATGAACTGGCCGACCTGGGTGTCGATGATGGCCTCGGCCTGCTCCACCGCGGAGCGGCGCGCGTCCAGATTGCCCTGCACGATGCCCTTCAGGTCGTCCACCGTGTAGAGGAACACGTCATCGAGTTCGGCGACCTCGGGTTCGATGTCGCGCGGCACCGCGAGATCGACCATGAACATCGGCAGGCGCCGCCGCGCCTTCAGCGCGCGCTCGACCATCCCCTTGCCGAGGATCGGCAGCGAACTCGCGGTGGAGGAAACCACGACGTCATGCTCGTGCAGTTGCTCGGCAAGCTCGCGCAGTTCGATGGCGCGCGCATTGAACCGGTGCGCAAGCGCCTGCGCGCGTTCCAGGGTCCGGTTGGCGACCGTGATGCGCGCCGGGCCCTGCGCCGCGAAGTGCGTTGCGCACAGTTCGATCATCTCGCCGGCGCCGATGAAAAGCACCTTCTGGTCCTTGAGCGACGGGAAGATCCGGGCTGCCAGCTTCACTGCCGCAGCCGCCATCGAAACGCTGTTGGCGCCGACCTGCGTGGTCGAGCGCACTTCCTTCGCCACCGCGAACGAGCGCTGGAACAGCTTGCCCAGCACCGTGCCCAGCGTGCCCGCCGCCTCGGCCGAGCGTGCCGCTTCCTTCATCTGGCCGAGGATCTCCGGTTCGCCGAGCACCATCGAATCCAGGCCCGAAGCGACGCGAAAGGCATGCCGCACCGCCTGCTCGCGCGGCAGCGTATAGAGGTAGGGCGCGAGTTCGTCCGGATCTACGCGGTGGTAATTGGCCAGCCACTCGGTCGCGGCCGCCCGGTTCCTGCCCTCCAGCTCGCCGCAAAGGTAGAGCTCGGTGCGGTTGCAGGTCGAAACGATCGCCGCCTCGTGTGCGAGCAGGCGCTTCGCCTCGCCGAGCGCTTCGCCCAGGCGCTCGACGTGGAACACCACCCGCTCGCGCACGCCGAGCGGCGCGGTCTGGTGGTTCAGGCCGAGAGTGACGATGGTCATGCGTAGGGGAGCGCAAGCATTTGTTTGCACGCCATTTTACCCTTAGCCGGGGACGGGGCTGGATTGATCTAGGTCTAACTTCCGGCGCTTTGCGCCGCCGGAGGATTCAGGCCGAGGGGGCGCGGAGCAGGGTTTCGACCTTGTCCTTGTCCACCGGCCGGCTGAACAGGTAGCCCTGCATCTGGTCGCAGCGCAGCAGGTGAAGCAGCCGCGCCTGCTCTTCGGTTTCCACGCCCTCGGCAACCACGTTCAGCCCCAGTGCCTGGGCGAGCGAGATGATTGCGGTCACGATACTGGTGTCCTCCACCTTGTCGACCATCCCATGCACGAAACTGCGGTCGATCTTCACGGTGTCGATCGGCAGCCGGCTGAGATAGGCGAGCGACGAATGTCCGGTACCGAAGTCATCCAGCGCGATGTGCAGTCCGGCTTCGCGCACCGCCGTCAATTTCCGGATGCTCGCATCGACGTCCTGCATCAGGAGGCTCTCCGTGATTTCCAGGTCGACGCCGCTCTCGACCCCGTCAATCACGGAACGAACGTCATCCACGAAACCCTTGTGGCGGATCTGCAGCGCCGACACGTTGACCGAGATGCGCGACGCGACCAGCCCTTGCGCCTTCCAGCCGCGGTACACCCCGGCGGCGATCTCGAGCGCCAGCCGGCCCGCCTCGAGGATCAATCCGGTCTCCTCGAGTATCGGAATGAAACGCGCCGGCGACACCAGCAGGCCGTCCGGCCCGCGCCAGCGCATCAGCGCCTCCAGCCCGACGATCTTCCGCGTCGCCAAGTCGACCTTGGGCTGGTAATGCAGGAACAACTCCCTATTTTCGACCGCCTTGCGCAACCGGTTCTCGAGTTCGACCTGCTCCGAGACGCGTGCGTTGATCTGCGGCGCGTAAAACAAGTATCGCTCGCCGGTTTCCTTGGCGCGCTTGAGCGCCGCCTCGGCGTTGCGAAACAGCACGTCGGCGTCCGCGCCGTCTTCCGGAAACACGGCGATGCCCGCCTTGGCGGAAATCCTTATCTCGTGCCGGTCGATCTGGTAGGGGACGCCGAAAATGTTCGCCGATTTCTGCTCGATCCGGCGCGCTACTTCTTCCGCCCCTGCGATGTTCGGGAACATCAGCGCGAACAGATTGCCGCCCAGGCGGGCGACCTGGTGTATGTCGCCCGCGGCCTCCTGGAGGCGCCGGCCCGCCTCCTGGAGCATCCGGTCCCCTACCGCCTGTCCCAATGTGTCGTTGATCGCCTTGAAGCGCTCAAGGTCGATCAGCACCAGCGCGATCGATCCGTTGCCGCGCCGTTCCGCCGCCAGCGCCTGCGTGAGGCGTTCCATGAAAAGCGTCCGGTTCGGAAGCCCGGTGAGCGGATCGTAGAACGCGAGATAGTTGAGCTTTTCCTGCTTGGCCCCGAGTTCGAGCGCGAACGCAAGGTTTCCGGTGAGATCGCCCAGAAGGCGCATCTCCTCCTCATCGAAGAAGCCGCGCTCGGCGGCCCGCAGCACCACTGCGCCGATCACCTTGCCCTCCACAGTCAACGGCAGACAAGCGATGGAGTTCACTCCTTCCCGGGCGAACCGGTCGCGCTGCCTCGCTCGATCGTCGGCGGCGGCATCGTTCGATACGATCGCCTGGCCGCTTCGCAGCGCCAGGGCGAGCAGGCTCTTCGAGCCGGCCGGATCGCGGTTGTAGGCCTCGACTACATCGAGCAGCGAGTCACGGCTCTCATCGGTGGTTACCGCGATCTGCAGCCGGCCGGTGGCAGGCTCGATGTCGACCAGCCGCGCGGCGAGAAACCCGCCGCGCTCCACCGCGATGCGGCAGAACGACTCAAACAGTTCCTGCCGGTCGCGCAAGCGCACGATCGCCGCGTTGACCGCGCCCAGCAGGTCGCGGATCCGGCCCAGCCGCGCTAGCCGTTCGCGCTGGCGCACCGCCTCGGAGATGTCGCGCGCGAGGCCGTCGACGCGAATCGGAACGCCTGAGGCATCGCGAATGACGCGCCCGCGATCGTGTGTCCAGCTAATGGAGCCGTCGGGCCGGACGATGCGGTACTCCACGTCGAATTCCCTGCCGTCGAGCAACCGCTGCCACGCAGCGACGACCGCCGGCCGGTCCTCCGGGTGGATCACGCTGACCCACAGATCGTCGTTGTCATAGAACGCCTGCGGCGGATGGCCGAATATCGCGGACGCGGCCGGGCTGATGTAGTCGACGCGCTGGCTCGGAAGTTCGGCCGACCAGAGCGCATCGGGCAGCGACTCGTAGATGCTCTGCAGCCGTTCGCGGGTCTCGGCGAGCTTTTTCTCCGCCCTGTGGCGGGCGCGGCGGTCGCGGGCCTCGTGCAATGCGCGTTCCACGGCCGCAGGCAGCCGTAGCAGATTGGTCTTGAGCACGTAATCGGTAGCGCCGCTCTTCAGCGCGCGGATCGCGTATTCCTCGCCGATGGTCCCGGAGACGAACAGGAACGGTATTTCGGGGTGCAGCTCGCGCGCCAGCGCCAGCGCCGCCATGCCGTCGAAGTGCGGCATCGAGAAGTCCGAGATGATGACGTGGGGCGCGAATCGATCCAGCTCGAGGCGGAACCCCTCCTCGGTGTCGACGAGGCGGTGCTCCACGCTCAGCCCGGCGCGCTTCAATTCGCGCAGCTCGATCTCGGCGTCGCTGGCGAGGTCCTCGACCAGCAGGAGCCGGATGCGCTCTGGCAGGGTCATGGCCGGCGGCAGTGCCTACTCCGGCGCCTTGTTCATCAGCATCCAGTAAAGACCGGCCTTGGCGACCGTTTCGCTGAATTGCTCGAATTCAACCGGCTTGACGAGGTAGCTGTTGACCCCGAGCTTGTAGCTCTCGATGACGTCGCGCCCCTCCGCCGACGAGGTGACCATGACGACCGGGATGACCCGCGTGCGCTCATCGGCCTTGACCCGCTTCAATACCTCGATGCCGTCCACCTTGGGCAGCTTGAGATCGAGCAGGATCAATTTCGGGTTCTGGTCGGGGCGCCCGGCGTAGGCGCCGGTGCGAAAAATGAACTCCAGCGCCTCGGCGCCGTCCTTGAGCCAGGTGATGTGATTTGCCAGCTTGCCCTTGCGCAGCGCGCGCATCGCAAGCTCCGCATCGTTCGGATTGTCCTCCACCAGCAGAATGTCCACGTTTTCAAACTTGTCCATCATGTTTCTCCTTCGGCAACGCAAAATAGAACGCCGCCCCATCGTCCACCTTGCCCTCGGCCCAGACCCGCCCGCCGTGCCGGAGGACGACCCGCTGCACGATGGCCAGACCGACGCCGGTGCCGTCGAACTCCTCTTCGCGGTGCAGCCGCTGGAACACCTTGAACAGCTTGTCGCAGTACTGCATGTCGAACCCGGCGCCGTTGTCCTTCACGCAGTACACACTCTCCGCGCCGTTCTCATGCCCGCTCACCTCGATCACCGGTTCCGCGCGCTTGCCGCTGAACTTGACCGCGTTCCCCAGCAGGTTTGTCCACACCAGCTTCAACAGCGTCGCGTCGCCGCGCGCCCGCGGCAGCGCCGCCAGCACCAGCCTGTGCGGCGTCTCGCCGGACGCCTGCAACTCCCCGAATACTTCCTCGACCAGGCGTTTCATGTCGATCGCGTCGGCCGACAGCGGCTTGCGGCCGAGGCGCGAGTACTCCAGCAGGTCGTCTATCAGCTGCGCCATCTTCTGGCTGTTGTCGCGGATCACGCCGAGCAGCCGCCCGCCTTCGTCGTCCAGCTTGCCGGCGTAGTCTTCCTGAACGATGCGCGAGAACCCGTCGATCGCGCGCAGCGGCGCGCGCAGGTCGTGCGACACCGAGTAGCTGAACGCCTCGAGCTCCCTGTTCGCCGCCTCCAGCTGCGCGGTGCGGGCGGCCACCCGTTGTTCCAGCTCGGCATTGAGTTTGCGGATTTCTTCCTCGGCCCGCTTGCGCTCGGTGATGTCGAGCGAGAGGACAAAGACCCCGTCCGGCACCGACTGAATGGCAAGCTGAAACCAGGCCGAAGTGCCGTCGGGATAGTCGAATTTATTTTCCATCTGTTCCGGAAGCATGGTTTGCATGCACCGTTTGAGCGCGGCAAATGCCGCCGTCGCTTCAATTCCGGGGTACGCTTCCATCATCGTGCGTCCCGTCAGCGCCGCCACGGTGGAGCGGCCCTGTTTGGCGGCGGTCGCATTGACATACAGGTAGCGCCAGTCGAAACCAATGATCTGGCAACCCTCCATCATGTTGTCCAGATCTCTCCTGAAACGTTCGTTGCTTTCCTGCTGTGCTACTTTCAGACCGAGCTTGCGCAGATGTTCGTGAAAATAACTGAAGATGACACCCATCGCGGCGAACAGCGCGATCGAAACCATGGAAACGGGGTCCTCGATATTGAAGGAGAACGCCGTTGGGATGAAGACGTACCACACCAGCAACGTCGAAATGACCGTCGCCGCGATGCCGCTCCAAAGTCCACCGAATAGGGGCGCGAAGAAAACCGTCGGATAGAAAAGGAACCAGGCGTAAGGGCCGATTGCGTCCCAGAACGTCCATTGCACCGCGAAAGCGGCAAGCGGCGGCAGAATGCCGCCGAGAGTCGCGCGCAGACCGAATCTTCCCGGCGCCTTTGCGACCAACGGAGCCGACAAACGTACGGGCTCAGTCATCCCGGACCCTCCCCGGCAGCGAAAAATAAAATGCGGCCCCATCGTCCACCTTGCCCTCGGCCCAGACCCGCCCGCCGTGCCGGAGGGCGACCCGCTGCACGATGGCCAGACCGACGTCGGTGCCGTTGTCCTTCACCCGGTAGACCCACAGCGCGCGGTTCTCATGGCCGCTGCATGCGTAGCTACGGCGTCCGAGGACATGTGGTTTTGGGGCAGCAGTCTCATCAGCGCTTCGTGTCCGATCTGTGAGCCTCAAGTCAGAGTCTCAGGCGATTAAGCCGAGTCCTTTGCAGAGACTTCTTTCCGAATCAGACATTAAGCCTAGATACCGCAAGTCATATCTAAACTGCCGCGAAACTTGGTCCTCACATCGGCCCTCGTCTGTGCGTTTTCGCACACTTTTTCGAACAAACCGGCGGATCGGGCCGCTGAACGCCTTGGAGCAGGTCAGCGGGGGCTTCGTTCCGCGTCCGGCAAGCAGCGTGTTGCCCCGCATGCGCCGCGCGGAGTCAAACCTTTCATTCTTTCCCGCGCGAGCGCGCTTGATGAAGCGGGCGCCGATCGGTGTCAATGCTGTTCGCACCGCCGCAGCAGGCGGTGCGCGATCGCTATCACCGACCAACGCAGACAAGGAGAATCACATGAAGAGCAAGAAGCAGCCCGTCGTACGCAAGCCCAGCAA
>MEQQ01000003.1:68321-68521 GCA_001770285.1 Betaproteobacteria bacterium RBG_16_66_20
CTCTTCCCGTTACCCTCCAGGAGTGCTACTTCCATGAATGCGACAGGCCAGCCGGCCCCCAAGGTGACCTTTTACACGGCGATTCCGGGATGCCGGACGCCGATGCGCGCCGACCCCTCCGTGCTCGGCACGCTGCCCGCGCGCGGCTTTCAATACTGCGAGGCGCTCAGAGCGGCCTCGTCCTTCGGCTGGTACGTGTT
>MEQQ01000004.1:0-14912 GCA_001770285.1 Betaproteobacteria bacterium RBG_16_66_20
TGCGCTTCCGTACTGGAACTGCACCGCCTCGGGCGACAGCCACGCCGACAGTTCTCCGAGCAGGTGCTCGTCGGGCCGCACTCTCCAGGCCTCGCCCAGCGCCACGTCGCAGCTGGCGCCGGCGTTCTCGTAGTGGACCAGCACCGGGCAGCCGGCCTCGCCCGCCGCGCGGTACGGCGCGAGCAGGTCCATCAGGCGCTTGGCGTCGCGCGTCTGGTCCGTATTGCCGTTCATCGCGATCCGCAGCCGCGCCGCGAACCGCGCCCGCAGCGCCGCGAGATCGAGCAGGTCCTCGGCGGTCACCCGCAGGCCGTTGATGAACTCGTCGCGCTGCACCCTGCCCTGCACGACGAGCAGCCGGTCCTCCTTCATCTTGTCGCGGTGCTTCTCGAACAGCTCGTTGAACACCGACAGCTCGAGCTGGGCGCTGCCGTCATCGAGCATCACCATCATCATCCGGCCGCGCCGCGTCATCTGCACGCGTGCCGCCGAGATCACGCCTGCGATCCAGACGCGCTCGCCGGCGGCCGACAGTTTCGCCAGCGGCGTGCGCGGAAAGTTCGCCAGTTCGCGTTCGTAGACCGAGAACAGGTGCCCCGACAGGCAGTAGCCGAGCGCCGCTTTCTCCTCGGTGAGCTGCTGCTTCAGGTCCCAGGGCCGCGCCTCCACCAGCACCAGCCGCGCGGTGTGCGACGCATCGCCCTCGCCGAACAGGCTGGTCTGCGAAGCCGCGCGCTCGGCCTGCTCGGCGGCCTCGATCGCGCGCCCCGCCGAGGCCAGCAGGCTGGCGCGGTTCGCGTTGACGCAATCGAAAGCGCCGGCACGCACCAGCGCCTCGATGCAGCGCCGGTTCACCGCCCGCTTGTCGACCCGGCGGCAGAAGTCGAACAGGTCGGTGAAGGGGAGCGCGCCGTTGCCGCTGCCGCGCGCCTGCAGGATCGCCTCGATCGCAGCGCGCCCGGTGCCGCGCACCGCGCCCAGGCCGTAGCGCACCGTCTTCAGGTCTACCGGCACGAAGCGGTAGCCGGAGGCATTGATATCCGGCGGCAGGATCGCAAGGCCGCTCGCCAGGGCATCGTCCCTGAACTGGCGCACTTTGTCGGTGTCGTCCAGCACCGCCGACATGTTGGCGGCCATGAAGGCGCTGGCGTGGTGCGCCTTCATGTACGCGGTCTGGTAGGCGAGCAGCGCGTAGGCCGCGGCGTGCGACTTGTTGAAGCCGTAGCCGGCAAACTTCTCCATCAGGTCGAAAAGCTGGGTCGCGCGCCCGCGCGGCAGGCCGTTTTTCTGCGCGCCGGCGACGAAGATGTCGCGCTGCTTGGCCATCTCCTCGGGCAGCTTCTTGCCCATCGCGCGCCGCAGCAGGTCCGCGGCGCCCAGCGTATAGCCGCCGATCACCTGCGCGATCTGCATCACCTGCTCCTGGTACACCATGACCCCGTAGGTGGGAGCGAGGATCGGCTCGAGCCGCGGGTCGACGAAATCGACGCGTTTCCTGCCCTGCTTGCAGGCGACGTAGTCCGGGATGAGTTCCATCGGCCCGGGCCGGTACAGCGCCACCAGTGCGATCACGTCCTCGAAGCGCGAAGGCGGCGCCTGCTTGAGCAGGTCGCGCATGCCGCGCGATTCGAACTGGAACACCCCGGTCGCGTTGCCCGAGGCGAGCATTGCGTAGGCCGCCTTGTCGTCGAGCGGCAGCGCCTCGATCGAGAAATCCGCGCCGCCCGCCTCGCGCACATAGCGTTCCGCCCAGTCGAGCACGGTGAGCGTGGTCAGGCCGAGGAAGTCGAACTTCACCAGTCCGACCGCTTCGACATCGTCCTTGTCGAGCTGCGAGATGACGTTGCTGGTGCCCTCGGCGGCGTACAGCGGACAGAAATCGGTGAGTTTGCCGGGCGCGATCAGCACGCCGCCGGCGTGCATGCCGACGTTGCGCGTCAGGCCCTCGAGTTTTTCGCCGAGCTCGAGCAGGTCGCGCACCTCCTCTTCCTTTTTCTCGCGCTGCGCGAGCAGCGGCTCCATTTCGCGCGCATCGCGCAACGTGATGGTCCTGCCCGGCTGCACCGGGATCAGCTTGGCCACCTGGTCGCAGAAGTTGTAGCCCAGGTCGAGGACCCGGCCGGTGTCGCGCACCACGGCGCGCGCCGCCATGGTGCCGAAGGTCGCGATCTGCGACACCGAATCCTCGCCGTACTTCTTGCGCACGTAGTCGATCACCCGGTCGCGCCCGTCCTGGCAGAAGTCGATGTCGAAGTCCGGCATCGAGACGCGCTCGGGATTGAGAAAGCGTTCGAACAGCAGGTCGTACTTGAGGGGATCCAGGTCCGTGATGCCGAGCGAGTAGGCCACCAGCGAGCCCGCACCCGAGCCGCGCCCCGGGCCGACCGGAACGCCGTTCGACTTCGCCCAATTGATGAAATCGGCGACGATCAGAAAATAGCCGGCGTAGCCCATCTGCACGATGGTCCGGATCTCGAAATCGAGGCGCTCTCCGTAGCGCGGCCGGTCCTCTTCCTGCAGCTGCATTTTTTCAATGCGGCGGACGAGACCCTCCTGCGCCTGCTGTTTCAGGAATTCATCGAGCGAAATCCCCTTGGGCGTCGGAAACGCCGGCAGGCGGCTCTTGCCGAGTTCGATCTCGAGGTTGCAGCGGCGCGCGATCTCGACCGCGTTCTCGAGCGCCTGCGGCACGTCGGCGAAGAGCTGCGCCATCTCGTCCTGCGACTTGAAATATTGCTCCGGCGTGAAAAGCTTCGGCCGCCGCTGGTCGCCGAGCACGTATCCCTGCGAGATGCAGACGCGCGCTTCGTGCGCCTTGAAATCCCCCGGCGCGGCGAACTGCACCGGATGCGTCGCCACCACCGGCAGGCGCAGCTTCACGGCGAGCGCGAGCGAAGCGCCGACGAGTTGCCCGGTGTGGGGTGCCCCCGCGCGCTGCACTTCGAGGTAATAGCGCCCCGGGAAAAGCTTCGCCCAGGCCAACGCCAGCGCCTCGGCGGCCGCGGCATTGCCGGTGGCAAGCGCGTGCCCGACGTCGCCCCCGCCAAAGCCCGATAGCGCGATCAGCCCTTCGGTGCCCGACTCCCCGAACCAGGCCATCGCAATCTCGGCGCGGGCGCGGTGCTGGTTCCTGAGCCAGGCGCGCGAGAGCAGCTCGGACAGGCGCAGGAAGCCGGCGCGCGACGCGCACAGCAGCAGCGCGCGGAACGGCTTTTCGCGGTCGGATTGGTTCTGGATCCAGCAGTCGACGCCGATGAGCGGCTTGACGCCCGCGGCGCGCGCCGCGGTATAGAACTTCACCATGCCGAAGACGTTGCCGGCATCGGTGAGCGCAAGTGCCGGCATGCCGTCGGCCTTCGCCTTGGCCACCGCCTCGTCGAGACGGACGATGCCGTCCGTCACCGAGTACTCGCTGTGCATCCTCAGGTGAACGAAACGCGGAGCATCCATGGAAGTCGTCAAAAGTTTACCAT
Source organism: Betaproteobacteria bacterium RBG_16_66_20 (assembly GCA_001770285.1). GTDB lineage: Bacteria > Pseudomonadota > Gammaproteobacteria > Burkholderiales > SG8-39 > RBG-16-66-20. Next base: position 3,474 of record MEQQ01000004.1, read on the forward strand.
CCGAGGGTGCGGAGTCCGCCATTGATTGCGCTGTTCGCGGGCGCGACGTGCATCGCGCTGTCGCCGATCTGGGTGCGGGTTTCCGAGGTCGGGCCTACCGCGAGCGCATTTTGGCGCGTTTTCCTCGCGATTCCACTGCTCTGGATTTTGTTTTTTTCATCCGGGGGAACAGAGAAAAAAATCATTCCCCCGCAATGGGGAACCATGCTTGCCGCGGGCGTTGCGTTCGCGGGCGACCTCGCCTTCTGGCACTGGTCGATCCAGTTCACTTCGGTCGCGAATTCGACGCTGCTTGCCAATCTCGCCTCGATCTTCGTCACGCTGGCGGCGTGGGTCCTCTGGCAGCAGCGCCCGAGCGCAATGTTCGTGGCGGGACTGGCGGCAGCGCTGGCCGGCGTCGGCCTGCTGGTGCGCGCGAGCCTCGGATTCTCGCCGAGCGCCCTGCTCGGCGACGGCCTGGGCGTGGTGACCGCGATGTTCTATGCCTGGTACTGCTTTCGGTGAAGGGCCTGCGCGACCGCGGCGCGGCCACACTCCAGCTGATGGCGGTCACGACCACGCTTACCGCAATGATCCTGCTGCCGGTCGCGCTCGCCTCGGGCGAGGCGCTGCTGCCGGCGACGGCAACGGGCTGGCTCAAGCTTCTCGGCCTGGCGTGGATCTCGCACGCCGCCGGGCAGGGCCTGATCGCCTACGCGCTCGCGCACCTGCCGGCGGGGTTTTCTTCGGTGGGGCTGCTGTTCCAGCCGCTCATGGCCGCGCTGTTCGCCTGGGTGCTTCTCGGCGAATCGCTCTCGGTGCTCCAGGCCGTCGGCGGCCTGGTGGTGCTCGCCGGCATCGCCCTCGCGCGGCGAGGATCGGCAAGCTAGTGTCTGGTACCCTTTGCCTGTTCGGCTCAGGATGCCGCAAATCGGGATACCATCAGTCGCTATGGGCACGGATATGATCGATGAATCGGCGATGGACGAGGTGACCGACCTCATCGCCAGCGTTGAGATGCACCGCAAGGAGATCGAAAAAGAGGCCGGCCTGGAGGCCTCGCGCAACTATGCGCTGCGCAGGTTGCAGGAAGCTTTGCAGCAGGAACAGGAAGCCGCCCAGGTGCACGGCCCCAGCGCGGTGCGTCTCGCGACGGCCGCGGCCCTGGCGAACGAGATCAAGAGAGTCGGGTCGCTGTCGCGCGCCGCAAGCCAGCGCCCGGCGCCCGGCGGGGGCCGGCCGCAGCAGCCCCGGCACTCGCGGCAGGAAGCGCAACACAAACCGCCCAAGTCCCGGGGCAGACGGACGATGGGGCGCAGGGGCGGACGCTAGCGCTGCAGGCGAATCCCTTCGCCGACTGCGAACCGCCCCTGCCTTTGCGCAGCGCGATCTGTCAATGTAGATCGGCAAGGAGACGCATGCATGGCGCTGACGCTGATCAAGAACGCATTGACCGTCTCGATGGACCCCGCGCTGGGGGACGTCGAAGGCGACATCCTGATCGACGGCGACCGGATCGCCGAGATCCGGCGCGGCATCGTCGCGCCGAACGCCGAGGTAGTCGATGGCACCGGCCGCATCGCGATGCCCGGGCTGGTGAACGCGCATATCCACACCTGGGAATACCAGCTGCGCGGCATCGGTGCGGACTGGGTCGGCTTCCGCGACTACCACGACAACATGCACAAGAATCTCGCGACGCGTTACCAGGCGCGCGACGTCTATATCGGCAACCTGCTCGGCGCACTCAACCAGATCCGCAACGGCACCACCACCATCATGGACTGGTGCCACATCCTGCGCGATTCCGAGATGACCGATGCCGCAATCGACGCGCTGGAGGAATCGGGCATCCGCGCCGTGTTCGGGCGCGGCACGGTGAAGCCGCCCGAGCGCGAGGGCGAGATTCCGTATTACAAGAAGCCCTTCCCGCGGGAAGAGGTGCACCGGCTGCGTACCGGGCGGCTCGCCTCGGACGACCGTCTGGTGACCATGGCGATGGCGATCCTGGGGCCCGACTGGGGCGAATACGAGGTCGCCGCGCACGACATCCGCCTCGCGCGCGAGTACGGCCTGATCAATTCGGCCCATACCTACGGGCGCAAGGGCAAGCGCGTGGTCGAGGACGGCTATCCGCGGCTAGCGAGGGAAGGGCTGCTCGGCCCGGACCACAACATCGCGCACGGCAATTGCTTTGCCGAGGACGAGTTGAAGATCGTGCTCGATGCCGGGTGCACCATCACCGCCACCTGCCTGACCGAGGCGCTCAACTACGAGCAGCCGGCAATGCTGGGACGGATAGTGAAGTTTGGTGCCGCGCCGTCCCTGGGCACCGACTGCGATCCCTACTTCAACAGCTCGATGCTCTGGGTGACGCGTCATGCGTTCCAGGAGCAGCGCGCGATGGACAACCGCAGCCTGCGCGAAGCCGGCAAATGGCCCGCTGCGGGGCAGCACGCCACGCACACGCGCGATGCGCTGCAGTGGGCGACCGTGGGCGGCGCCAAGGCGCTGGGCCTGGAGCGGAAAGTGGGCTCGCTCGCGCCGGGCAAGCAGGCGGACCTCGTCATGATCGATGCTCGCGGCATGAACATCTTCCCGGCACTGCCAGGGGGCGACCCGGCCCACGCAGTGGTGATGTACGCCGAGACCTCCGACATCGAGAACGTCATGATTGCCGGAAAGTTCGCAAAGCGCGCAGGCAAGCTGACGTTTCCCGGGGAACGGCTGCACCAGCTGCAGCAGGAGCTGCTCGAGTCGCGGCTCAGGATGATGCAGGAAGGCAACTATGTGTACCGGCCGGTGCCCAGCGGCCCGCCGCCGGAGCGTTACGTTTTTTGATCGGGGCCCAGGCCTGCGGTTGAGTCAGGCGACGAGCGCCGCCGGCGCGCCCGACGGGCTGTATTCGACCGTGCCGATTTCGTGCACCAGCTCGCCCTCGGCGCGCAGCAGTTCGGCGGCCTTCTCGGCATCGCCCTTGGCGAGCGCGACCACCATGCCGATGCCGCAGTTGAAGACGCGGTGCATCTCGTCCTCGGCGACGTTGCCCTCGCGCTGCAGCCAGCTGAACAGTTCCGGCCGCGGCCATGACTTGCCGCGGATCGCCGCGCGCGTGCCTTGCGGCAGCATGCGCGGCACGTTGCCGGTCAGCCCGCCGCCGGTGATATGGGCCAGTCCCTTCACCGGAACCGCTGCCATCAGCTTGAGCAGCGGCTTCACGTAGATGCGCGTCGGCTCCATCAGCGAATCGGCCATCTCCGAGCTGACTTGCGTGTCGCCGATGATCCGCCGGATGAGCGAATAGCCGTTCGAGTGCGCGCCGCTGGAGGCGAGCCCCAGCAGTACGTCGCCGGGATGGATCGAGCGGCCGTCGATGATGCGATCCTTCTCCACCACGCCGACGCAAAAACCCGCCAGGTCGTATTCGCCCGGCGGGTACATGCCCGGCATCTCGGCGGTCTCGCCGCCGATCAGCGCGCAGCCGGCCTGCTCGCAGCCCTCGGCGATGCCGCGGATGACCCGGACCGCGACGCCCTGATCGAGCTTGCCGCAGGCGAAATAGTCCAGGAAGAACAGCGGCTCGGCGCCCTGCACCAGCACGTCGTTCGCGCTCATCGCCACGAGGTCGATGCCGACCGTATCGTGGCGCCCGAACTGGAACGCGAGCTTCAGCTTGGTGCCGACGCCGTCGGTACCCGACACCAGCACCGGCTCGCGGTACTTTTTCGGGATCGAACACAGCGCGCCGAAGCCGCCGAGCCCCGCCAGCACTTCCGGGCGCAGGGTGCGCCTGGCGAACGGCTTGATGGCCTCGACGAGCGCGTCGCCCGCGTCGATGTCCACGCCGGCGTCGCGATACGAGAGGGGTCCTGGCATGGCGGGTAAAATGAATGATGCCTTCCCGGCAATTTTACGTGAAAACCTGATGCGCCAGCTTGCGTTGGCCATCTCTCCGGCATCGCAGCCGACCCTCGACAACTTCGTTCCCGGCGCCAACGCGGAATTGCTCGAGCGGCTGCGGGAACTGCTGTCCGATAGCGCCGCCGAGCGCATCGTCTACCTCTGGGGCGAACCGGGATCGGGGAAAAGCCACCTGCTGCGCGCGTGCGCGCGCGAGGGCCTGCACCTGGCCGATGACGTCGAAGCGCTGGGCGCGGAATCCCAGATCGCGCTGTTCAACCGGATCAACGAGGCGCGCCAGGCCGGTGGCGCGGTGCTCGCGGCGGGCAATGCGCCGCCCGCGCAGCTGCCGCTGCGCGAGGACCTCAAATCGCGCCTTGCCTGGGGCCTGGTCTACCAGGTGAAACCCCTCACCGACGGCGAGCGCGCCGTTTTCCTGCGCGCCGAGGCCGGGCGCCGCGGCATGCGCCTCGCCGACGAGGTGATCGCCTACCTGCTCACCCACGTGCGGCGCGACCCGCTTTCGCTGACGGCGATCCTCGATGAGCTGGACCGCGCATCGCTCGAACGCAAGCGGCTCGTGACCCTGCCGCTGGTTCGCGAGGTGCTGAAGGCCAGAGAAGAATGAATTTGGTCCTGTTCGACCTCGACCATACGCTGCTCGCCTGCGACAGCGACTACGAGTGGGGCCAGTATCTGGTGGAACGCGGCGTGCTCAGCGGCACCGAGTACGAGGCGCAGAACGCCGCGTTCTACGAGCAGTACAAGGCCGGCACGCTCGACATCCACGAGTTCCTCGGCTTCGCGCTGCGCCCGCTCGCCGCGCACACGCCGCAGGACCTCGAGCGCTGGCACGCCGATTTCATGGCGGCGCGCATCCGGCCCGCGATGGGCGAACCGGCGAAGGCGCTGGTGCGCCGCCATCTCGACGCCGGCGACCTGTGCGCGGTGGTCACGGCGACCAACAGCTTCGTCACCGGCCCGATCGCGCGCGAGTTCGGCGTGCCGCACCTGGTGGCGACCGAACCCGAACGCATCGGCGGACGCTTTACCGGCCGCGTCGCGGGCATTCCCTGCTTCAAGGACGGCAAGATCGCGCGCGTCGAGGCCTGGCTCGCGGGCGAAGGGCGCAGGCTGCGGGACTTCGCGCACAGCACCTTCTACAGCGATTCGCATAACGACCTGCCGTTGCTCGCGCGCGTCACGCGCCCGGTGGCGGTCGACCCGGACGAGGTCCTCGCGGCCGAAGCCGGGCGCCGCGGCTGGCCGGTGATTTCCCTGAGATAATCCCGGCCCGGAATGATCAAACGCTTCATCCGCCGCGTGCTCGGCCTCGAATCCCCGGGGCCGCAGCGCCTGCCCCAATCGCGCCACGGCATCAGGCGAAGCTCGATCAGTGCGGGCGCGCTCAAGGTATGCGACGTGCTCGCGAATCACGGCCACGCCGCCTACGTGGTGGGCGGCGCGGTCCGCGACCTCGTGCTCGGCATCACGCCCAAGGACTTCGACATCGCCACCGATGCGCGGCCCGAGCAGATCAAGCCGCTGTTCCGCCGCGCGCTGCTGATCGGGCGGCGCTTCCGCCTGGTGCACGTGATGCTGGGGCCCGAGACGCTGGAAGTCTCCACCTTCCGCGCCGCGGACAACCACGTCTCGCAGAAAGACGAGCACGGCCGCGTGCTGCGCGACAACGTCTTCGGCACCATGGAGGAGGACGCGCGCAGGCGCGATTTCACCGTCAATGCGCTCTACTACGACTGCAGGAGCGGCGAAATAATCGATTTCCACGGCGGCCTGGCCGACCTGAAACGGCGCACCATGCGCATCATCGGCGATCCGGAAACGCGCTTTCGCGAGGATCCGGTGCGCATGCTGCGCGCGGTGCGGCTGGGCGCGAAACTCGGCCTTTCGATCGACAACTCGACCCGCGTCCCGATCAAGCGCCTCGCGCCGCTGCTCGAGCACGTGCCGCCGCCGCGCCTGTTCGAGGAGATGCTCAAGCTCCTGCTCTCGGGCCATGCCAGCGCCGCGCTGCGCCAGCTGCGCAACGAGGGGCTGCACAAGGGCATGCTGCCGCTGCTCGACGTGATCCTCGATCAGCCGCTCGGCGAGCGCTTTGTCACGCTCGCGCTGGCGCAGACCGACGAGCGCGTGCTCTCCGATCGACCGGTCTCCCCGGCGTTCCTCTTTGCCTCTCTCCTTTGGCACGAAGTGCTGGCGGCCTGGAAGGGGCGCGAGAAACACGGCGAACGGCGCGTTCCCGCGCTCGAGGCCGCGATGGACGAAGTGCTCGATGCGCAGAGCGGCAAGCTCGCCATCACCCGCCGCCTCACCGCGACCATGCGCGAAGTCTGGGCGATGCAGCCGCGTTTCGAGGAGCGCTCCGGGCAGCGCCCGTTCCGGCTGCTCGAATCGCCGCGCTTCCGCATGGCCTACGACTTCCTCGCGTTGCGCGCGGCGAGCGGCGAGGTGCCCGCGGAAATCGAATCCTGGTGGCGCGCGTTCCAGGGCGCCGACGCCGAAACGCGCCATGCGATGCTCCTGCCCGACACCGGTCCGCGCAAGAAACGGCGCCGGCGGCGCCGCAAGCAAAGCGCCGCCGCCGTGCCGACAGCGCCGGAATGACGCTCGCGTATGTCGGGCTCGGCGCCAATATCGGCGAACCACGCCGGCAGCTGCAGACGGCGCTGAAGGAATTGAACGGCCTGCCGAAGACGCGCATGACCGCGGCGTCGGGCCTGTATCGAAGCGCTCCGGTGGGTCATCCGGACCAGCCGGATTTCCTGAATGCAGTCGTGGAACTGGATACCGAACTGTCGCCCGATGCGCTGCTCGACAACCTTCAGGAAATTGAAACAGCGCACGGCAGGGAACGCCCCTTTGCCGGCGCGCCGCGGACGCTCGATCTGGACCTGCTTCTCTACGGCGATGCGGCGCTTGCCACGCCGCGGCTTACCGTGCCCCATCCACGCATGCATGAGCGGGCGTTCGTGCTGAAGCCGCTCGCCGAGATCGCACCGCTGGCAGCCATCCCGGGACACGGCAAGGCACGCGATCTGCTTTGCGCCTGCCGCGGCCAACTCGCCGAAAGAATCGACTGACGAAGCTGCGTCACATCGCGGTCGAGGGTCCGATCGGCGCCGGCAAGACCAGCCTTGCGCGGCGCCTTGCCGAGCGGCTCGGGGCCGAGCTGCTCCTCGAGCAGCCGGGCGAGAACCCGTTTCTCGCCCGCTTCTACCAGGACATGGCGCGCTTCGCGCTGCCGACGCAGCTGTTTTTCCTGTTCCAGCGGGCGCGGCAGCTCGAAGCGCTGGCGCAGCCCGACATGTTCGGCCGGCCCACGGTGAGCGACTTCCTGCTGGAGAAGGACCCGTTGTTCGCGCGCATCACGCTCTCCGGGGACGAGATGGCGCTCTACCAGAAGATCTACGATGCGATCCGGCCGCGCGCCCCGGCCCCGGACCTGGTGGTCTACCTGCAGGCGCAGCCGGCGACGCTGCACGAGCGCGTCAGGCGCCGCGCCGCGGAGTTCGAGCGCGGCATCGGCGAGGACTACCTGGCGCTGCTGGCCGAGGGCTACGCGCGCTTCTTCTACAATTACAGCGCGGCGCCGGTGCTCATCGTAAACTCGGAGAACCTGAATTTCGTCGCGCGCGACAGCGACCTCGAACTGCTGCTCGCCCGCATGCGCGGCATGAAGAGCCGCAGGGAATTCTTCAGCCTGGGATGAGCCGATGAAAATCGTGCGCCGTATCGACGAACTGCGCCGCATCGCGCCGGATCTTCCGGACCTCGCGTTCGTGCCGACCATGGGCAACCTGCACGACGGGCACCTCTCGCTGGTGCGGCTTGCCCGCGCCCGCGCGCGCCACGTCGCCGCGAGCATATTCGTCAACCGCATGCAGTTCGCCCCCAACGAGGACTTCGACAGCTATCCGCGCAGCTTCGATGCCGATTGCGCCAGACTCGCCGCCGAGTCGGTCGACCTGCTGTTCGCGCCCGATGAAGCCGTGCTCTATCCGGAGCCGCAGCAATGCATCGTCGAACCGCCTGCGATTGCCGGCGAACTGGAAGGCCGCTTCCGGCCACGCTTCTTCCACGGCGTGGCGACCGTGGTGCTCAAGCTGTTCAACTGCGTGCAACCGCGCATCGCGGTATTCGGCAAGAAGGACTACCAGCAGCTGCACATCGTGCGCGCGATGACGCGCCAGCTCAACTTGGCGCTCGAGATCGTGGCCGGCGAAACGGTGCGCGAAGCCGACGGGCTTGCAATGAGCTCGCGCAACGGCTATCTCGGCGCCGCGCAACGCACCGCGGCGCCGCAGCTGCATCGCGTACTGCAGAAAGTGGCGCGCGGCATGGCCTGCGCGCAGGCCATGGACGAGCTGGCCGCGGCGGGCTGGCGCCCGGATTATGTGGAAGTCCGCAGGCGCAGCGACCTCGCGGCGCCGCAAAGCGGCGACCGCGAACTGGTCGTCCTGGGGGCGGCGCGCCTTGGCAGCACGCGCCTGATCGACAACCTGGAGTTCTAGGAACCGGGGGGGACCCGGGTTCCCCGGTATCCCTTCCTAGCTCGGGTACGGTTCGAACATCATGGACTCGACCGGGCAACCCATCGCCTGCGCGATCTTGTCCATGGCCTCGTCCGTAAGCTGCACCGCCTGGAAGTCGGCATCGCCGCCCTTGGAGGCGATGAACGCCTTGGCCGCGGCCTCGGTATTCCACGTCACCACCGGGTCGGGGCTCACGCCCGCGACCTGCTGGCAGACCGGAAATCCGTCGGACTTGTAAACAATCGCGTACATGAAGGCCCCTCCGGACACCCCGCAATCGACGACCCGAAAACTTTAACCCATGTACGCCGTTTCGGCTAGAACCCGGATTGATCATTTCGTCTTGCGGCGATTGCCGCGAACCGCATCAGGCGCTGGAAAACAACAGTCCTCGTTTGCACGGGGCTGGCATAGGGCGTCTAATTGCCCCGGGAGGCGCCGGGGACGGCCCCGGCGCCGAAAGTAACAGCTCTCCCGCAAGGGAGATTTTCTTGGGGGTATGGTCATGAGCGATCTTCGCGACGCAACCGGCCTGCGCAGCATATGCAGGGCCTACACGGAAGTGCAGTTCGAGTACGAGCCCGCAACCGAGACAGTCTGGGGCTACATGAACCAGAGGGGCAACCCCTGCTTCAACCTGGGATTGCTCAAGGACCTGCGCGCCTTCGGCGGCGAGTTGACCGCAAACAGCGGCCACGTTGAATTCGAGGGTGCCATGCACAAGGTGAACTACTACGTGGCCGGTTCGCGCGTGCCCCGGGTGTACAACCTGGGCGGCGATCTGGCGCTGTTCCTGCTGCTGATCCGGTCGCGCGACCGCGACGCGCTGGTGCATTACGCCAGGCTGTGCATCGACAACATCCATGCCCGCGTGCAGAACTATTTCTGCCCCTCGCTGACCACGATTTCGCTGGTGCAGGGCGATGCGCTGGGCGGCGGCTTCGAGACCGCGCTTTCCTCCGACGTCATCGTCGCGGAGGAGTCCGCGATGATGGGCCTGCCGGAGATCCTCTTCAACCTGTTTCCCGGCATGGGCGCATACAGCCTGCTTGCGCGCCGCATGGGTTCGCGCGCGGCGGAGGAACTGATTCTGTCCGGCAAGGTCCTGCCGGCCGCGAAACTGCACGAAATGGGGATCGTGGACGTGCTGGCGAAGGACGGCGAAGGCGAGTCCGCGGCGCAGGCCTGGATCGCGAAGAATTCGCGCAAGCGCAGCGGCTTTCAAGGCCTGATGCGGGTGCGCAAGGAGGTGTTCCCGGTGACGCGCGTGGAACTCGACGCGATCGTCGAAATTTGGGTGGACACGGCCATGCGCCTGGAAGAACGCGACCTGAACATGATGGGCTGGCTGCTGCGCGCCCAAATGCGGCGCATGGAGGCGGGCGAAGCCGCGCGCAACGCGCCCTCGAGCGAGCGCCTCGCGGTCGCGAACTGAGCCGCACTCAGGATTCCGGCGGCTGCAGTCGCGCCAGCAACAGGGGCCACAGGGCCAGGCCGGCCCGGCGTCCGAAGAAGCCGAAATGGCCGATCTTGCGCACGCCCGCGTCGGCGGGCGTGAACAGAACGTACTGCGGCGACAGCCGGGGATAACAGGCGAGCAATCGGCGCATGCCGGCGGCGGTGGCGAACGCATCGTCGCTGAAGCGGATCACGAGCGCCGGACGCTCCAGCGCGGCGCAGCGGTCGAGAAGCCGCCGGGTCCGCTCCTCGTCCGGACTGGCGCCGACCGGCCGCAGCTCCGAGGCGCGGCGCAAGGCCCATTGCAGCGCGATGCCGGCGGGGATGTCCTCGCCCAGACCCAGGCGGCGTGCCGGGAAGTACCCCATGAGGCGAGCGAGCGCGGGCATCAGCCCGTGCCACAGCGCGGCCATCGGCAGTCGGTAGAGCGGCCGATAATCGCCGTAATAGCCGGTATGGGCGCCGACCAGGATCAGGCGGGCCTGCTCGGCGGCGTTGTGCGCCCCGCCGAAGAGCAGCGCACTGACCGAATGCGCGATTCCGACCAGCTCCGCGCGCGGAAAGCGCTCGCGCAACCAGCCGATCGCCGCGCTGCAGTCGTACTCCGCCCAGTCCTCGATGACCGCCTGGAATCCCCGCAGCGTGGCGGGGCGGGACAGCCCGATGCCGCGATAATCGTAGGTCAGTACCGGCACGCCCGCGCGCGCGAGAAAGCGCGCGAAATGGCGGTAGCGCTGCGCCGCGATCCCGGCGCCCCCGTGCAGCACGACGGCACGTCGCGGCGCGGCGCCTGCGCGCGCCGAGTAGAGGACCGCGCCCAGCTCGTAGCCATCGAGGGCACTGATCCGCACCGGCTGCTCGTCAATGGCCGGCTCAGAGCGGTCGTCGCGAGCCAAGCTCCTACCCCGTGTCGTGCGCGAGGACCGTATTATCGGGCTTCTGCGCGCGCCGAGCCGGCGCTATCCCGCCGAGCGTTGCCGGTTGCGCAGGTAGTTTTCCAGCGCTTCGCGCGTCGCGGCGAGCTCTTCGCCCACGGATTTCAGCAGCGCCGGTATGCGGAGTTTTACCTCTGCGTCCGAAAGCCGGCCCATGTCCCGGCAGCGGCCGGCGAGGCGCTCGGCCCCCATGCTTGCGGCCGAGCCCTTCATCGCGTGCAGGTGGCTGCGGAATTCGGCCACGTTGCGCGCCGACAGGGCCGATTCCATCTTCGCCATCAGCGTCACGTTGTCGGCAACGAATACGCCGATCAGCTTGTCCATGAATGCGGGCGAGGAGCCTAGTTCTTCGAGGTCGGCGAGCGTGTCGGGGTTGATCGCCGGGGCCGGTCCCTGCCGTTCGCGCCGTGACGGCCGCAAGCCTTCCACCGCGAGCGGTCTTGCGGCCTCCTGCGGCTTGCTGGCGCAAAGAGACTGGATCTCCTCCAGCAGCCGGGCTGCCTCGATCGGCTTGGCGAGAAAGGCATCGGCGCCGGCTTCGAGGCACTCGCGCTTGGCATCGGGCGTGACGTCGGCCGAGAGCATCACCACAGGGAGGCGCTCGCGCGCACCGG
>MEQQ01000004.1:15077-15318 GCA_001770285.1 Betaproteobacteria bacterium RBG_16_66_20
TCGGGTTGTCGTCCGCGACCAGGACGTGCAGCCCTTTGGCCGCTCCGCCGCGCCGCGCGTAATCCTGCAGGCGCACGACGCCTTCGCGCGCTTCCTCGCCCGCGGTGACCGAATGCAGCACGTTGAACAGCTGCCGCTTGTCGAACGGCATCTCGAGCACGGCGCCGAAGCCGGCCGACAGCGCCGCGAAGCGCGGCACGTCGGCGGTGCGCTGCATCGCGAGGACCACCGACGGCGCCGG
>MEQQ01000004.1:15456-22930 GCA_001770285.1 Betaproteobacteria bacterium RBG_16_66_20
GTGGCGCCCCAGCCGGAGAGCGCCTGCTCGAGCGCTTCGCGTTGCGCCTGGGGAAAATCGACCAGCAGGACACGCGCCCCGGCGAGTTCTCCCGAGCCCGAGCCCGCGCGCTCGGGCTGCTTGTCCAGTTCGGTCTCGAACCAGAAGGTACTGCCCAGGCCGACCGCGCTCTCCAGGCCGATCCTGCCGCCCATCAGCTCGACCAGCTGCTTGGCGATCGTCGTGCCCAGGCCGGTGCCGCCGAAGCGGCGCGTGGTGGACTGCTCGGCCTGCGTGAAGCTCTCGAAAATCCTGTGCTGCGCCTCGGGCTCGATGCCGATCCCGGTATCGCGCACCGAGAACTTGAGGCGCACCCGGGTCTCGCTCTCGCCCTGGCTGCTGACGTGCACGGTGACGCTGCCATGCTCGGTGAACTTGACCGCATTGCCCGCTACATTGATCAGCACCTGGCGCAGGTGGTGCGCATCGCCGTGCACCGCGGGGGGCACCTCGGGCATGATCGAGACCACGAACTCGATGCCCTTCGCCGCCGCCTGCGCGGACAGTATCCGGCAGGTGCTGTTCACCAGCGCGTGCAGGTCGAAGTCGGTGCGCTCGAGCGCCAGCTTGCCGGCCTCGATCTTGGAGAAATCGAGCACCTCCTCCACCAGGTTCAGCATCACGCGCGAGGAACTGCGCAGCGTCTGCAGCATGTCGGCCTGCTCGCGCGAGAGCTGGGTGTCGCGCAACAGGTCCGACATGCCGATGATCGCGTTCAGCGGCGTGCGCAGCTCATGGCTCACCACCGAAACGAAACGGCGCTTGGCCAGGTTCGCGGCCTCGGCCCGCGCCAGCGCGTCGAACATGCGCCTCACCAGCGTCAGCACGTACAGGCTCAGCGCGACGAAGCCGGTCATCATCCAGATTCCCATGTTGATGCGCGCCTGCCAGAACTCGCTCAGGCTGAGCACCGTCGCGAATCCGAGCATGCTCAGAAGCAGCGACACCACGAGGTACCGGGCACCGTAGCGAAAGCCGTTGCCGAAGGTGAACCAGAGGTAGACCAGGAAAAGCGGAATGCCCAGTTCTTCGAAATGCGCGATGCACCAGCTGAGGGTGGCCGCATCGAGGACCGTGCCGAAGACGCGACGCGCCGGCGATGCGAGCGGAGAAATCAGAATCGCACCGAAAATGGCCGCCGAAAAGGCGAGGAAGCCGGTCCAAACCAGGACATGCGGCTCGGGAAGGCCCTCGGCGTGCCGGGTAAGGATCTCGGGCAGAAGGTACAGGCCGAGCAATACCCCGATCACCAGCCGGACGATCGCCTGCTCGTGCTCGGTGTCGGGTCGCGCGGCGAGGCGCGCGCGCGCCGCGGCGAACAGCTTGCGCAGCGCCTGCATCAGGCGCCGCCGCGCTCGAGCGCCGGATCCTGGAGGTCGCGCTGCACCTCGAGAATCCGCTCGCTCATTCCGAGGAAGGCGTCCACCAGGCGCGGATCGAAATGCTTGCCGCGCTGCGTGCGCAGGTAATCGAGCGCATCGTCGGGCTTCCACGCCTTCTTGTACGGGCGCACCGAGGTCAGCGCGTCATACACGTCGGCGACCGCGACGATGCGCGCGCACAGCGGGATGTGGTCGCCGTCCAGGCCGCTCGGGTAGCCCTTGCCGTCGTAGCGCTCGTGGTGGCCGAGCGCGATCAGCGCGCCCATGCGCACGTACTTCGAGGCGCTGCCCTTGAGGATTTCGTGGCCGATCACCGGATGGCGCTGCATCGTGCCCCACTCGAGCTCGTCCAGGCGCGCCGGCTTGAGCAGGATGCCGTCCGGGATCCCGATCTTGCCGATGTCGTGCAACGGCGCCGCGAGCTCGATGGTCTCGGCCTCGTCGCGTTCCAGTCCGAGCGCGTTCGCGACCAGGCGCGAATAGCGCGCCATGCGGATCAGGTGATAGCCGGTCTCTTCGTCGCGGAATTCGCCGGCGCGCGCCAGGCGCAGCAGCGTCTCCTTCTCGCGCTCCCGGATCTCGCGCGTCGCCTCGTCCACCATGCCTTCGAGCAGGCGCCGCTTGTCGTCCAGCGCAAGCTGCTGGCGGCGCAGGGTGAGCAGGTTGCGGCAGCGCGCCAGGCATTCCCGCGCGTCCACCGGCTTGGTCAGGAAATCGGTGATTCCGGCATCGAGCGCGGCATAGCGGACCTTCTTATCGTCCTGTCCGGTAACCATGACAATCGGAACGTGCTCGTAACCCGGCAGCGAGCGCAGCCGGCCCACCAGTTCGATACCGTCCATGTCGGGCATCATGAAATCGACCAGCACCAGGTCGGCGACGTGGCGCGCCGCCCAGACCACCGCATCCACCGGCCGGGCGAAGCCTTCGACCACCACCCGATCGTCGAGGCTGCGCACCACCTGCTCGAGGATGGCGCGGCCGGTGGACTGGTCGTCCACCACCATGACGGTGTTGCGTGCGGCGGGCAGCAGGTGAATCTGCGCCGTGGCCATCGTGCCTCCCCTCGCGAAAGTGCGTCAGAGCCTACGCCCGGCATTAGGGGATGTCCAGCGAATCGGACCGCCTTCTGACAAACGTTTTCGACTGCGCGCAAGCGCCGCGACGGTCCCCTGGTGCCGGAAGAGAGACTCGAACTCTCATGACATCGCTGTCGGCGGATTTTGAGTCCGCTGCGTCTACCGATTCCGCCATTCCGGCACGGCACGGCGCGACCGCACCGTGCTCCTGACGCCGGATTCTATAATGGGGCGCAATGAAGCTCGCCGATTTCGACTATCAACTGCCGCAGCAACTCATCGCCCAGCACCCGGCGCGCGAGCGGACCGCAAGCCGCCTGCTGCACCTCGACGGCAGGAGCGGCAAGCTGAGCGATCTCGCATTCGCCGACCTGCCCGGCCTGGTGGAGGCGCGCGACGCGGTCGTGCTCAACGACACCCGCGTGATCAAGGCGCGCCTGTTCGGCAGGAAGGCGAGCGGCGGCAGGGTCGAGCTTTTCATCGAGCGCATCGCGGGCGAATACGAGGCGCTCGGACTGATGCGCGCGGGTCATTCGCCGAAACCGGGGACCCGCCTCAGCGTCGGCGACGGCGCGGCCGTGGAGGTGCTCGGGCGCGAGGAGGATCTGTACCGCGTGCGCTTCGCCGAGCCGGTCGCCGCGGTGCTCGAGCGCTGCGGCAACGTCCCCCTGCCTCCGTACATCACCCATCGCCCCGGGCCGGAAGACCGCGAGCGCTACCAGACGGTGTACGCGCGCAACCCGGGCGCCGTGGCAGCCCCTACGGCGGGACTGCATTTCGACGAGGCGATGCTGAAAAAGGTCGCTGAAAAAGGCGCCAGCATTTCAACCATCACGCTGCATGTGGGCGCCGGCACCTTCCTGCCGGTGCGCGCCGAGATCATCGAACAGCATCGCATGCACAAGGAGCATTACGAGATCCCGCCGGGGACGCACGACGCCATCGCCGGTCGCAGGGTCCTTGCGGTCGGCACCACCACGCTGCGCGCCCTCGAGACCGCCGCCCTCACGGGCGCGCAGTCCGGTGAAACCGATCTGTTCATCCATCCCGGCTTCCGCTTCCGGGTGGTCGAGCGGCTGCTGACCAATTTCCACCTGCCCAGATCCAGCCTGCTGATGCTCGTTTCGGCCTTCGGCGGCCTCGAGAACATCCGCAGGGCCTACGCGCATGCGATCCGCGAGCGCTACCGGTTCTTCTCCTATGGCGACGCGATGCTGATCGAGAAAGCAGCTTGAAGTTCAGCGTCACGCACCTGGACGGCGCGGCGCGCCGCGGCGTGCTGGAGCTCGCGCACGGCCGCGTCGACACGCCCGCGTTCATGCCGGTGGGCACCTATGGCACGGTCAAGGCGATGTCCCCCGAGGAGCTGGTGGGCCTGGGCGCGCAGATCGTGCTCGGCAACACCTTTCACCTCTGGCTGCGGCCGGGCGTGGAGGTGATCGAGAAACACGGCGGCCTGCACCGCTTCATGGGCTGGCAGCGCCCGATCCTGACCGACTCCGGGGGTTTTCAAGTTTTCAGTCTTGCTTCTTTTAGAAAACTAGGTGAAGAAGGCGTGCGCTTCGCGTCTCCAATCAACGGAGACAAGCTGCTGCTGACGCCCGAGGAGTCAATGCGCATCCAGCGCGCGCTGAATTCGGACATCGTCATGGCGTTCGACGAGTGCACGCCCTGGCCGGCAACCGAGAAGCAGGCGCGCAAGTCAATGGAGCTGAGCATGCGCTGGGCCGAACGCTCCAGGCGCGCGCATGAAGGCAATCCGAACGCCCTGTTCGGGATCGTGCAGGGCAGCGTCTACGAGGCCCTGCGCGGGAAATCGCTGCATGAACTGACCAACATCGGTTTCGACGGCTATGCGATCGGCGGCCTGGCGGTCGGAGAACCGGCGGCAGATCGTTCCCGGATCATGCGTCACGTGCTCCAGGAAATGCCGGCGGAAAAACCCAGATACCTGATGGGCATGGGCACGCCCGAGGACCTGATCGAGGCGGTGGCTGCGGGCGTCGACATGTTCGACTGCGTGCTGCCTACGCGCAACGCGAGAAACGGCTGGCTGTTCACGCGCTCGGGCGACGTCAAGATCCGCAATGCGCGCTGGCGCGACGACGCGCGCCCGCTGGATGCGTCCTGCACCTGCCATGCCTGCCGCAACTTCACGCGCGCCTACCTCTACCACCTGCAGAAGGCGAACGAAATCCTCGGCGCGCGCCTGAACACCATTCACAACCTGCACTATTACCTCGGCCTGATGGCGCAACTGCGCCAGGCGATCGAGCGCGGGCGACTCGCGCAGACCGCGGCGCAGCTGCTCGCGGCGCGCGCGGGGCCGGCGCAGGATTAGTCGCCGCGAATCAGAGCGGCGTATTTGCCGATCAGCACCGCCGCCGGATAGAGCACGTCCTCCTCGATGTGCGCATGCAGGAGCATTTCTTCCGCCAGCGCGACGTATTCAGGCTTGCCCGCGGCCTCGGCACTGCTCGCCAGCAGATGCAGCGCCTCGGCGATCTGCCGGTGCTCGTCGATCATCTGCGGCATCTCGATCCTCAGAGCCTGTGCGAGCTTGACCATCTCGGCGAGCTCCGCGGGCGTCTCGCCGCGCGCCAGCGCCTTCAACAGGCCCAGCGGCCGGAGCGCGAATTTCTCCTCGCGCAGCATGTGGCCGGACATGATCCGCGCGATCGTGCGCGCGTTCTCGCCGAGCACGCCGGGCTCGGCCATGGCGCGCTTCAGCCCCGCCTGGATCGCTTCGTGACCGCTTTTCAGGGAAACCGGTACCTGCATGCCCATGATCGCCTCCTCGTGCGCTTGGCATCGATTGTCCCGGAGGCGCAGCGGCCCCAGCTGATCTATCTCAACCCGGGTGCGGGCGGCGCAGGCTGCGGCCGCCTCGGCCGAAGTGATATAATTCGCCGTTTTTTCAGGTACTTTCAGGAGCTTGCACGTGTTGATCCCCTCTGCATTCGCGCAGGCCCCCGCGGCCGGCGCCGGCGACGCCGGACTGATGAGCTTCCTGCCTATCGTCCTGATGTTCGTGCTGCTGTATTTCCTCATGATCCGGCCGCAGATGAAGCGCGCCAAGGAGCACAAGACGATGGTCGAGGCGCTGCAAAAGGGCGACGAGGTGATCACCGGCGGCGGCGTGCTCGGCCGCATCACCAAGGTGAGCGAGGCCTACGTCTCGCTCGAGATCGCGCCGAATACCGAAGTCAGCGTCCAGAAGGCGGCCGTGCAGACGCTGCTTCCCAAGGGCACGCTCAAAAGCATTCAGTAAGTGAACCGTTTCCCGGCCTGGAAGTACGCGCTGATCGGATTCACGATCGCGGCGGCCCTCCTCTACACGCTGCCGAACTTCTTCGGCGAATCGCCCGCGGTCCAGGTCTCCAGCGGCAGGACCACCGTCAAGGTCGATGCGCTGCTCCTCGAGCGCATCGAGAGCGCTCTCAAGGCGGCCGGGATCCGGTCCACCGGCATGGTGCTCGAGCCAAGCGGCCTGCGGGCGCGGTTCGCCGACGGCGACACCCAGCTCAAGGCCAAGGACCTGATCGAGAAAGCGCTCAACCCCGATCAGGAAAACAAGTCCTACGTGGTGGCGCTGAACCTGCTGTCTTCGTCGCCGAACTGGCTCACCGCGGTCAACGCGCTGCCGATGTACCTCGGCCTGGATCTCAGGGGCGGGGTGCATTTCCTGCTGCAGGTGGACATGCAGGCGGCGATCACCAAGCGGCTGGAGGCTTTCGGCGGCGACATCCGCAGCCTGCTGCGCGACAAGAACCTGCGCCACGCCGGCATCGCGCGCGAAGGCCAGACGCTGCGCATCCGCTTTCGCGACGCCGCGACCCGCGACCAGGCGAGCGCGGCGATCGCCGATTCGCTGCCGATCCTGACGCTCGACCGGCGCGACGACGGCCAGGACCAGCTGCTCGTGGCCACGCTCAAGCCCGACGCGCTCAAGAAGGAACAGGACCTCGCGATCAAGCAGAACATCGTGACGCTGAACCGGCGCGTCAATCAGCTCGGCGTCGCCGAGCCGGTGATCCAGCAGCAGGGCGCGGACCGCATCGTGGTGCAGCTGCCCGGCGTGCAGGACACCGCGCGCGCCAAGGAGATCCTCGGCCGCACCGCGACCCTCGAGGTGCGCCTGGTGGACGAGGAAGCGATGCGCTCGGGCAGCAGCTTCAACGTCGATGTGTTCCCGGAGAGGAAACGCGACGGCAGCGTGAGCCCGGTTCCGGTGAAAAAGCAGGTGCTGGTGACCGGGGACCAGTTCGTCGGCGCGCAGGCGACCTTCGACAACGATCAGCGCCCCGCGGTCTCGGTGGAGCTGAACGAGGCCGCCGGCCGCGTCATGCGCCAGGCGACGCGCGAGAACCTGAAGCACCTGATGGCGATCATCCTGATCGAGAAGGGCAAGGGCGAGGCGATCTCGGTGGCGACGATCCAGGGCGAGTTCGGCTCGCGCTTCCAGATCACCGGCAGCTTCACGCCGGCCGAAACCAGCGACCTGTCGCTGCTGATCCGCGCGGGGTCGCTCGCCGCGCCGATGGAGATCATCGAGGAACGCACCGTCGGCCCCTCGCTCGGCAAGGAGAACATCGACAAGGGATTCAACGCCACGAAGTGGGGCTTCCTCGCGATCGTGCTGTTCATGAGCGCGTACTACGCGCTGTTCGGCGTGATCTCCTCGGTCGCGCTCGGCGTCAACCTGCTGTTCCTGGTGGCGCTGCTGTCGCTGCTGCAGGCGACCCTCACCCTGCCCGGCATCGCGGCGATCGCGCTGACGCTCGGCATGGCGATCGACGCCAACGTGCTGATCAACGAGCGCATCCGCGAGGAGGTCCGCGGCGGCCAGTCGCCGCAGGCCGCGATCGCCGCCGGCTACGAGCGCGCCTGGGGCACGATCCTCGACTCCAACGTCACCACGCTGATCGCCGGCCTCGCGCTGCTGATCTTCGGCTCCGGGCCGGTGCGCGGCTT
>MEQQ01000005.1 GCA_001770285.1 Betaproteobacteria bacterium RBG_16_66_20
CACACAGCAGGGGCCACTGGTTCGATCCCAGTACCGCCCACCAGATTTCCCACATGAATCCCGTCAATCTCCAGTCTCTGCGTTCGGCGCTGTTCGTGCCGCTCGCCGACGAGCGCTTCCTCGCCAGGGCGCACCAGCGCGGCGCCGACGCGCTGCTGCTCGACCTGGAGGACTCGGTGCCGCCGGCGTACAAGCGGGAGGCGCGCGAGCGCCTGCCGGAAGCGGCGCGGCGCCTCGCCGCGCTCGGGGCGACAGTCATGGTGCGGGTCAATTCGGCGCCGGACCTGGTCGCGGACGATCTCGGCGCGGCGGCGCGTTCCCCGGTTGCCGCGGTATTTCTGCCCAAGGTGGAAGCCGCGGCGCAGGTTCTCGCCGCCGGCAAGCAGCTCGCCGGCGGCGCGGCGCGGCTGGTGGCGATGCTGGAATCGCCTGCCGCGATCCTTTCAGCGGTGGAAATCTCCGGGGCCGGGACGCGCCTCGCGGGCCTCGCCTTCGGCAGCGAGGACTACTGCGGCGCGCTCGGCATTGCCTCCAGCGAGGCGGCGCTCGACTGGCCCGCGCAGATGGTCGCGACCGCGGCGCGCGCCCGCGGCCTGGCCGCCTTCGGGCTGCCCGGCCCGGTGTCGGAAATCACGGACATGCACGCCTTCTCGCGCCTGCTGGCACGCGCGAAGACGATGGGCTTCACCGGATCGCTGTGCATCCACCCGAAGCAGGTGGCGGCGGCCAACCGCGTCTATTCGCCGTCAGCCGACGAAGTCGCGCTGGCGGAGGAAATCATCGCGGCATTCGAAGCCGCGGCGCGCGAAGGGCGCGGCGCCGTCGCGCTGCACGGGCGCATGATCGACGCGCCGGTCGTCGACCAGGCGCGCGCCACGCTCGCGCGCGCGCGCTTGCGCTAGCGGGATTGCGCCGCGCAGGCGATCTTCCAGTAGCCCTCATCGAGGGCGCCCTCGACGATCGGCTCCCAGCGCCCTGCGCGGCTGACGGAGGTGACGACGCTGCCCGTGCCCATGGGACCGGAGAAATCGATGTAGGACAGCAGCCGGACGCGGCGGCCCCGGCAGTCGTATTCGCGCAGCACGACGGTCGAGAAGAACGGCCGCCCCTCGGGCGTCAGGTCGCCGTTCCTGAAATCGTACAGCCCCGCCATGCTGACGTTGGCGCCCAGCCCGCGGATCGTGGCCTGGTCGGCGTACGGGACATAGATCCGGTTGCCACCGCCCAACGCGGTCCATTGCGCCGACGCGGCGGTGGCGCAGAACGCGAGCGCCAAGGCAAGGCCAGAGCAGCGATTCACGTTTCGCCAGCGTCTCAAGCTCGATGCCCGCGACAGCGGAAAACTCATCCGCCGCCGGGAATTATCTTCATGAATTCATTATATATAGGCTAAGTTAAACTGAAGCATGCCGGTATCCCTGGAGGACATTCGCGCCGCGGCCGGGCGCATCGCGGGCGCGGTCGAGCGCACGCCCTGCCTGCGCAGCCGCACCCTGTCGCGCCTGACCGGCGCCGAGGTCTGGCTCAAGTTCGAAAACCTGCAGTTCACCGCCTCGTTCAAGGAGCGCGGCGCGCTCAACAAGCTGCTGTCGCTCGACGCCGCGCTGCTGCGGCGCGGCGTGATCGCGATGAGCGCCGGCAACCATGCGCAGGGCGTCGCCTACCACGCCGCGCGCCTCGGCACGCGCGCGGTCATCGTCATGCCGCGCGGCACGCCGAACAACAAGGTGCACAGCACGCAGGTGCTGGGCGCGGAAGTGATCCTCGAGGGCGAAACCCTCGCCGAGGCCGCGCGCCATGCGCATGAGCTGGAAGCGCGCGAGGGCCTGAGCTTCATCCACCCCTACGACGACCCGGCGATCATCGCGGGCCAGGGCACGGTGGCGCTCGAAATGCTCGAGCAGGCGCCGCAACTGGAGGTGCTGGTGGTGCCGATCGGCGGCGGCGGCCTGATTTCCGGGATGGCGAGCGCGGCGCAAGCGCTCAAGCCGGGCATCGCGGTGCTCGGCGTCGAGTCGAAGACCTGGTGCGCGATGTACCAGCGCCTGAAGGGCCTGCCGGTCCAGGTCGGCGGCGACACGATTGCGGAAGGCATGGCGGTAAGGGACGTGGGCGAACTGCCGTTGTCGATTCTGCAGGCCCTGGCGACGGAAATTCTTCTGGTCGATGAAGAAACCATCGAGCGCGCCATCGTTTCGCTGATCGAAATCGAGAAGACCGTCGCCGAAGGCGCGGGCGCGGCGGGGCTCGCCGCACTGCTCCAGCACCCGGCGCGCTTCGCCGGCAGGCGCGTCGGCATTCCGGTCTGCGGCGGCAACATCGATTCGCGCCTGCTCTCGGCGGTGCTGATGCGCGGCCTGATGCGCGACGGCCGCCTGGTGCGGCTGCGCGTGACGATCCACGACGTCGCCGGAAGCCTCGCCAGGGTCGCGGCGCTGATCGGCGAGGCCGGGGGCAACATCGTGGAAGTGCAGCACCAGCGCGTCTTCGGCACCGCCACGCCGAAATCGCCCGAGGTCGAGTTCGTGCTCGAATGCCGCGACCGCGATCACGCCGACGCGATCGTCGCCGCGCTGCGCGCCCGGGGCGTCAATGCCCTGGCCGCGGAGTGAGCGCGGCCCGGATTACGCGGGGACCGAGATTTCGACCAGGTTCAGGTCCGGGTCGCGCACGTAGACCGAGCGCAGCTGGTGGACCGCGCCGGTCTTGGCGACCGGTCCTTCGATGATCCTTATGTTTTCCTCTTGAAGCTTTTGGATGACAACTTCAAGAGAAACAGCCGCAATGAAACACAAGTCCAGCGTCCCGGGCGCCGCGACGTGGGCGCGCGGCGTGAACTCCCGGCCCCATTCATGGACGTTGATTTTCTGGTTGCCGAACTTCAACGCGATCCTGGTTTCCGTCGCGGTCTGGAATTTCTCGATTTTCATCCCCAGTATTCCGGCGTAGAAATGCAGGCAGGAAGCGAGATCGCGCGTCGTCAGCACCACATGGTCGATATGGTCGATCATCACTTTCTCTTCAGCATGCGCAGCGGGTTGTATTCGAGCACCGTCTCGCCGCGCTGGTTGATGACCTTGTTGGCGAAGCGCACCAGGCCGCGGTCGCCTTTCGAGGTCAGGCGGTGCTCGGTGACTTCGGCTTCGACGTGGATGGTGTCGCCGACCGCGGTCGGGCCCTTGATGTCGATGGTCGCGTTGAGGAACGCGAGCCCGGTGTCCTGCATCGTCGGCAGCAGCAGCCCCTCGGCGAAGGAATACACCAGCGCGCCGGGAACCGGCCGCCCCTTGAGCGCGCGCGACGAGTCGTCCCCGGGTTTTTCTACTACCGCGAACAGCTCCTCGGTGAGCCAGGTGAGGTTGACGAATGCGGCGAGGTCCGCTTCGGCAATGGTGCGCCGGTGCGTGCGGATGCGGAATCCGACCTTCAGGTCCTCGAAGCAGAAGCCGCGGCCGGCGATGGGGATCGGATCGCTCATGCAATGACTTTAACTCAGATCAACGCCGCAGACAGCAGCGCCAGGCCCGCAAGCAGCAGCAAGCCGTCCATCAGCAGCCTGAAGCGCGCCGCATCCATCCGCAGCACGAAGCGTCTGGCGATGAACGCGCCGGCCATCAGCGTGCAGCCGATGATCAGGCCCTTGGCGACGATCTCGAGCGGCAGCGCGCCGAAGCTGCGGAACACCGCCGCCTTGGCAAGGTAGACCGCGAGCGAGGCCGCGGCCTCGCTGGAAAGAAAGGCGCCCTTCACCAGTCCCGTGGCGAGGAACACCGGCGCGGTGATCGGGCCGGTCGAGACCGCGATCCCGGTGAGGTAGCCGACCGGCACGCCGATCGCGGCCAGATGCGCGAGGCCGAGCTTCAGATCGTGCGCCGCCATCCAGCGCCGCAGGCCGATCATCGCGATGAAGAACACGCCGAGCGCCGCCTCGATGATGCGCGCCGGCAGCGCGAGCAGCGTGGCCGCGCCGAGCGCGGCGAACGGCGCGCCGGTCACCGCGTACGCCGCGCAGGCGCGCCAATCCACCTCGCGCCACCAGACGATGATGCGGGAAAGGTTCGCCATGATCGCGGCGATCGCCATGATCGGCACCGCCTGCAGCGGGCCGAAGGCGATCACCAGCACCGGCATCAGCATGATCGAGGAGCCGAAGCCGACGATGCCGCTGAGCGTGCCGGCGGCCAGACCGAGCGCGAGAATGAAGAGGAAGTCCACGATGAACGGGGTTTGGCGGACATTTTCCCGGAAATCCCGCCCTGCCTTCCGTTTTTCTGTGCGCTAGACTGCCCGCATGATCGCTTTCGGCCGGCCGCTGCGCCGCCGGTTCATGCTCGAACCCGGCACCGCATTCCTGAACCATGGCTCCTTCGGCACGGCCCCGCGCGCGGTACTGGGCGCCGCGGACCGCTGGCGCCGGCGCATGGAAGCGAACCCGGACCGCTTCATGCGCGAACAGCTGCCCGGTGCGCTGCGGCGGGCCGCGGCCCGACTTGCGGGTTTCCTCGGGGTCGGGGAAAAAGACCTGGCATTCGTCGACAACGCCACCGCGGGCGTGAACGCGGTCCTCAGGTCGCTTGCATTGCGTCCCGGCGATGAAATTCTCGCCACCACGCATACGTACAACGCAGTTCGCCAGACGATGCGCCACGTTTGCGGCCGCACGGGCGCGAAACTGGTGGAGGCGCGCATTGATTTGCCGGTCGAAGATGTTGCCGGGCTGTTCTTACCAGTAGCAGAAAAGATGAATCGCCGGACGAAACTTGTCGTTCTGGACCACATCGCCTCGCCGACCGGCCTGATCTTCCCGGTAAGACGCCTCGCCGCGCTCGCGCGCGCGCGCGGCGCGAGAGTTCTGGTGGACGGCGCGCACGCGCCGGGCCAGCTCGAGCTGGACATTGCTTCGCTGGGCGCGGACTGGTACACCGGGAATTGCCACAAATGGCTGTTCGCCCCCAAGGGCTCGGGCTTTCTCTGGGCGCGGAGCAGCGCGCAGGCCGGCCTGCACCCGCCGGTCATCTCGCACGGCTACGGCCGGGGCTTCGCCGCCGAGTTCGACTGGACCGGCACGCGCGATTTCTCCGCCTGGCTGGCGGTGCCGGATGCGCTGGATTTTTTTCTCGCAATGAAACCCTCGAGGATTCGCGCCTACAACCACCGCCTCGCCACCGAAGCGGCGCAGCGCATTGCAGATGCCTGGGGCACGCCGCTCGACGGCCCGCCGCAACTGCACGGCTCGATGATGGCGATCCGGCTGCCGCAATCCCTGCAGCGCAGCGATCCGAACCAGCTGATGACGGAATGGGCCGCGCGTCACCGGTTGGTCGTCGCCGTGATGGCGGTCGGCGGCGCACTCTGGGCGCGCATCTCGGCGCAGGCCTACAACGCGCCGGGAGACTACCAGCGGCTGGCCGCGCTCGCGCGCGGCCGAAGCGGCGCGCCCTAGAGCATCTCGAGCGGCTGCGGCCCGGAGGGCGGCGGGAACAGCCGGTCGAGCTCGGCGAGCTGCGCCGCGTCGAGCGGGTGCTCGAGCGCGCCGAGGTTTTCCTTCAGGCGGTCGCGGCGGCAGGTCTTCGGTATCACGATGACGCCGTCCTTGGCGAGCAGCCAGGCGAGCGCGGCCTGCGATGGCGTCATCGCATGGCGCCCGGCGAACGCGGCGAGCTTTGCATTGCGCAGCAACCTCGCCTGCTCGATCGGGGAATAGGCCATCACCGGGATGCGCCGCTCGCGCAGCCACGGCAGGAGATCCCATTCGATGCCGCGCCGCGTCAGGTTGTACAGCAGCTGGTTCGCAGCCACCGCCGCGCCGCCCGAGGCCTGCGACAGCTCCCGCATGTCGGAGAGCTCGAGGTTGCTCACCCCGTAGTGGCGGATCTTGCCCGCGCGCTGCAGCGCAGCGAACGCTTGCATCGTTTCGGCGAGCGGCACGCTGCCGCGCCAGTGCAGCAGGTACAGATCGATCCGGTCGGTCTTGAGGCGCTTCAAGCTGCGCTCGCACGCTGCGAGCGTTCCGTTGCGCGAGGCATTTTCCGGCAGGACTTTGCTCACCAGGAACACTGCGTTGCGCCGCCCGGCGATCGCCTCGCCGACGAGCTCCTCGGAGCGACCGTCGCCGTACATTTCGGCGGTATCGATCAGGGTCGCGCCGAGGTCCAGGCCGAGGCGCAGCGTTGCGAGTTCCTCGGCGCGGCGCGCGCGCTCGTCGCCCATGTTCCAGGTGCCCATGCCGAACGCCGGCACCCGCTCGCCCGAGGGCAGTGCGAGCGTCTTCATTGCCTCACGAATTTGAGCGTGAAGCGGTCGCTTTCGCCGATGGCGGCGTATTTCGCGCGGTCCTGGTCCTTCAGGCGGTAGGTCGGCGGCAGCGTCCAGACGCCTTCCGGATGGTCCTTGCGGTCCTTCGAATTGGCGTTCACCTGCGATGCGCCGACCAGCTTGAAGCCGGCCTTCTCTATCAGTGCAATGGCATGGTCCTCGCGCACGTAGCCCGACTTCATCTGCGCTTCCTGCGTCATATCGGTGCGGCCGCGGTGATCGACGACACCGAGCACGCCGCCCGGCTTCAGCGCCCGGTGAAAGGCGCGCAGCGCCCCTTCGACCTCTCCGCGCTCGATCCAGTTGTGCAGATTGCGGAACGTGAGCACGAAATCGGCGCTGCCCGGCGGCGCGATCTCGTGCCGGCCGGCGTTGAATTTCGTGACCAGGACTTTTTCGTAGAAGCGGGGCTCGGCCTTGAGGCGCGCCAGCAGCTTGCGGTGGTCCTCGAGGTACTGGGGCGCCGCCAGCTCGTCGCGGTCGGCGGCGACGTAGCGGCCCCTGTCCTTCAGAAAGGGAGCGAGGATTTCCATGTAGTAGCCGCCGCTGCCCGGCAGGATCTCCACCACCGTGCTGTTGTCCCGCACGCCGAAGAACGACAGCGTCTCGAGCGGATGCCGGAACTCGTCGCGCGCGACGTTGCGCGCGCTGCGGTGCGGCGCCGCGAGCCACCCGGCGAGACCGCCCTGCTCCACCACCGGCACGGGCGCGCACGCGCTCGCGCTCGCGACGATCAACGCCAGCGCCGCGAGCAACAGTTTGTTGCTTCGCACAGACAAGAAAACCCCGCCGCGAGGCGGGGCCTTTTCAAGCGGCACCGCGTCAGTTCTTGAGGAGTTTTCTCGCTTTGGCGAGCGTGTCGACCGATTCCTGGTGCTTGCCCGCCTTGTGCAGGGCCTCACCCTCGGCGCGGTACTTTTTCACTTCCGCCGCCTGCGCATCGGACAGTTTGGCCTTGGACAGCGCCGCGTCGATGGCTTTCATGTCCGCCGGGCACTGAAAAGCAAACGCCGCGCCGCTTGCCAGGGCCAGACCGGCGGCAACGATCATGCTGTGAATTTTCATGCTGTCCTCCTGTGTGGTTTCGAAAACGCCTGCGCTTAGTGTAAGCCCCGCGATGGGGATGCTCAACCACCCCGCTGAAGGCTCACCCAATGCCAACAGCCGGCGCGGGCCGATTATTCCGATTGTCGCGCGACGGGCTCGCCGAGCAGCTCAGGCGCAACGTACGTCGGTCAACATCCACGGTGACCCGCGCGCGTCGCTTTCATGAGCGTCGGGGCAACCGGATGATGCGGATTCCTATCTTGTTCTGTGGTGCGCGGCGCAGGGTTAGCCGTGCACATCACGACTGTCTCTGGGCGCTCCATTGCGCTCTTTCAAGCCGTAGTCGCGCACGACAGATGCAATTCGCAGGCGGTAGTCGGCAAATACGCCTCCGCGCCCCCGCGCCTGAGCTCTTCGGTGCCCTTCCAGATTGCGCCAGGTCCGAACTGCTTCTTCATCACGCCAGAACGAAAGTGACAGGTATTTCCCCTTTGTCACCCGGCTCTCAAAGCGTTCGACTGATATGAATCCGTCGATCCTCTCCAGATCCGTCTTCAGGGACGCTGCGAGATCGAAGTACTCGTCGGCTCTTCCTTCGGTCGGCCAGACTTCAAAGATCACCGCAATCACCGTGACCTCCTATTAAACGTTGTCAGGACATGAACGAGGATATCTCTTAGCCACGTGACTTCCTCCGGGTTCGAGAGCGCTGCACCCAGCTCGATTGAGCCGCGATCGCTGCGGATGA
Source organism: Betaproteobacteria bacterium RBG_16_66_20 (assembly GCA_001770285.1). Lineage (GTDB taxonomy): Bacteria > Pseudomonadota > Gammaproteobacteria > Burkholderiales > SG8-39 > RBG-16-66-20. Next base: position 8,111 of record MEQQ01000005.1, read on the forward strand.
CCACGCGGCTCGTGCCGCCGCCGAATGTCGCGTAACCGCCGTAGATCCCGCGCCTGGCTTGGGTCACTTCCACTTCTTCGACCTCGTCAGCCATCAGCCGGGTCGTCTTGGTCCCGAAGATATCCTGCCGCTGCCTGTCGAGCATCACGCCGGAGCGGACGCACATGAAAATGGCTCCGAGCAATGCGAACATGCCGCTACGGATCGCGATCCCGGTTTCGGGCGGCGCGGGCGGCAATATATGCAGAATCAAGACCACCAGACCCACCGTAAGGAGCGCGAGGCCCAAGAGCCTGCACCACTGGTGGGCGAGGGTAATCCTCATCATGCCAGCGCATCCGCCAGGGTCGTCATGTCCGGCACCACAATGTCCGGCTGATGCGGGGTGATGCCGAAGGGCCGCATGCGACGGTCTATGAATGCCGAATGCATGCCCGCGGACTTTGCCCCGATGCAATCGAAGGCATGGCTTGCAACGAAAAGGACTTCGTCCACTCTCACGCCCATGATCTGCGCCGCCTTGGTGTAGGTCGCGAAGTGGGGCTTGAACGAGTTGGCAACGGCGACCGAGATCAGCGCATCGAACCGAACCTTATGGAAGTCCCTGGCGGCTTCGAGCATGTCCGGATCGCCGTTGGAGAGTACCGCGATCCTGTATCGGCTGTTCAACCGGGCGAGCGCTGCGGGCACATCCGGGAACGGTTTGAGCCGCTCGATCTGCGCCACCAGGAAGCGGACCTCATCCATCGTGTACGGAATCGCTGCGCGCTCGAGGGTGTAGGCGACGGCGCGGTGCCCGATCTCCCGGTACGACGTGTGCTCCCGGTGCAGGAGTGCATCGATCATCGAGTTCTCGAAGTGCGTGCGTCGCCACCAGGTCACGAACGCGTCCGGTCGGCCCTGCCACCCCTTGTCTTTCAAGTAGGGGGTGACTGCCTCGGTCAAGCCCTTCTGCATGTCCACCACCGTGCCGTACTGGTCGAACATGCAGACCTTGAGCTTCGCTTTGAGGGCTTGCGTTGCCATCTCTCTCGGAATCAATAGGACTTCGGCAGGCCGAGCACGCGCTCGGCGATGAAGCACAGGATCAGCTGCGGGCTCACCGGCGCGATGCGGCCGACGAGCGACTCGCGCAGGTAGCGCTCGACGTGGTACTCCTTCGCGTAGCCGAAGCCGCCGAGGGTCATCACGGCCTGCTGGCAGGCGTCGAACGATGCTTCGCCGGCGAGGTATTTGGCGGCATTGGCTTCGGCGCCGCTCGGCTTGCCGGAGTCGTACAGCCAGGCGGCCTTGAACGCCATCAGGTTCGCCGCCTCCAGCGCCATCCAGTTGGCGGCGAGCGGGTGCTGGATGCCCTGGTTCTTGCCGATCGGCCGGTTGAAGACGACGCGCTGCTTGGCGTACTCGGCGGCGCGCTTGAGCGCGCAGCGGCCGAGGCCCACCGATTCGGCGGCGATCAGGATGCGCTCCGGGTTCATGCCGTGCAGGATGCACTCGAAGCCCTTGCCCTCCTCGCCGATGCGGTCGTCCTCCGGCACCGGCAGGCCGTCGATGAACACCTGGTTCGAATCCACCGCCTTGCGCCCCATCTTTTCGATCTCGCGCACTTCGATGTAATCGCGGTCGAAGTCGGTATAGAACAGCGTCAGGCCGGCGGCGGTTTTCGTGAGCAACAGGATTTTTTCCGCCAGCTGCGCGGTGGAGATCCACACCTTCTGCCCGGTGACGACGTACTTCCCGCCCTTTTTCACCGCCTGGGTCTTGATGCTTTTCGTATCGAGGCCGCTGTTCGGCTCGGTGACCGCGAAGCAGGCGCGCTCCCTGCCGGCGATGAGCGGCGGCAGCATTCTCTGTTTTTGTTTTTCATTTCCGAAAACAACCACGGGATTCAAGCCGAAAATGTTCATATGCACCGCCGAGGCGCCGGAGAAACCCGCGCCCGACTCGGCGATCGCCTGCATCATCACCGCCGCTTCGGTGATGCCGAGGCCCGAGCCGCCGTATGCTTCCGGCATCGCGATGCCCAGCCAGCCGTCCTTGGCGAGCGCCTGGTGCAGCTCGACGGGGAAACCGCCCGCCTGGTCCTTCTTCAGCCAGTACGCGTCATCGAAGCGCGCGCAGATCCTGCCGATCGCCTCGCGGATCTGCTCCTGCTCGCGGGTGAAGGCGAAGTCCATTCAGCTGGCGACCGCTTTTGCGCGGACCATTGCCGCGATCTCGCCGTCGTCGAAGCCGAGTTCCACCAGGATCTCGCGCGTGTGCTCGCCCAGTTTCGGCACCCCGCGCCGCAGCTGCGCGCCGCGCGCGCCGTTGGCGAACACCGGAAAAAGCGCAAACCGTTCGCCACCCACCGCAGTTACGTCCCCGCGCGCGCGGATCTGCTCCAGTTCCGCCGCCTCGCCGGGCGTGATGCAAAGGTCCACCGGAACATCGTTGTCATTGCAGATTTGCAGCCATTCTTCCGCGCTTTTCATTCTTATCGCTTTTTCTATTAAAAGCGATAGACGATCTCCGTTGGCACGGCGCTTTGCGTCCGTTGAAAACTCTTCGCCGGAAAGTTCCGGAACGAAGCGCACGAAGTTCGTCCAGAAATGGTCTTCCAGGATGCCGAGCGTGAGGCGCTTGCCGTCCTTGGTCTCGAAGACGTCGTTGACCGGGAAAATGTGCGCCTTCGGGTCGGCCTCGGGATCCAGGCTGTGGCGCATCGCGCTCCAGAAGAACGCCGCTTCGAACAGCGACAGGTCGAGCTGCGCGCCGCAGCCGGCGCGGTTCCTTTCGTGCAGTGCCGCGAGCACCGCCACCGCGGCGAAGCTGCCGCCCGCCATGTCGGCGATGGCGAGGCTGGAGCGCGACGGCGCCTTCAGCCATTGGCCCGGAAACGAGAGCGCGCCCGCCGCGGCGACATAGTTGACGTCATGCCCGGGCCGCTCGCGCCAGGGCCCGGTCTGCCCGTAACCGGAGATCGAGCAGTGGATCAGTTGCGGATTTGCCTGGCGCAGGCTTTCGAAATCGATGCCGAGCCGCTTCGCGACCCCCGGCCTGAAGCCTTCGATCGCGAGGTCGGATCTGCGCGCCAGCCGGAACACGATTTCCCCGGATCTTTCGCTCTTGAGATCCAGGCAGATGCTTCTCTTGTTCCGGTTCTCGGTCCTGAACTGCACCGGGACATAGCGCCTTCCCGGATCGCCGGCGAGCGGTTCGATCTTGATCACCTCGGCGCCGAGGTCGGCGAGAATCGCCGAACAGAACGGCCCCGGCACGAACATCGAGAAGTCCACCACCCTGACCCCGGCCAGGGGTTGCCACGGCTCAGGCATGGGGCTGTTCGTTGCGAATCACTTTTGTCGAATCTTCGCCATACGGAGGTGCGTAGATCACCATCACCTTCACCCGTTCGCTGGTAGCGACAAAAAGATGCATGGTTTCCGCAGGGAAGAAGCAGGCCTCGCCGGGCCCGAGTTCGAATTTCTCGCCGCCGACTTCCACGTGCGCCTCGCCCTCCAGCAGGTAGCAAACCTGTTCGATGCCGGGATGCGCGTGCGGCAGCGCGCCCTTGCCGCGCTCGAGCTCGCCGATCAGCACCTCGACCTGCTGCGCGCCGACCGTCTCGGGCCCGATCAGCCGGAAGTTGCGCGTGCCGGTGTGGTTGGCCGGCGCGTACGGCGTCAGCTCACTTTGCCGGACCCGGTACTTGCTCATAGGTTCTCGCCTCCTTGCCCGCAGTATTGCCGGCTTCGCGCCGCCTGCCGGTGAGCAGCACGTAAGCGGTCGGAATCACGAACAGCGTAAACACGGTGCCCAGCAGCAGGCCGCCCACGATCACCCAGCCGATCGGCTGCCGCGCCTCGGCCCCCGCGCCCCGGGCGAGCGCCAGCGGCAGCGCGCCGAGCACCATCGCGCCGGTGGTCATCAGGATGGGCCGCAGGCGCAGCGTGGCCGCCTCCACCACCGCGCCGGCCGCATCCAGGCCCTTGACGCGCAGCTGGTTGGCGAACTCGACGATCAAGATGCCGTGCTTGGTGATGAGCCCGATCAGCATCACCAGGCCGATCTGCGAATAGACGTTGAGCGTGCCGCCGGTGAGCTTGAGCGCGGCGAGCGCCCCGGTCATCGCCAGCGGCACCGTGAGCATGATGACCAGGGGCGAGACGAAACTCTCGAACTGCGCCGAGAGCACGAGGTAGATGAAGGCGAGCGCCAGCACGAAGGTGACCAGCAGCGCCGCGCCGGACTCGCGGAATTCGCGCGACGGGCCGTCGAGCTCGGTGCGCGCGTTCGCATCGAGCACTTCCTTCGCCGCGCGTTCCAGGTATTCGAGCGCCTCGCCCAGCGCGTAGCCGGGGGCGACGTTGGCCGACAGGATGGTGGCGCGCAGGCGGTTGAAATGGTTCAACTCCTTGGGGCCGACGGTTTCACGCACCTTGACCAGATTGGAGAGCTGCACCAGCCGCCCGTCCCGCGCGCGCACGAAGATCGAGGTCAGGTCGGCGGGCGTGTCGCGGTCCTTCGCTTCCAGCTGCACGATGACGTCGTACTGCTTGCCTTCCTTCTTGAAGCGCGTCACCTGCCGGCCGCCGAGCAGCGTCTCGAGCGTGCGGCCGATGGTCTCGACGTCGATTCCCATCGAGGCGGCCTTCTCGCGGTCGATGTCCACCGCGAGCTGCGGCTTGTTCAGGCGCAGGTCGGTGTCGGGGTTGGCGATCGCCTTCGACTGGCGCGCGCGCGCGAGCAGCGCGTCGCTCATGCGCTCGAGCTCCTCGTAGGAGCCCGCCTGCACCACGAACTGCACCGGCGGATTGCGGAAGCTCTGCCCGAGCGACGGCGGGTTGACCGGGAACGCGAGCACGCCGGGCATGCTGGCGAACATCTTCGGCCCGATTTCCGCGGTGATCTCCTGCGTCTTGCGCGTGCGTTGCTCCCAGGGCGCGAGCTGGCTGAACGCGATGCCGAAGTTGACCGGGTTGGGCCGCTCCAGGCCGGGCGCGACCACCGTGAAGTACGACTTGATCTCCGGAACCTTGGCGAACAGACTCTCGGCCTGCCGCATGTAACCGTCGGTGTACTCCATCGACGCGCCCTCGGGCGCGATGATCAGCGACAGGAAGTAACCGCGGTCCTCCTGCGGCGAGAGCTCGGACTTGAGCGACATGTAAAGCAGCGCCGCCGCGGCGACCATCAGCGCAAAGCCGATTGCGACCATCCACCAGTACTTCAGCACCACGCCGAGCGAGCGCCGGTATGCCGCGTTCACGCCATGGAAGAAGCGCTCCATCGCCTGATAGATGCGGCCGTGCGATTCGTGCTCCTGCAGGATGCGCGAGCACATCATCGGCGTGAGCGTGAGCGCGACCAGGCCGGATACCGCCACCGCGGCGGCGACGGTGAGCGCGAATTCGGTGAACAGGCGCCCGGTGTTGCCGGTCATGAAGCCGAGCGGCGCGAACACCGCGGCCAGGGTGAGCGACATCGCCACCACCGCGAACGCGATCTCCCTGGAGCCGTCGATCGACGCCTGGCGCGGATCCTTGCCCAGCTCGACGTGCCGGTGGCAGTTCTCCAGCACCACGATGGCGTCGTCCACCACCAGGCCGATCGCGAGCACCAGGCCGAGAAGCGTCAATACGTTTACCGAGAAACCCATCAGGTAGAGGAAGAAGAAGGCGCCGATCAGCGCCACCGGAATGGTGACGAACGGGATCAGCGTGGCGCGGATCGAGCGCAGGAATACGAATATCACCAGCATCACCAGCAGCACCGCCTCGATCATGGTGCGGTAGACGCCCTCGATCGAGCGCTCGATGAACACCGAGGAATCGAAGGCCACCTGCAGCGACATGCCCTCGGGCAAGCTGCCCTTCAGGCGCTCAAGCTCGGCCTTGCCGGCCTTGGCCACCGAGAGCGTGTTGGCGGTGGACTGCTTGACGATGCCCAGGCCGACCGCCGGACTGCCATTTACGCGCAGCACGCTGCGCTCATCCAGCGCGCCGAGGCGCGCCTGGCCGACATCGCGCAAGCGCACCGGGTAGCCGCGCGACTCGGTGAGGATCATGTCGTCGAACTGCGCCGGGGTGCGCAGGTCGGCCTCGGTCAGCACCGTGAACTCGCGCTGCGCGGACTCGATCCGGCCCGACGGAATCTCTACGTTCTGGCGCCGCAGTCCGTTCTCCACGTCGGCCGGCGTGAGGCCGTAGGCCGCGAGCCGGTCGCGGTCGATCCACAGGCGCATGGCGTAGCGCCGCTCGCCGCCGATGATCACCGAGGCGACCCCGGGCAGCGTCTTCAAGCGGTCGGCGACGTAGCGGTCGGCGTAGTCCGAGAGCTCGAGCGCATCGTGCTTCTGGCTGGTCAGGCGCAACCACAGGATCGCCTGGGCGTCGGCCTCGATCTTGGATACCACCGAATCGTCCGCCGCCGCCGGCAGCAGCGCGCGCACCCGCGCCACGCGGTCGCGCACGTCGTTGGAGGCGGCGTCGACGTTGCGCTCGAGCACGAACTCAACCGTGATCTGCGACACCTCCTCGCGCGACACCGACTTGACCGAGCGCACGCCTTCGATGCCCGAGATCGAATCCTCGAGCGGCTGCGTGATCTGCGACTCCATGACCTGGGGGCTCGCGCCCTTGTAGACCGTGCGCACCGACACCACCGGGGTGTCGATCTTCGGGTATTCGCGCACCGTCAGGCGCTGGAACGAGATGACGCCGACCAGCACGATCATCAGCGAGAGCACCGTCGCGAAAACAGGGCGCCTGATGCAAAACTCAGGGAGGCGCATCTATCTTTTCGCGCCTTCCTGGTTGATGAGTGTTACGGCAGAACCGGGGCCGATCTTCTGCGTACCCTCGGTCACCACCAGATCTCCCGCGCCCAGACCCTTGACGATTTCGACCTCGCCGACCTTGCGCGCGCCGGTCTGGACGCGCACCAGGTCCGCCTTGCCTTCGGCGACGCGGAACACGTAGCTGTCCCGGCCCTTGGGCACGATCGCCGCCTCGGGAATCCAGATCGCCTTTTCGCGCACGCCGAGCTGCGCCTGCACGCGCGCGAACATGCCCGGGCGCAGCCGGAGTTCGGGATTGGCGACGCGCGCGCGCAACAGGATCGTGCGCGTCTGGTCGTCGACGCCCGGTTCGATCGCGTAGACGCTTCCCGGGAAAACCCTGTCGGCATACGCGTCGACCAGCACCTTCACCGGCTGGCCGGCCCTCAGCTTGCCGATGAAGGCTTCCGGAATGCGGAAATCCAGCTTCAGCTGGTCGATCTTCTCCAGCCGCGCGATGTCGGTGCCGGCGGCAACGTACTGGCCCTCGCTGACCTGGCGCAGGCCCGCGACGCCGGGAAAAGCGGCGCGCATCTCGGTCTTGGCGAGCCTGGCTTCGTCTTCCTTCTGCTTGGCCGCCGAACGTGCGTAACCGGAGCGCGCTTCATCCAGCGCCTGCTGGCTGATGAAGCTCTTCTTGAACAGGTCCTCGGAGCGCTCCAGGCGCTGGCGGTCGAGCTGCGCCTGCGCCGCGCTCGAGGCGAGCACCGCCGCGAGTTCCGCCTGATCGAGCTTCACCAGCACCGCGCCGCGCGCAATGCTCTGGCCTTCGTTGAAACGGATTTCGGCGATGCGCCCCGCGATTTCCGGCCGGATCGTCACCGCCTCGTCGGCGCGCAGCGTGCCTACCGCGCCCAGCTCGTCCACCGCGGGCGCGGTCCTGGCGGCGGCGGCCTTGACCGGCATCGCCGGCGGGACTTTGGCGGTGTCCTTCGGGGCCTGTGCAAAGGAAGTGCAGGCAAAGATCGCCAGAAGCAGGGCTATGCGCATGATCAGACTTTGGATATTACTTGATCCGCGCGCTCGGACTTGCGGCAGCGGCGCCTGCCGCCGGGCCCGGCATGCGCGCGGTTCGGGAGTACACTAGCTTCACCATGAAACGCACCCATACTCCACCCCCGGACAAACCGGAAGCCGGCGGCACGCGCATCGTCGAGCGGCCTGACGGTTTCTACTGGCGCAGCGAAGACGGACTGAAGGACTATGGTCCCTTCGAAACACGGCTGGCGGCGGTCGCCGACATGGAAACCGGCGGCGAAACGGACTACGAGCCCGGGGAATCGGTGGCAGAAGCGGAGTCCGAACTCGGCATGGCCGACTGGATCGACCCGGATACCGGCGAGCCCGCCGAGGAATCGGTGCCGCGCATCGAAGACCACTGAGGGCGCACGCGGCGCGCCCCTGCCGCTACTTCGACGCGGCGCGCCTCCGCCGCTACCGTACCAGCAGCACCGGAATCGTGGAGAGGTGCATTACCTTGGTGGCGATCGAGCCGAGCAGCATGTTGCCTGCCGCGGTGCGCCCGTGGGTGCCGATGTAAATCAGGTCGCAACGGGTCTTCTTGCCGTGCGCCACGATGGTCTCGGCGATCGGGCCGACCAGGATGCTCGCGTTGTAGCGGATGCCGGCCGCATCCAGCTTCTTCTTCGCGCCGGCGAGCATGGCCTCGCCCTCCTCCTGGTAGTAGCGCTCGATCTGGTTCTTGCCGACCACCAGGTGCATGCGCGGCAGCTTCGGCACCGGCAGGTGGACCGTGAGCAGCTCCAGCGTCGGTTTCTCGCGGTACCAGTCGGCGTGTTCGATCAGGCAGGCCACCGCGTCGAGCGAGTACGTCGAGCCGTCCACTGCCAGCAGGATTTTCATTTCCTTCGTTCCCCAGGATCCGGTGCAACCGCGATTTTAGCGGTAGACCAGGGTCGGGATGGTGGAGTGCGTCAGCACGCCCTGCGTCTCGCTGCCGTGCACCAGCGCCGAAAGCCCGCGCCGGCCGTGCGAGGCCATGAAGATCAGGTCGCAGCCGTGCTTCTGCGCGGCGCGGATGATCGCCTCGTGCGGCACGTCGCTCTGCGTGAATTCGGCGTCGTAATCGACACCTGCGGCGCGGGCGCGGTCGGCGATCGCCTGCAGCGCGATCTCGGCCTGCTTTTTCGCGTCGCGCTCATAGTCGGCGAGCGAGATCGCGTGCTTGGACATCAGCTCGGCCTCGCTCGGGACCTGGTACTCGGGAACGGCGGTGAAGCCGGTCACCCGGGCGTGGATGAAGCGCGCGAATTCGATGCCGGCCTCGATCGCCTTTTCCGAGAGCTTGGAGCCGTCGGTGGGAATCAGGATGTGCTTGTACATGCGCGCCCTCCTATCCATGTCCCGCAATGATCGAACCAACGCGCGCGCCCGTCTTGATCGAGGTCAAACGGGAGATCGGTGAGCATGCGTACCGAGCAGGTGCTCGGTCAGGTCGCGCACCGGCCGGATCTGGCCGCCGAAGGGCACCGGCTCCGAGCCGCGGAAGAACAGGCCGTGATCGACGTCGCCGCGCAGCGCCGCGGCGAGGTGGTGGTCGATGCAGAACTGGCCCATGCGCGCGTTGCCGTCGCGCAGGCCGCACTGCGCCAGGCACTCGAAGGCCAGGGTGCAATGACGCAGCTTGGCCCGGCTCTGCAGCAGCGCTTCCATGTCGAGGTAGCGCGCCAGCCAGGGCGTGCGCACCGCGCGCGCCGGCAGGCCGGCCACGCTCATGAAGGTCACGATGTCCTCGGGGCGCGCTTCGGCGAGCACGCGCTTGAAATTCGGATGCGCATCGCCCTCTGCCGTCACCGCGTACGGGGTACCGACCTGGACGCCCGCGGCGCCGAGCGCAAGCGCCTCGCGCACCCGTTCGGGAGAGTTGATGCCGCCGGCGACGATCAGCGGAATCGGCGCGATGCGCAGCTCCTCGAACAGGCGCGCGGCCGCGGGCAGCACCTGCCCGAAGTCGAAGCGCGGGTCGCCCACTTCGTCGATCTTCGCCGCGCCGAGATGGCCGCCGGCATAGCGCGGGTGCTCGATCACGATCGCGTCGGGCAGCCGTCCCTTGCGCATCCACTTGCGCAGCACCAGGCCGATCGCGCGCGCCTCCGACAGGATCGGAATCAGCGCCACCCCGGGGTAGTCCGCGGCCAGCTCGGGCAGGTCGAACGGCAGGCCGGCACCGACCACGATCGCATCGGCGCCGCTCGCGCAGGACTGCCGCACGTAGCCGGCGTATTGCGAAACCGCGCGCATCACGTTGACGGCGATCATGCCGCTGCCCGCGGCAATGTCGCGCGCGGCGCGGATTTCGCGGTCGAGCGCGGTGAGGTTGGCCGCCTCGATCGCCTGCCGGTCGCGCGAACGGCCGGTGGCGCGCATCAGGTCGGGGTGGTGGCGGCGCAGGTCTACGCTCGAGATCGTGCCGACGCAGTTTTCCCTTGCCACCGCACCGGCCAGCCGGTGCGCGGAGATTCCCACTCCCATGCCGCCCTGCACCAGCGGACGCACCTCCCGGCCCCGGATTTTCAGCATCTGGTCCCGATTCTAGAGCCTCGCGCCGCGCAACTTTTTGATCTGGATTAAGCGCCTACTTGATCTGCCTCAAGTTTCGGGCGCCGCGCGCGGCGCAGGATTCCGGGACCCCGATCGAGGCCGATGCGGAGGCCGATGCGCGTGTCAGAGAGCAGCACCAAGCAGGTGGAAGGCATTCTCGGCAAGCTGCCGATGTTCCGGCACGTGGCCCCCGCGCAACTGCACAAGCTGGCGCGGCACGCCGCGCTGCGCCGCGCCGCGAAGGACACGCTGCTCTATGAGCGCGGCGACCCCGCGACCGGCTGCTACGCGCTCATCTACGGCCTGGTGAAGCTTTCGCTGCGCGGACCCGGCGGCTCGGAAAAGGTGTTGCGCCTGGTCGGCGCCGGCGAGACGTTCGCCGAGTCGGTGATGTTTCACGAACGGCCGCACCCGGTGACCGCGCTCGTTCTGGCCGACAGCCAGCTCGTGTTCCTGCCGGCCGAGGCGATCTACGACCTGCTCGAGCATGACCGCAGCTTCGCGCGCGCGCTGCTTGCGGGCCTGTCGCAGCGCATTCACACGCTGATCGACGACATCGAGGCCTATTCGCTGGAGAGCGGCACCCAGCGCATCGCGGCGTTCCTGCACTCGCTGGCGGATCCATCGGGCCCCGCTCCTTCGCGCGTGCGCCTGCCGGCGAACAAGACCGTCATCGCCTCGCGCCTGGGCATCACCAAGGAAACCTTTTCGCGCCTGCTGCACGAGCTGAGCAGCCAGGGCCTGATCGAAGTCTGCCAGCGCGAGATCGTGCTGCGCGATCCGCCGCGCCTCGCCGAACTGGCGCGCAACGGCGCGAATCCCTGAGCGCCGCCCTCAACCGTGCATCGTCAGGCCGCCCGAGACGCTCAGCGTCTGGCCGGTGATGAAGTCGGCGTCGTCGCTCGCGAGGAACAGGATCGCGCCGGGAATGTCCTCGGGCCTGCCCAGGCGGCCGATCGGAATCGCGCGCCGGTAGGCCTCGGCGAGCTTCTCGGGATTGCCCGCGCCTTTCATGAACTCGGTGAGCATGTTGGTCTCGGTGAGCCCGGGGCAGACGGTGTTCAGGCGCACGCCCTTGGAGGCCAGCTCGCGCGCGAGCGTCTTGGTGAGCGCGATGATGCCGCCCTTGCAGGCCGAGTACACCGCCTCGCCCGAAGAACCGACGCGCCCGGCATCCGAGGCGACGCTCACCACCTTGCCGGCGCCGCGCGCCACCATGCCGGGCAGCACGCAATGCAGCATGTTCATCGCGCCGACGAGGTTGATCGAGATGATCTTCTGCCAGAACGCGGGATCGGACTTGAGAAACGGCTTGAACATGTCCCAGCCCGCATTGTTGACCAGGATATCGACCGGGCCGGCGTCGGCGACGGCGCTCTTGACCGCTTCGTAGTCGGTGATATCGACCTTCTTTTCGCCGTTCAGGTCGAAGATCAGCACTCTGGTGCCTTCCTCGCGGAACCGTTCGACGATCGCCGCGCCGATGCCGGCGGCGCCTCCGGTGACGATGGCGGTCTTGCCGCGCAGTCCTCTCATGTCGGTCCTTTCATGGTTCTCCCAGGGGTGTGTGGTTCTCATTCGCTCATCCTCGGCGGATCGGGGTCCTCGTCCCAGTCGGCGCTGGGCTGCGGCACGCGTGCCAGCCATTCCTCGATCAGGCGCACGTGCTCGCGCTCCTCCTCGGCCATCTCGGCAGCCGCGGCGCGCACCTTCTTCGGCGCCTTGCCGGCGACGATGCCCTCGAAATGCTTCTGCGCGCGCCGCTCGCAGGCGAGCGCGAGCTGCAGCGCATGGTAGGGCTGCATCAGGTAGTGCAGCGAATCCAGCGGCGCCGATTCGGGCCCTTCGCCTTCTTCCCAGGCGAAGGCCACCGGCAGCGCCGGCAGGCTGGGCCAGCCCATCTCCTCGAGGATGCGCTTGGCTGCAGCGCCTCGATCTTCGAGAGCTTGCGGAACAGGTCCGCGACCTCGCGGTTGTTGTGCGTGTCGAGCTGCTCGGCGAACTGCGCGTAACGCTCGGTCGCCTCCAGCTCCATGGTGTAGGCCTGGGCCATGAAATCGGCGTATGCGTTTTCTTTCGCCATCCTAGCCTCCCTGCAATTCGAAGCGCCGCCCGAGCTCGGCGACCGTGCTGGTCGCCGGCACCGCGCCGCGATACGGCTTGCGGTTTCCCTTGTACAGCACGCCGATGTTGAAACCGTCGTCGGTCATGATGCGGCGCGCCGCGCGCGCCGGGTCATCGGTCGGCGCAACCGGCGCCGGATGCGCGCGTTCCTTCCAGGCGCGCTGGTCGGGGCGGAACGTGACGCACGGCGAGAGCACCTCCACGAAGGAGAAGCCGGGATGGCGCACCGCCTCGGCGAGGATCGCGGCGGTGCCGTTCGGGTCGCCGGAGAAGGCGCGCGCGACGAAATTGGCGCCCGAGGCGAGCGCGATCACCAGCGGGTGGAATTCGCGCACTCCCGAGCCCCCCGGCGAGAGCTTGGAGTCCCAGTCGGGTTCGGTGGTGGGCGAGGCCTGCCCCTTGGTCATGCCGTAGACGTGGTTGTCCATCACGATATAGGTGAGATCCACGTTGCGGCGGCAGGCATGCAGGAAATGGTTGCCGCCGATCGAGTAACCGTCGCCGTCGCCGCTCGCCACCAGCACCGTGAGATCGGGGCGCGCGACCTTCAGCCCGGTCGCCGCCGCGAGCGAGCGTCCGTGCACGCCGTGAAAGCCGTAGCAGGTGGTATACGCGGGAATGCGCGACGAGCAGCCGATGCCGGAGACCACCGCGACGTTCTCGGGGCGCAGGCCGAGCGCGGCGAGCGCCTTGGTGACCGAGGAGAGCACCGAATAGTCGCCGCAGCCCGGGCACCAGATCGGCTTGTAGTCGGATTTGAAGTCCTTCGCGGCGAGCGCCGCCGAGGCGGGTGGATTCATATTAGGTATCTCATTTGCGCCCCAATTCCAGCAGGCGCCGGTAGATTTCGTCGGGACGGAACGGCAGGGGGCCCGGCCGGCGCAGGCTTGCCACCTCGCCCGGCAGGTCGTATTCGCCGCGCAGATAGCGCAGGAACTGGCCGCTGTGGTTCTGCTCGACCACCAGCACGCGCTTGACGCCGGCGAGGGCCTGCTTCAGCCGCTCGGGCTGCGCAGGCGAGAGCAGCCGCAGCGACACCAGCCGCGCGGCAACGCCGTCGGCGCGCGCGCGCGCGATTCCCTCGCGCACCGGCCCCGTGCAGGAGCCGAAAGTGAGCACCGCAATATCGCCCTCGCCGTCGCACCCGCCCTCCTGGCTCGCCCAGTTCTCCCCCGGGTCGAGCTGCGCGAGCTTGCGCGCGCGCTTGTCCATCTGGGCGAGGTGGTCCGAGGCCTGCGATGACGGTATGCCGCGCTCATTGTGCTCGAGCCCATCGGCGGTGTAGGCGAGGCCCGGCGTGCCCGGCAGCGCCATCGGCGAAACCCCGGACTCGGTCAGCGCATAGCGCTTGTACGCGGCGCCGTTTTTCGCCGTCAGTCTTGCAACAACCCGATCTTGAAAAACCGGAACATCCACTACCGCTCGCGCCTGGCCGAAGTACTGGTCGGAAAGCACGATCGCCGGAACCTGCAGCGATTCGGCCAGATGCACCGCCCATTCGGTCGCGCCGAGGCAGTCGGCGAGCGAGTTCGGCGCCACCACCACGTGCGGCGCATCGCCATGCAGCCCGTAGAGCGCGATGTTGAGGTCGGCCTGCTCGCTCTTGGTGGCGATGCCGGTGGAGGGGCCGGTGCGCATCACGTCCACCACCACGACCGGGATTTCGGCCGTGACGCCGAGGCCGAGCGCCTCGATCATCAGGGAAAGGCCCGGGCCGGAGGTCGCGGTCAGCGCGGGCGCGCCGCCGTAGGAGGCGCCCAGGATCATGTTGATCGACGCCAGTTCGTCCTCGGCCTGCACCAGCGTGCCGCCGAGCTTGGCGAGCGCCGGCGCCATGTACTCGAGCAGCTCGGTCGCCGGCGTGATCGGGTATGCCGCGACGAAGCGCACTCCGCCGCGCAGCGCGCCCAGTCCCGCGGCCTCGTTGCCGGTAATCAGCCAGCGCACGGTCTTCGGCGGGGGCGGCGGCAGCGGGAAGTCTTCGCGCGCCGCGGCCTGCGCCATGCCGAGCCGGGCGGCATTGATCCCCGCCTCGCGCCCCTTCTTCATCGACCTGGCGACCGCGCGCTCCACCGCCTGCGCAGGGAGCCGCATCAGCCCGGCGAGCACGCCGAGCGCCACCATGTTGGGCCAGCCGCCTTCGATCTGCTTGGCGAGCGCCTTCAACGGCAGCGGCAGGTAGCGTGCGCCGCTCTTCAGGAAAAGCTCCGGCGGATCGCCCTGCGCCGGGTCGCCGATGAGCAGGCTGGAAGAATCCAGCGGGATCTCGGCGGCGAAGCGCCCGATGTTCTGCCAGTCGATCGCCGCGAGCACCGCGAAGCGGTCGTCCTGCGCGTCGGTCGGAAAGCTGCACACGCGCACCATCGCGGCGGCCTCGCCGCCCCGGATCTGCGGCCCGCTGGTGCGCGTCATCAGGCTGTAGTAGCCGGCCTGGGCCGCCGCTTCCAGCAACATATTGCCGGCTGTCATCACGCCCGCGCCGCCGCTGCCGGCGAGCGCCACCGAAACCGAGCCGTGGCCGGGGTGCAAAGGGGTTTGTCCTGCTGTCATGCCCGCCAATGTGGCCCAAACGCATGGACTTTCCTTGAACTAGATCAAATCGGTGCGCATTAGGCGGGGGTATAAAAGGGCCTAAATCGGTATTTGGATACCTAATTAGCCTGGACAGCACCGGAACGAAAGGAAAGCGATGGCCGCGCCCCTGACCAATACCCTCCATGACCACGACCTGGCCGCGCCGTCGTCGCCCGGCGTGCGCTACGAGAAGCGCCCCGCCACGACGCCCGACGGCAAGCGCGTGCCGGGCCTCTACAACGCCTGGATCTGGCTCGACAACCAGGCGCAATACAATTCCTACACCACCGAGATGGTCAAGGCGGTGATCCTCGCTTTCCGCGCCGCGTCAAACGCGCGCGACGTATCGAGCGTCGTCTTCACCGGCGCGGGCGACAAGGCGTTCTGCACCGGCGGCAACACCAAGGAATACGCCGAGTATTACGCCGGGCGCCCCCAGGAATACCGCCAGTACATGCGCCTGTTCAACGATATGGTCTCGGCGATCCTCGCCTGCGACAAGCCGGTCATCGCGCGCGTCAACGGCATGCGCATCGGCGGCGGGCAGGAGATCGGCATGGCGTGCGACTTCTCGGTGGCGCAGGACCTGGCGCGCTTCGGCCAGGCCGGGCCGAAGCACGGCTCGGCGCCGATCGGCGGCGCAACCGACTTTCTGCCGGTGATGGTGGGCGCGGAGCGCGCGATGGCGGCCTGCGTGCTGTGCGAGCCGTTCTCGGCGCACGAGGCCTACCATATGGGGATCCTCACCGACATCACCCCGGCGCTGAAGGTGGACGGCAAGTTCATCGCCAACCCTTTGGTGGAGACGCAGAAGGCTTTCGACGAGTTCGGCCGTGTCGCATTCGGAAAATCGAAAACCGGACAGGCGTTGAAGGATGGCAAGGCACTGCTCGCCAAAGGGCAGGTGGACCTTGCGCTGCTCGACGCCAAGGTCGAGGAACTTTGCGCCAAGATGCTGCTCACCTTTCCCGAGTGCACCATCAAGACGGTCGAGGAGCTGCGCAAGCCCAAGCTCGAGGCCTGGAACCGGAACAAGGAGAACCATCGCGCCTGGCTCGCGCTCAACATGATGACCGAGGCGCGCGCCGGGTTCACCGCGTTCAACGAGGGAACCAAGGACGACCGCGAGGTCGACTTCGTGCTGCTGCGGCAGCGCCTGGCGGCCGGCGACAGCTGGGTCGGCCCGCTGCACGACGCGATCCAGCCGCGAGGGAAACATGGCTGACGGACCCCTCAAGGTCTGGACCGAGCGCGACGGCCGGCTGCTGCGGCTGCGGCTTGCCCGGCCCAAGGCCAACATCGTCGATGCGGCGATGATTTCGGCTCTGCGCGCGGCTCTCGCCGCGCATCGAGGCAACTCGGCACTGCTCGCGGTGCTGCTCGATGCCGAAGGTCCGCACTTTTCCTTCGGCGCCAGCGTCGAAGAACATCTCCCGGGCGGCTGCGCCGAAATGCTCGCCGGGCTGCACGCCCTGGTCATCGAGATGCTCGAATGGCCCGCGCCCATTCTGGTCGCGGTGCGCGGGCAATGCCTGGGCGGAGGACTGGAACTGGCGATGGCGGGAAGCCAGATATTCGCGGCCAACGACGCCAAACTCGGCCAGCCCGAGATCCAGCTTGGCGTATTCGCGCCCGCCGCTTCGTGTCTGCTTGCTGCGCGCGTGGGCCAGGCCGTGGCCGAAGACCTGCTCCTGTCAGGCCGCTCGATCGATGCCGCGGAAGCCGTGCGGATCGGCCTTGCGGCCGGCGCCGCCGCCGACCCCGAGGCCGCCGCCTTGGATTACTTCGAGAAATATTTTTCCAGGCGCAGCGCCGCCGCGCTCGCCTGCGCGGTGACCGCCGCCCGCGGCGGCTATGTGCCGGAAGTGAAGCGCCGTCTTGCCGAAGTCGAGCGGCTGTACGTCGACCGAACGATCAAGACCCACGACGCGAACGAAGGCCTCACCGCTTTCATCGCCAAGCGTGCGCCAAAATGGGAGCACCGATGAGCCAGCAGATAGCAGGAACGCCCTCGGGCGTTGGCGCAATCGTAGCGCGCTGCGAGCAGCTGTTCGAGGACCTGCACTTCAACGCGGTCAAGCAATGGAAGGCCGCGGCGCCGGGGCGCAAGGCGATCGGCTTCATGCCGATCTACGTGCCGCGCGAGATCGTGCACGCCGCCGGCATGCTGCCGGTCGGAATTTTCGGCGGCGGCGACCAGATGGAAGTGATCCAGGGCGACGCCTACTACCAGAGCTACATCTGCCGCATTCCGCGCTCGACGCTCGAAATGGGGCTCACGGGCCGCCTGGACTGCCTCGACGGGATGCTGTTTCCGTCGATCTGCGACGTGATCCGCAATCTGTCGGGCATGTGGCAGATCCTGTTCAAGGACAAGTACGTGCGCTACATCGACGTGCCGCAGAACTACCTGGACTCCGTCGGCGGCGAGTTCTACATCCACGAGATGCAGGAGCTGCGCGACGACCTGGGCAAGCTTGCCGGCAAGGCGATCACGGATGACGCGCTGCGCGCGTCGATCGCGGTCTACAACGACAACCGGCGCGCGGTGCAGGACCTGTATGCGTATCGCGCCAGGAAACCCTGGCAGGCGCCGACCTCCGAGGTCTACCTGGTGATTCGCGCCGGCATGGTGCTGCCTCCCGAGGAGCACACCGGGCTCATCAGGGAATACTTGATTTCCTGTGAAAAGGAAAACCGGCCCAAACGGGATAACGCCCGCGTCGTCCTCACCGGCTCGTTCTGCGAGCAGCCGCCGCTGGGCCTGATCAAGTCGATCGAGATGGCCGGCTGCTACGTGGTCGACGACGACTTCGGACTGGTGCACCGCTGGCTGCTGGACGAAGTGCCCGCGACCGGGGACCCGCTGCAGGAATTGTCCAAGGCGTTCCTGCACCGCTCCAACCAGCAGGCATCGAAATACGACGAGAAAAAGGAAGACAAGGGCAAGCTCCTGGTGCATTCGGTGAAGTTCTACGGTGCCGAAGGCGTGATCTTCGCGGCGCCGTCGTTCTGCGACCCGGCGCTGCTGGAGCGCCCGATGCTGCAGGACGTGCTCGCCAGGCAGAAGATCCCCTACACCGCTTTCAAATTCGCCGAAAATACGGGCCAGATGGCCCCGATCCGCGAGCAGGCCGGAACCTTCGCCGACTCGATCAAACTTTGGAGCGCCGCATGAGCACCAGTGCGAATCAACCGGGCACGCCCGTCAAGATGATGCCGTCCTCGGCGGCGCCGAAAAAACCCGCGGCGCCGGTGCAGAAAGAGGACGCGATGTGGCTGCAGAAGGAGATGATCAACCGCAACTACGACGAGCTCGCCACGGCGCACGAGACCGGCCGCAAGGTCGCCGCCACCTTCGTCCCCGGCAACCTCAACGAGCTGGTGATGTGCTTCGATTTCGCGCGCAGCCTGCCGGAGACCAATGCGCTGCAGAACGGCATGCGCAAGAAGTCGGGCAAGATGATCATGGACGCGGAGCGCGACGGCCACTCCGAGGACGTCTGCACCTACGTCAAGGCCGATCTGGGGATGATGCTCGGCGGGGAAATCGGCCCCACCGGCCAGAAGCTGCCGACGCCGGACCTGCTGCTGCTCTCGTACACCGGCTGCTTCACGTTCATGAAGTGGTTCGAGCTGATCCGCCAGAAATACAACTGCGAAACGGTGATGCTGCACACGCCCTACCAGGGCGATGGAAAAATATCGCAGAACATGCGGGATTATGTCGTCAAGCAGCTCAAGCAGGCGGTGATTCCGGCACTGGAGCGCGTCTCCGGAGTGAAGTTCGACATCGACCGCCTGCGCCAGTACATGAAGGAATCCGCCAAGGCCGAAGACGACCTGGTGAAGGTGCTGCAGTCGGCGAAGAACCGGCCGTCGCCGATCGACGGCTACTTCGGCGCCGTGTATTACATCGGGCCGATGTTCACCGCGTTCCGCGGCACCCCGGAGGCGACCCAGTATTACGACGTGCTGCGCCAGGAGATCGAGCGGCGCGTCGCCGAGAAAAAGGGGCCGATCACCCCCGAGGGCGAGATGGCCGAGGAAAAGTACCGGCTGGTCGTCGAGGGCCCGCCCAACTGGACCAACTTCCGCGACTTCTGGAAGATGTTCTACGACGAGGGCGCGGTGGTGGTCGCGAGCACCTATGCCAAGGTCGGCGGCGTCTACGACTTCGGTTTCCGGCACGACCCCGAGCATCCGCTGGAATCGCTCGCCGACTACTGCCTGGGCTGCTATACCAACATGAATTTCCCGCAGCGCATCGACATGATCTGCAAGTACATGGACCAGTATCAGGCCGACGGCCTGCTGATCAATTCGATCAAGAGCTGCAACAGCTTCTCTGCCGGCCAGCTCCTGATGCTGCGCGAAATCGAGAAGCGCACCGGCAAGCCGGCCGCGTTCATCGAGTCCGACCTGGTGGACCCGCGCTATTTCTCGTCGGCGAACATCAAGAACCGGCTGGAGTCCTACTTCCAGATGATCAAGCAGAAGCGCTCCGTGGCCGCCGGCGCCGCGGCGGTGCATTGAGAACATAGGAACGCCATGCGCTGCTTCATCGGCATCGACCTCGGCTCCACCACCACCAAGGCGGTGGTGATCGACGAGCAACAGCAGGTAATCGGCCGCGGCATCACCAACTCGCGCTCGAACTACGACACCGCCGCGAAAATCGCCCAGCAGGAGGCGCTCGTAAACGCGCGCTTCCATCTATTTAGACTTTCTTTATCAAAAACCAAAGTCTTAAATGGCGGCCTGGAAAGCTTCCTCGAGCAGCTCGAGCGCGACTTCCGGCTGGAGCAGTTCCTGGTGCAACTCGCCGACCTGAAGGCGACCTGCGAGCGCAACGCCGAGGGCTCACGCTTCGGCGACGCCGCCAAGGCCGTGTCCTCCGCGCTCGACGAGGTTTTCAAGCGCCTGCGCGGCGAGGCCGCGGGGTTGTTCGCCGCGGGCGCCAAGCGCCGGTCGGACTTCTTCCGCGACATCGCCGGCAGCCGTTACCTCGCGATCGGCGAGCAGGTCGCCAAGGAATCCGGCATGCGCTACGACATGCTGCTCAACGTCTTCGACCGCTCGATCATCGAGGTCGAGAACCGCGTCTACGGCGATTCCATCAAGCCGAATCTGCTTGCCGCCTTGAAGCGGACCTATGCCGCCCTGCCGGCAACCCGGAAGAAGGAACAAGTCATCAATTCCCCCATTCAATCCGTGCTCGACACGGCGCTGGACGAAACCTACACCGTCGGCACCGGATACGGCCGGGCGCGGCTGCCGTTTTCGAAGGAACACATCCGCTCGGAGATCCTGTGCCACGGGCTCGGCGCGCACATGATGCACTCCGGCACCGCGACGGTGCTGGATATCGGCGGCCAGGACACCAAGGCGATCCAGGTCGACAAGAACGGCATCGTCGAGAGCTTCCAGATGAACGACCGCTGCGCGGCGGGCTGCGGGCGCTATCTGGGCTACATCGCCGACGAGATGAACATGGGCCTGCACGAGCTGGGGCCGATGGCGATGAAGTCCACCAAGACCATCAAGATCAACTCGACCTGCACCGTGTTCGCCGGCGCCGAATTGCGCGACCGCCTGTCGCTCGGCGACAAGCGCGAGGACATCATGGCGGGCCTGCACCGCGCCATCATCCTGCGCGCGATGTCGATCCTGGCGCGCTCCGGCGGCATCCGCAACGAATTCACCTTTACCGGCGGCGTCGCCAAGAACGAAGCGGCGGTCAAGGCGCTCAAGGACCTGGTGCGGGAGAACTACGGCGCGCTGACGCTCAACATCAATCCGGACTCGATCTACACCGGTGCGCTCGGCGGCGCGACCTTCGCCTGGCGCGCGGTGCTCGAGGAAGGCAAGACCGCGGAGGCACGCTGATGACCACCACGACGATCGGCATCGACATCGGCTCCGGCGCCGTCAAGACGGTGCTGTTCCGCCAGGACGGCGACCGGACCGAATGGCTCGCAAAGCGCGTCGAGCGCATCCGCCAGCGCGAGCCGATGGCGCTCGCCCGCGCGAGCTACGACGAGATTCTCGCCGAGGCGAAGCTCACACCGGGCGACATCGATTACACCGCCACCACCGGCGAAGGCGAGAACGTCAAGTTCGCCACCGGGCATTTCTATTCCATGACCACCCACGCCCGCGGCGC
Source organism: Betaproteobacteria bacterium RBG_16_66_20 (assembly GCA_001770285.1). Classification (GTDB taxonomy): domain Bacteria; phylum Pseudomonadota; class Gammaproteobacteria; order Burkholderiales; family SG8-39; genus RBG-16-66-20. The sequence continues at coordinate 29,356 of MEQQ01000005.1, forward strand.
GATCTACCTGCGCCCCGACGCCAAGGCGGTGGTGGACGTCGGCGCGCTCAACGGCCGGGCGATCTATATCGACGAGCGCGGCAAGGTGCTCGCCTCCAAGATGACCAGCCAGTGCGCCTCCGGGAGCGGGCAATTCCTCGAGAACATCGCGCGTTACCTCGGCGTCGCGATCGAGGAAATCGGCCCCCTGTCGAAGACCTCGAAGGCACCCGAGAAGTCGAGCTCGATCTGCGCCGTGCTTGCCGAGACCGACGTCATCAACATGGTCTCGCGCGGCATCGCCACCCAGGACATCCTCAAGGGGATCCATCTCTCGATGGCCGGGCGGCTCGCGAAACTGCTGAAGGTGACCGGGATCACCAAGGGCACGGTGCTGCTCACCGGGGGCCTCGCGCTCGACGCCGGCCTGCTGGCCGCGCTGCAGGAGGAGCTGGTCAACGAGAAGATCACCGGCATCGAGGCGGTGAGCCACCCCGACTCGATCTACGCCGGCGCGATCGGCGCCGCGCTGTGGGGGGCGTTCCGCCACAACAGGCTGCGCGAACTGCAGGAACGCGCAGCCGCCTGAACCGAGGAGAACCGCGATGGCCCTGACGATCAACGACAACTGCACCGCCTGCGACGCCTGTCCCTCGGTCTGCCCGAACGAGGCGATCACCGTAGGCGACCCGCTCTACGTGATCGACCCCGCCAAGTGCACCGAGTGCGTCGGCGCGCACGACGAGCCGCAGTGCAAGCTCGTCTGCCCGGCCGACTGCATCGTGGTCCACCCCGACTTCCAGGAAACCCCCGAGCAGTTGATGGAGAAGTACAACTCGATGCACGGCTAGCGCATGGACGAGGAAGCGCTGCTCGACGCGCTGCGCACGGTGGACGATCCCGAAGCCGGCATGAATATCGTGGAACTCGGCCTCGTCTACGGCATCGAGGCGACGCCTGACAGGAACGCGCCCGCGCGTTGGACCGCCACGGTGCGCATGACCATGACCTCGGCCGCCTGCCCGCTCGGCGACTACCTGACCGATGCCGTGCGCAATGCGCTGCGCGCGCGCTTTCCCGAACTGGAACAGGTGAACGTCGAACTGGTCTGGGAGCCGCCCTGGACGCCCGAGCGCATGTCCGAGGAGGCGCGCAATTTCTTCGGCTGGAAGTGAGCGGCGGCACATGAGCGCCCCGCGATGAGGGTCGCTTACCGCGTTCCGCTGCTGGTTGCCGGTTTCCTCAGCCTGGGTTTCGGGGTCGCCGCCGGGTTGGCGCGCCTGGGCTTCGGCATCGAGCTGCCGTCGCCCATGCTGGCGGTGTTGCACGGCCCGCTCATGGGCGGCGCCTTCCTTGGCACCGTGATCAGCCTCGAGCGCGCCGTCGCGCTGGGGGCGCGCTGGGCCTACGCCGCGCCGCTCGCCGCGGGCATTGCGGGACTGGCCTGGATCCTCGGCGCGCCGGTGAGCGCCGGTGCCATCGCCCTTGTACTGGGCGGTTTCATCCTCCTTGCCGCCTCGTTGCACATCTTCCTGCGCCAGCCGGAACTGCACAACGCCTGCCTCGCCTTCGGCGCCTCCTGCCTGCCCCTGGGCGCCGCGGCGGTCGCCGCCGGCGACATTTCTTCGGCGACACCCGCGTGGCTCGGTTTCCTCGTCCTCACCATTGCCGGCGAGCGCCTCGAGCTCTCGCGCTTCATGCCGCCCTCGCCGCGCGCAAGAATGCTTTTCGCGGCGATCTGCATTGTGCTGCTTTTGGGAACCCTGCTCGCGGTGCTTGCTCCGCAACCGGGCTGGAAGGTCGTGGCGGCGGCCTTGATTGCGCTCGCGATCTGGCTGGCCGCGAAGGACGTCGCGCGCCGCACGGTGCGCGAGCGTGGCCTGACGCGCTATATCGCGTGCGCATTGCTGCTGGGCTATGCGTGGCTCGCCATCGGCGCCCTGATCGCGCTCGGCGACCCGATGTTCGCCCCCGGGCGGCCCGCCTACGACGCTGCGCTGCACGCATGGTTCCTCGGCTTCGTGTTCTCGATGGTATTCGGCCATGCGCCGATCATCGCCCCCGCGCTGCTCCGGGTCGCGCTGCCTTACCGCGCCTGGTTCTACCTCCCGCTCGTGGTGCTGCACGCATCTCTTGCCGAGCGGATCGCGGGCGACCTGCTGCTGATGCCCGCCTTGCGCGAACGCGGCGCCGCCGGCAATGCCGCGGCGATCGCGATCTTCATCGCCACGATGCTCTACGCGGGGCTTTCGAAGCGCCGTTCCTAGCGCGCCTGCAAACCGTCCAGCGGGCTGGTGACGCCTCGTCCGCCCTTGTTCATGACATGATGGCGCCGAATGACAGCGCTGCGCGGATCGGTGGAAAGCTTGTGCGAGGGAAAGACAAACTTCCAGCCCCATTCGTAGGGCGCCCGGGGATACTTGCGCGCGAGCGCGTCGGGCAGTTCGACGTCGCCGTATCCGGCCGCGACGTCCCGCTCGTGCAGCGCGCGTGCGCGCTCGAGATGCACCTTCAGCGGCTCGATCGCCGAGCCCGGCAGCATCGTCACCCGGTCCTTCGCGCCCTTGGCGTCGCGCACAAGAATCTGCCGGTAATCGAAGTCCACGTCCTTCACCCGCAGCTTCAGGCATTCGCGCAGCCGCAGGCCCGCGCCATACAGCAGGCTCGCCATGATCCAGCGCGTGCCATGCAGATTCGCGAGCAGCCTCTGCGCTTCCTGCCGCGACAGCACGCTCGGCATCCGCACCGGGCGCTTGGCTCTCTCCAGGCCTTCAAGCCATGCGAGCGGCGTCCCCAGCGTTTCCTTGTAGAGAAACAGGATCGCCGACAGCGCTTGGTTCTGGGTCGAGGCCGCGACTTCCCGGTCGCGCGCGAGGTAGTTGAGAAACGCGGTCGCCTCTGTTTCCCCCATGTCCCGCGGGTGCCGCTTGTTGTGGAAGTAGATGAAGCGCTTAATCCAATGGACGTACGTTTCCTCCGTGCGCGGGCTGTAGTGCCGGCGCCGGATGGCGTCACGCACCTGGTCCAGCAGGCGCCGAGCCTTTGCGGGCGCATCGTTTATCCGTTCGTCCACGCGAATGTCAGTTCCATTGAACGCATGACATTCAGCTAACGGCTTGACTCGCTTGAAGGATGACAGGCCAAAGGCGCACAATGGTCCCGAGATAGGTGACAAAGTGTCAACCATTAAGTCAACCAATACACTATAAGGACTTCCCCGCTTCTGCAATGGTGGCGGTCTTGACGATGGAAGATCGGACTGCGTCACTATAACCGGCCTGTTTGTGAGCAATGAA
>MEQQ01000006.1:0-7078 GCA_001770285.1 Betaproteobacteria bacterium RBG_16_66_20
ACCAGGGGTTTCTTATCATTTCTACTTAGAAAATCCGCCATCGCCAGAATGCCACCCAGATTGTCCGAGGGATGGCCCCATTCGGCGGCGAGCCAGGTGTCGTTGAAATCGAGCCAGCGGATCATGGCGCCGATGTTGAACGCCGCCTGCACCGGGTCGAGCTGGAACTGGGTGCCCGGCACCTTGGCGCCGTTCGGCACCACGGTGCCCCTGACGAGCGGCCCCAGCAGCTTGGTGCAGGCGGGATACTCGAGCGCCTCGAAGCCGCAGCCCAGCGTGTCCATCAGGCAGTAGCGGGCCGTGTCGTACGCCTCCCGGTTTTGTATCGAAAAGTCCGTCACGTAATCGGCAATCAGCGTCAGTACCTTGTCCGGCTGCGGACGCACGTTGGAGAGGTGCGAAGACACTATTCTTTTTCCTGCTCGTTTTCCGACAATGGCTTGAAGAGGTATTCGTTGCCGCCCGCCTTGGGCGGGTGCTGCACCGGAACGGCCGGCGTGCGCAGCCCCGGCTCCTTGTCCCACCAGACGGCGCGGCCTTTCCTCTGCGACTCGAGCTCCTCGGGATGCTTCTCGAGGTACTCGCGGATGAATATCGTCAGCTCGGATTCATACATGGCCATGGCGATTTTCCTGTTCTAGCCGCGGTTCCCGAGCGGCACCCAGCTGCGGTTTTCGGGGCCGGTGTAGTTCGCGCTCGGCCGGATGATCTTGCCGTCGATGCGCTGTTCGATCACGTGCGCTGCCCAGCCGCTGGTGCGGGAAATCACGAACAGCGGAGTGAAATGCAGCGTCGGCACGCCCATCTTGCTGTACGACACGGCGCTGAACCAGTCCAGATTTGCGAACATCTTTTTCTCGCCCCACATCACCGACTCGATGCGGTCGGCGACCTGGTACTGCGTCATGTCCTTTGCTGCCTTCGACAGCTGCTCGGCGACCGCCTTGATCACCTTGTTGCGCGGGTCGCCGGTGGTGTAGACCGGGTGGCCGAAGCCGATCACGATCTCCTTCGCCGCGATCCGGCGCCGGATGTCGGCTTCCGCCTCGTCGGCCGACTTGTAACGCTTCTGGATCTCGTCGGAGACCTCGTTCGCGCCGCCGTGCTTGGGTCCGCGCAGCGCGCCGATGCCGCCGGTGATCGCCGAATACATGTCGGAGCCCGTGCCGGTGATCACCCGGCAGGTGAAGGTGCTCGCATTGAACTCATGCTCGGCGTAGAGGATCAGCGAGGTATGCATTGCGCGCACCCATTCGGCGCTGGGCTTGTTCTGGTGCAGCAGGTGCAGGTAATGCCCGCCGATCGAATCGTCGTCGGTCTGCGTTTCGATTCTTTTTCCTGAATTCTGAAAATGAAACCAATACAAAAGCATGGAACCGAAGCTCGCCATCAGCCGGTCGGCAATGTCGCGCGCTCCCGCGACCGGATGGCCGTCCTGCTCGCGCTCCAGGGTGCCGAGCACCGAACAGCCGGTGCGCAGCACGTCCATGGGGTGGGCTGCCTTTGGAAGTTGCTCCAAAGAAGTTCTTAACTCTTTGGGCAAGCCGCGCAATGACTTCAGTTTCTTCTTGTAGGCATCCAGCTCTGCTTTGTTCGGCAGCTTCTCGTGAACCAGCAGATAGGCGATTTCCTCGAATTCGGCCTGGTCGGCGAAATCGAGGATGTCGTAGCCGCGGTAGTGCAGGTCGTTGCCGCTGCGCCCGACGGTGCACAGCGCGGTGTTGCCTGCCGCGACGCCCGACAGGGCGACCGACTTCTTCGCTTTAGGCGCGTTTTCCGGTGAAGAGCTCATCGAGTTTCTTCTCGTAGGAATGGTAGTCGAGAAAATCGTACAGTTCGTCGCGGGTCTGCATGGCGCCAAGGACGCTTTTCTGCGTTCCTTCTTTTCTTATCGCTTCATATACGTTCATCGCGGCCCGGTTCATGGCCCGGAAAGCAGATAACGGGTACAGGACGATCGACACGCCGGCCAAGCGAAGCTCAGCCACGGTGAACAGCGGCGTCTTGCCGAATTCGGTGATGTTCGCGAGCACCGGCACCTTCACCGCGTCCGCGATTTTCCTGTACATCCCCAATTCAGTGACCGCCTCGGGGAACACCATGTCGGCGCCTGCTTCGACATATTTTTGAATTCTTTCCAAAGAAATATCAAACCCCTCGTTCGCAAGCGCGTCCGTGCGGGCCATGATCACGAAGGAGGGATCGGTGCGCGCGTCCACCGCGGCCTTGATGCGGTCGCACATTTCTTCCCGCGAGACCAGTTCCTTGTTCGGACGGTGGCCGCAGCGCTTGGCACCGACCTGATCCTCCATGTGCATCGCGCCGGCGCCCGCCTTGATGAGCGACCGGGTGGTGCGCGCGACGTTGAAGGCGCTGGAGCCGAACCCGGTATCCACGTCCACCAGCAGCGGCAGGTCGCAGACGTCGGTGATGCGGCGCGCGTCGGTCAGCACATCATCGAGATTGGAGATCCCCAGATCTGGCATGCCGAGCGATCCGGCGGCGACGCCGCCGCCCGAGAGGTAGATCGCCTTGTAGCCGGTGCGCTTCGCGATCAGCGCGTGATAGGCGCAGATCGCGCCGATGACCTGCAGCGGTTTTTCCTCGGCAACCGCCTTGCGAAACGCTTTCCCGGCAGACACGTTGGAACTCCCTCAGCCCAGGAGGTGTTTCACGCCGTCGCGTTCCTCGTGCAGTTCCTTCAGCGTCGCGTCCATGCGCTTGCGGCTGAAGTCGCTGACCTCGATGCCTTTGACGATTTCGTATCTGCCGCCCTTGCAGGTTACCGGGTAGCCGTAGAGCACGCCCTCGGGGATGCCGTAGCTGCCGTCCGCGGGGATGCCCATCGAAATCCAGTCGCCGTCCCGGGTGCCGAGCGACCAGTCGCGCACATGGTCGATCGCGGCGTTGGCCGCGCTGGCCGCCGAGGACAGGCCGCGGGCCTCGATGATCGCCGCACCGCGCTTTTGCACGGTGGGGATGAAGGTCGACTCCAGCCAGGCCTGATCGTTGATCATGGGCCAGATTTTCTTGCCTTCGCATTCGGCCTGGAACAGGTCCGGATACTGGGTCGCCGAGTGGTTCCCCCAAATGGTCATTTTCCTGACCGAAGAAACAGCTTTTCCGGCTTTGTGCGCGACCTGGGACGTGGCCCGGTTATGGTCCAGGCGCATCATCGCGGTGAACTGCGTCGGTTTCAGGCTGGGCGCGTTCTTCATCGCGATCAGGCAGTTGGTGTTGGCCGGATTGCCGACCACCAGCACCTTTACGTTGCGGTCGGCGACCTTGTCGAGCGCCTGGCCCTGGGGCCCGAAAATCTTGCCGTTCGCCTCCAGCAGGTCCTTGCGCTCCATGCCCGGTCCGCGCGGCCGGGCGCCGACCAGCAGCGCGACGCCCGCATCCTTGAACGCGACCATCGGATCGGCGGTCGGCACCATGCCGTGCAGCAGGGGGAAAGCGCAGTCGTCGAGTTCCATCATCACGCCCTTGAGCGCTTTCTGGGCCTTTTCGTCCGGGATCTCCAGCATCTGCAGGATGACCGGCTGGTCTTTGCCGAGCATTTCGCCGCTGGCGATGCGAAACAGGATCGCGTAGCCGATCTGGCCCGCGGCGCCGGTGACGGCGACTCGGAGGGGGGCTTTGGACATTGAGAACTCCGGGGAAATTTGAAGCGGACGGATGATTCTACCGCACCGCCGCAGAGATATAATCGCCGCCATGTCCGAAGCAGCGGTCAAGACGACGGCGAGGAAATCTCGGCCGAAGTACCTCAACCTTCAGGCGCTGCTCTTCGAAATCCGTCTGCCGCTGCCGGGCTGGGTCTCGATCCTGCACCGGATCAGCGGCGCGATGCTGTTCCTGGCGCTGGTCTGGCTGCTCTGGATGCTGGACCGCAGCCTCGCCTCCGAGGCGGGCTTCGGCAAGATCAAGCACTACGCCGGATTGTGGCCGGTGAAGCTCTCGCTGCTCGTGCTGGTCTGGGCGTACTGCCACCATTTCTGCGCCGGCATCCGCTACCTGTTTCTGGATCTGGACAAGGGCGTCGATTTGGAAAACGCGCGCTTGAGCAGCTGGATCGTGCTCGCGGCGAGCCTCGCCTTGACGGTATTTTTGGGATGGAAACTATGGTGAAACGCAAGTGACTGGCCGGACCGTCACCGGCGCGCGCTACGGCCTGCGCGACTGGCTCGCGCAGCGCATCACCGCTACGATCATGGCGGTCTATTCCGTTATCGCCGTAGTTGTTTTTATTTCGAATAAAAATATTACCTATTCAGTGTGGCGCGACCTTTTTGCCCAGGGCTGGATGCGCGTGGCGACGCTGCTGTTCGCGGCGAGCCTCGCCTGGCACGCCTGGGTCGGCGTGCGCGACATCCTGATGGACTATGTCAAGCCTGCGGGCCTGCGCCTCGCTCTCGAGGTGATGGTGCTGCTGACGATCGCCGCCTATGTCGGCTGGACGATCCAGATTTTGTGGCGATGAAACCCGGGAGATGCGCTTGGGGCTGCCGGTAAGAAGGTTCGACGCGATCGTGGTGGGGGCGGGGGGCTCCGGAATGCGCGCCGCGCTCGAGCTCGCGCGCGCCGAACTCAAGGTCGCGGTGCTCTCCAAGGTGTTCCCGACCCGCTCGCACACGGTCGCGGCCCAGGGCGGGGTCGCGGCGCCGCTCGCCAATTCCTCCGAGGATAACTGGCACTGGCACATGTACGACACCGTCAAGGGCTCCGATTACCTCGGCGACCAGGACGCGATCGAATACATGTGCCGGCGGGCCAACGAGGTGGTGGTCGAACTCGAGCACATGGGCATGCCCTTCGACCGGCTGGAGAACGGCAAGATCTACCAGCGGCCGTTCGGCGGCCACACCCAGGACTACGGCGGCGCCAAGATGGCGATGCGCGCCTGCGCCGCTGCCGACCGCACCGGGCACGCCATGCTGCATACGCTTTACCAGCAGAACCTGCGCGCCAGCACCCAGTTCTTCGTCGAGTGGATGGCGCTCGACCTGATCCGCGACCCGCAGGACGGAGCCGTGCTGGGCGTCACCGCGCTGGAGATGGAGACCGGCGAGGTCTCGATTTTCCAGGCCAAGGCGACGCTGTTCGCCACCGGCGGCTCGGGGCGCATGTTCTTCAGCTCGACCAACGCCTTCATCAATACCGGCGACGGCCTGGGAATCGCGGCGCGCGCCGGATTTCCGCTGCAGGACATGGAGTTCTACCAGTTCCATCCCACCGGCGTGTACGGCGCCGGCGTACTGATCACCGAGGGCGTGCGCGGCGAGGGCGGCTACCTGCTGAACAAGGACGGCGAGCGCTTCATGGAACGCTACGCGCCGAACGCCAAGGACCTCGCGAGCCGCGACGTGGTGTCGCGCGCCATGACCACCGAGATCAAGGAAGGGCGCGGCTGCGGTCCCAACGCCGATCACGTGCTGCTCAAGCTCGATCACCTCGGCCCGGAGGTGATCAACCGGCGGCTGCCCGGGATCCGCGAGATCTCGATCAAGTTCGCCAACATCGATCCGGTGCGCGAGCCGATCCCGGTGGTCCCGACCGCGCACTACCAGATGGGCGGCATCCCGGCCAACTACCTGGGGCAGGTCGTGGCGCCCGAGGGCGCGAGCACCGAGTCGATCGTGCCCGGCTTCTATGCCGCCGGCGAATGCTCGTGCGTCTCGGTGCATGGCGGCAACCGCCTCGGCTGCAACTCGCTGCTCGACCTGCTGGTATTCGGCAAGTCCTCGGGCGAGCAGATGATCAAGGACCTGCGCGGCTTGCCGCGGCCGCAGCGCAACCTGCCGCAGGATGCGGGCGGGTTCTCGCGCGCGCGGCTGGCGCGGTTCGATTTGACGGGCGCGGGCGAGAGCGTCGCGGAGGTCGCCGCCGACCTCAGGCGGGAGATGCAGGCGCACTGCGGGGTGTTCCGCTTCCCCGACCTGCTGGCCGAGGGCGTCGCCAAGGTGACGAAGATCGCGGAGCGCGCGGGCCGAATCTGGATCAGCGATCGATCCAAGGTGTTCAACACCGCGCGCATCGAGGCACTCGAACTGCAGAATCTTGTCGAGGCCGCGCTGGCGACGGTCACCGGCGCGCATGCGAGGCAGGAATCGCGCGGCGCGCAGGCGCGCGCGGATTTCCAGGAGCGTGACGACAAGAACTGGCTCAAGCACACGCTCTGGTACAAGGAAGGCAACCGGCTAGCGTACAAGCCGGTGCACCTGAAGCCGCTCACTGTCGAATCCTTCGAACCCAAAAAGCGAACCTACTGATGCGCCTGTCAATCTACCGTTACGATCCGGACAAGGACGACAAGCCATACCTGAAGGACTACGACGTCCGGCTCGAGCATTCCGACCGGATGCTGCTCGACGCGCTGATCAGGGTCAAGGAGATGGACGATTCGTTCGCGTTCCGCCGCTCCTGCCGCGAGGGCGTGTGCGGCTCGGACGCGATGAACATCAACGGCAGGAACGGCCTCGCCTGCGTCACCAAGATCGCCGACCTGCCGGACCACGTGACGCTGCGCCCGATGCCCGGGCTGCCGGTGATCCGCGACCTGATCGTCGACATGACGCAGTTCTTCAGGCAGTACGAGTCGATCAAGCCCTACGTGGTGAACCACGACGCGCCGCCCGAGCGCGAGCGGCTGCAGTCGCCCGAGGAGCGCGAGGAGCTGAACGGCCTCTACGAGTGCATCCTGTGCGCCTGCTGCTCGACGTCCTGCCCGTCGTTCTGGTGGAACCCGGACAAGTTTGTCGGGCCCGCGGGCCTGCTGCAGGCCTACCGTTTCATCGCCGATTCGCGCGACCAGGAAACCAGCGCGCGCCTCGACAATCTCGAGGACCCGTACCGCCTGTTCCGCTGCCATACGATCATGAACTGCGTCGACGTCTGCCCGAAGGGGCTGAATCCGACCCGGGCGATCGGCAAGATCAAGGAATTGATGGTCAGGCGTGCGGTCTGATGGACCGGGTCGGACAGAACAGGCTGAAGTGGAAGTGCCGGCGCGGCTTGCTCGAGCTGGATCTGGTCTTGCAGGGTTTTGTTGAAAAGCATCTGCAGGAAAAAGACGCGA
>MEQQ01000006.1:7088-20589 GCA_001770285.1 Betaproteobacteria bacterium RBG_16_66_20
AGGGTTTTGTTGAAAAGCATCTGCAGGAAAAAGACGCGAATACTTTAAGCGAGCTGCTCGATCTCCAGGACAACGAGCTGTGGGATATCGTCAGCGGCCGCAGCGACCGTTTCGACGGGCGGTTTGAAGGGATTGTGGCGCGGCTTCGCGCCGTCTAGAAAAGGAGAGTCTGATGGACAAGAAAGCCAGCCTCACGCTGCCCGACGGCAAGACGCTCGAATTTCCGGTGATGTCCGGGACCGTCGGCCCGGACGTGGTCGACATCCGCACGCTGTACGGCAAGTCGGGGATGTTCACCTACGACCCGGGCTTCCTCTCCACCGCGAGCTGCAATTCGACCATCACCTATATCGACGGCGATGCCGGCGTGCTGCTCTACCGCGGCTACCCGATCGAGCAGCTGGCGCAGCACTGCGATTTCCTCGAGGTGTGCTACCTGTTGCTGCACGGCGAGCTGCCGAACGCGAAGCAGAAGAAGGAATTCGACGGCACCGTCACCCACCATACGATGGTGCACGAGCAGCTGGCGCGCCTGTACCAGGGTTTCCGCCGCGACGCGCACCCGATGGCGGTGATGGTCGGGGTTGTCGGGGCGCTCTCCGCGTTCTACCACGACGCGCTCGACATCAGCAACGCCGAGCACCGCAAGATCTCCGCGTTCCGGCTGATCGCCAAGATGCCCACCATCGTCGCGATGTCGTACAAGTACTCGATCGGCCAGCCGTTCGTGTACCCGAGAAACGACCTGTCCTATACGGCGAACTTCATGCGCATGATGTTCGCGGTGCCGACCGAGGAATACAAGGTCAACGAGGTGCTGGTGCGCGCCATGGACCGCATCTTCATCCTGCACGCCGACCACGAGCAGAACGCCTCGACCTCGACGGTGCGCCTGTCGGGATCCTCCGGCGCGAACCCGTTCGCCTGCATCGCCGCGGGCATCGCCTGCCTGTGGGGGCCGGCGCACGGCGGCGCCAACGAGGCCTGCCTCGAGATGCTGGAGGAGATCGGCGACGTTTCCAAGGTCGGCGAATTCATCAAGAAGGTCAAGGACAAGCAGAGCGGCGTGCGCCTGATGGGATTCGGCCACCGCGTCTACAAGAACCACGACCCGCGCGCGAAACTCATGCGCGAGACCTGCCACGAGGTGCTGAACGAGCTCGGCCTGCACGACGACCGCCTGTTCAAGCTCGCCGTCGCGCTGGAGAAGATCGCGCTCGAGGACGATTACTTCGTCAGCCGCAAGCTGTACCCGAACGTGGATTTCTACTCCGGCATCGTGCAGCGCGCGCTCGGCATCCCGGTGGCGATGTTTACCTGCATATTCTCGCTCGCGCGCACCGTGGGCTGGATCGCGCAATGGCAGGAGATGATCGCGGACCCGGAATACAAGATCGGCCGCCCAAGGCAGCTCTACAAGGGGTCCGCGCGTCGCGAGGTGAAGCCGATCGGCAAGCGCTAGCAACGAGAGGAAGCGCGCCATGATGAAGCAGTTCCTGGACAACTCGTACCTGTTCGGGGGCAACGCCCCCTTCGTCGAGGAGCTGTACGAAACGTATCTGGAAAACCCGGCGAACGTGCCGGAGGAATGGCGCAGGTACTTCGACAAGCTGCAGCTGCTGCCCGGCGGCAGCCCCAAGGACATCGCGCACGCCCCGATCGTGGAGGCCTTCGCGCAGCGTGCGAAGGCCGGCGCGGCGCGGCTGCCCTCGGGCGGGGACCTGGATCGCAAGCAGGTTTCGGTGATCCAGCTGCTCGCCGAATACCGCTTCCGCGGCTGCCTGCTCGCCGAGCTCGATCCGCTCAAGCGCCAGCAGCGCCCGCACATTGCGGAGCTCGAGCCCGCCTATTACGACCTGACCGAGGCCGACATGGATACGGTGTTCAACACCGGTTCGTTCATCGGCCCGGAGCAGGCGACGCTGCGCGAGATCATCCGCGGATTGCAGGACACCTATTGCGGCAGCCTCGGCGTCGAATACATGTACCTGTCGAGCCGGATCGAGAAGCGCTGGATCCAGGAGCGCCTCGAGCCGGTGCGCTCGAAGCCGGATTTCTCGCCCGATTACAAGAAGCACATCCTCGAGCGCCTCACCGCGGCCGAAGGCCTGGAGCGCTACCTGCACACCCGCTACGTCGGGCAGAAGCGCTTCTCGCTCGAGGGCGGCGATACGCTGATCCCGGTGCTCGACAACCTGCTGCAGCGCGCAGGCAGCGCCGGCGTCCAGGAGCTGGTGCTCGGCATGGCGCACCGCGGGCGGCTCAACGTGCTGGTGAACACGCTCGGCAAGATGCCCAAGGACCTGTTCGGCGAATTCGAGGGCAAGCACGACGATGCGCTGCTCGCCGGCGACGTCAAGTACCACCAGGGCTTCTCCTCCGACATCAATACGCCGGGCGGGCCGATGCACCTGACGCTCGCGTTCAACCCTTCCCACCTCGAGATCGTGAATCCGGTGGTCGAGGGCTCGGTGCGGGCGCGCCAGCACCGGCGCAAGGACCGCGGCGGCGAACAGGTGCTGCCGGTCCTGGTGCACGGCGATGCGGCGGTGGCGGGCCAGGGCGTGGTGATGGAAACGCTGAATCTCTCGCAAACCCGCGGCTACGGCACCGGCGGCACGGTGCACATCGTGGTCAACAACCAGATCGGTTTCACGACCTCGGATGCGCGCGACGTGCGCTCGACGCTCTACTGCACCGACGTCATGAAAATGGTCGAGGCGCCGATTTTCCACGTCAACGGCGACGACCCGGAAGCCTGCGTGATGGCGATCGAGATCGCGCTCGACTACCGGTGCAAGTTCAAGAAGGACGTGGTGGTGGACATCGTCTGCTTCCGCAAGCTCGGCCACAACGAGCAGGACGAGCCGATGGTGACCCAGCCGCTGATGTACAAGATCATCAACGCGCATCCCGGCACGCGCAAGCTCTATGCCGACAGGCTGGCGGCGCAGGGCGTGATCGGCGGCGACGCGGCCGACAAGATGGTGGCGACCTTCCGCCAGGCGATGGATGGCGGTTATCACACCAACAAGACCATCCTGTCGAACTTCAAGCCGCCGTTCGCGGTCGACTGGTCGAAGTACCGGAACACGAAATGGAACGAGAATGACGACACGACTCTTCCTCTAGCAGACCTGCAGATGCTGGCCGAGAAACTGACCGCGATCCCGCCCGACTTCAAGCTTCATCCGAGGGTCGAGAAGATCATCGCCGACCGCCGGCTGATGGGGCAGGGCAAGCTGCCGGTGGATTGGGGCATGGCCGAGAACCTCGCCTATGCCTCGCTGCTCAAGGACGGTTTTTCGGTGCGCATCTCGGGCCAGGATTGCGGCCGCGGCACGTTCTTCCACCGCCACGCGGTGCTGCACGACCAGAACCGCGAGAAGTGGGACTCCGGCAGCTTCATTCCGCTGAAGAACATCGCGCCCAACCAGGGCGATTTCGTGGTCATCGACTCGGTGCTGTCGGAAGAGGCGGTGCTCGGCTTCGAATACGGCTACTCGACTTCCGAGCCGAACGAACTGGTGGTCTGGGAGGCGCAGTTCGGCGATTTCGTCAATGGCGCGCAGGTGGTGATCGACCAGTTCATCGCCGCGGGCGAGGTGAAGTGGGGCCGCATCTGCGGCATGGTGATGCTGCTGCCGCACGGCTACGAAGGGCAGGGGCCGGAGCATTCCTCCGGGCGGCCGGAACGGTTCCTGCAGCTGTGCGCCGACTACAACCTCCAGGTCTGCATCCCGGCCACGCCGGTGCAGATGTTCTTCCTGCTGCGGCGGCAGATGATCCGGCCCTACCGCAAGCCGCTCGTCATTTTCACGCCCAAGAGCCTGCTGCGCCACAAGGAATCGGTGTCGCCGCTGGCCGAATTCGCCGAGAGCAAGTTCAGGGCGGTCAACGGCGAATGGGACGAGAGCATCCGGCCGGAGAAGGTCAAGCGCGTCATCGTGTGCAGCGGCAAGGTGTTTTTCGACCTGATGGCGGCGCGCCGGGACAAGGGCATCAAGGACATCGCCATCGTGCGCGTCGCGCAGCTCTACCCGTTCCCGCACGACGAGTTCCAGGCGCAGATCAACCTGTACGCCAATGCGGGCGAGGTCCTCTGGTGCCAGGAGGAGCCCGGCAACCAGGGCGCGTGGCACCGCATCCAGCACTACGTGCTGCGCCACATGCGGCCCGACCAGGTGCTGGGCTACGCGATGCGCGCGTCCTCCGCCGCGCCCGCGGTCGGATACCTGTCGCTGCACAACGAACAGCAGAAGGAGCTGGTGAACGCCGCATTCGCGCCGCTTGCCGACAACCTCGTGCTTCCGGTCCAGGGAACGGGGCGGAAGAAAAGGAAAAAGAATGATCATTGAGGTCAAGGTCCCGCAATTGTCGGAATCGGTCTCCGAGGCCACGCTGCTCGCCTGGCACAAGAAGCAGGGTGAAGCGGTCAAGCGCGACGAGAACCTGATCGATATCGAAACCGACAAGGTGGTGCTCGAGCTGCCGGCGCCGGCCGACGGCGTGCTGGTGAGCATCCTCAAGGGCGACAAGGGAACCGTCGTTGCGGGCGAAGTCATTGCGAAGATCGATACGGAAGGAAAGGTTTCCGCCGTTTCTGCCGCTCCCGTTCAGGAAAAACGCGCTCCTGAAGCCCCCAAGCCCGCCGCGAGCCCTGCGGTAATGCCCTCGGCGCAGAAACTTGCCGCGAACAAGGGCCTCGATACCTCGCAGATCCCGGGCACCGGCCGCGATGGCCGCGTGACCAAGGGGGACGTGCTCGGGCAGCCTGAAAAGGCCATCGTTCCCGAAAAAAAAGAAACGCAGAAAGCAGCATTGCAGCAACCGCCGACCCCCGTCAGCGTCGACAAGCTGCTCGCGGGCCGGCCGCAGCAGCGCGTGGCCATGTCGCGCCTGCGCCAGCGCGTTGCCGAGCGCCTGGTGCAGTCGCAGGCCACCGCGGCGATCCTCACGACCTTCAACGAAGTGAACATGCAGCCGGTGATCGAGATGCGCAAGCGCTACCAGGAGCGCTTCGAGAAGGAACATGCGGTCAAGCTCGGCTTCATGTCGTTCTTCGTCAAGGCGGCGGTGCACGCGCTGAAGAAGTATCCGGTGGTGAACGCCTCGGTGGACGGGACCGACGTCGTGTATCACGGCTACTTCGACATCGGCGTCGCGGTTGGCAGCCCGCGCGGCCTGGTGGTGCCGATCCTGCGCGACGCCGAGCAGATGTCGTTCGCCGCGATCGAGAAGAAGATCGCCGAGTTCGGCAACAAGGCGCAGGACGGCAAGCTGTCGCTGGAAGACCTGACCGGCGGCACGTTCTCGATCTCCAACGGCGGCGTGTTCGGCTCGATGCTCTCGACCCCGATCATCAACCCGCCGCAGTCCGCGATCCTCGGCGTGCACGCCACCAAGGAGCGCGCGGTGGTGGAAAACGGGCAGGTGGTGGTGCGGCCGATGAACTATCTCGCCGTGTCCTACGACCACCGGATCATCGACGGCCGGGAGGCTGTCTTGTTCCTGGTATCGATCAAAGAAGCGCTTGAAGATCCTGCGCGTCTGATCCTCGAAATATGAAATCCTTCGATGTCGTGGTCATCGGCGGCGGGCCCGCCGGCTACATCGCCGCGATCCGCGCGGCGCAACTCGGCCTGAGCGCCGCCTGCATCGACGAGTGGAAGAGCGCCGACGGCAAGCCCATGCTCGGCGGCACCTGCACCAATGTCGGCTGCATCCCGTCCAAGGCGCTGCTGCAATCCTCCGAGAACTACGAGCAGGCCGCGCACGGCTTCGCCGAGCACGGCGTCAGGGTGACCGGCCTGGAACTGGACCTGGCGCAGATGCTCAAGCGCAAGGACAAGGTGGTCAAGTCGAGCAACGACGGCATCCTCTACCTGTTCAAGAAGAACAAGGTGACGTTCTTTCACGGACGGGGCAGTTTTGGCGGTTCTGCTTCTGAAATTCTTGTGTCAGGAGCCCAAAGCGAAACTCTGGCCGCGAAAAACGTCATCATTGCAACCGGTTCCAGTCCGCGCTCGCTGCCGGGCGCCGATTTCGACGAGAAGCTGATCCTGAGCAATACCGGGGCCCTCGCCATGCCCGAGGTCCCGAAGCGGCTCGGCGTCATCGGCGCCGGGGTGATCGGCCTGGAAATGGGCAGCGTCTGGCGCCGGCTCGGTTCGGAAGTCGTGATCCTCGAGGCCCTGCCGACCTTCCTTGGCGCGGCCGACGAGCAGATCGCGAAGGAGGCGTGGAAGGTCTTCGCCAGGCAGGGGCTGGGAATAGAGCTTGGGGTGACGATTTCAAAGGTAAGCACGGAAAAGAAAAGCGTTTCAGTTCAATATATAAGCTCCGATATCTCACCTAAAACATTGGAATGCGACCGACTGGTGGTATCGATCGGTCGGGTCGCCAATACCGCGGGGCTGAATGCCGCGGCGGTCGGGTTGAAGCTCGATGAGCGCGGCTTCGTGGCGGTAGACGACGACTGCCGCAGCAACCTGCCCGGCGTCTGGGCGGTCGGGGACGTGGTGCGCGGCCCGATGCTCGCCCACAAGGGGGAAGAGGAAGGCGTGGCGGTTGCCGAGCGCATCGTGGGCCAGAAGCCGCACGTCAACTTCGATACCATCCCCTGGGTGATCTACACCACGCCGGAGATCGCCTGGGTAGGCAAGACCGAGCAGCAGTTGAAGGGTGAAGGGAAGGCCTCAGGCGTCGATTACCGCGTCGGGACCTTCCCCTTTTCCGCGAACGCCAGGGCGCGAGCTCTGGGCGACACGAGCGGATTGGTTAAATTTATTTCAAATAAAAAAACAGATCAAATTCTCGGCGTGCATATCATCGGCCCCATGGCCTCCGAGCTGATCGCCGAAGCGGTCGTGGCGATGGAGTTCGGCGCCGCCGCCGAGGACATCGGCATGATCTGCCACGCCCATCCGTCGCTGTCCGAGGCGATGAAGGACGCGGCCCTCGCGGTCGACAAACGCGCGCTCAATATTTGAGCGCGCGTCCCATGGTCGCGCTGAACATCTGAGCGCCGCATTGGCAAGTCCGGCGCTCAGCCCGACGGTCCGGGGCATGCTGTGGATGGCGGCCACCGGCGTGCTGTTCACGGTGCTCAATGCCGCCATGAAGAAGCTCGCGCACGAACTCGATCCCTGGCTGGTCGGGTTCCTGCGCTACCTGCTCGGCGCGACGGTCATCCTCGCGCCGGCGCTGCGCCGCGGCGTGCGCGAGCTGTGGCCGAAAGCCCCGAAGCTGCAGCTGGTGCGCGGCCTGTTCCATACCGGCGGCATGATGCTCTGGTTCGCGGCATTGCCGCTGGTGACGCTCGCCGAGCTGACCGCGATCGCCTTCAGCGTGCCGCTGTTCATCTGCCTGGGGGCGGTGCCGTTCCTCAACGAGCGCATGAGCGGCGCGCGCTGGGCCGCGGTCCTGGTCGGATTCGCCGGCGTGCTGCTGGTGGTCGATCCCCTTGCCGGCGGCGGCCTGGCGGGCATCTCGACCGGGATATTGCTGATGCTGGCCTCGGCGCCGGTGTTCGCCGGTTCCTTCCTGATCGCCAAGGTGCTGACGCGCCACGAACGCTCCGATGTGATGGTCCTCTGGCAGCACCTTCTGGTATCGCTCCTGCTGGCGCCGTTCGCGCTGCTCTCGTGGATGCCGCCCTCCGCCGGACAATGGGCCCTGCTGGTCGTGTGCGGCTTCCTCGGCGCCGGCGGGCACTACTGCATGACGTGTGCGTTCCGCGTCGCCGACATCTCGGCGGTGCAGTCGGTGAGATTCCTCGAGCTGGTATGGGCGGCGCTCCTCGGTTTCTTCATGTTCGGCACCATCCCCGCGGGCTGGACCCTGGCCGGCGGCGTCGTCATCCTCGCAAGCACGCTATGGCTCGCGCGCAGCGAATCGAGGACCGTGTGAGGGGCGTCGCCGCGCTCTACGAGCAGAGCCTCGCCAGGCGCGGCTTCGCCTCCGATCGGTCGCAGTTGCAGGCGGTGGCGCAGCTGCAGCAGCGCTACGAGGAGTGGACCCGATACAAGGCCCGGCGCAACAATGCGTTGAAGCGCCTGCTGGTCAAGCCGCCGCCGCCGAAAGGCGTCTACCTGTGGGGCGCGGTGGGGCGGGGCAAGAGCTTCCTGATGGACAGTTTCTACCTGTGCGTGCCGCTGGTGCGCAAGCGCCGCGTGCACTTCCATCATTTCATGCGCGAAATCCACCGTGAGCTCTCCGAACTGAAAGGCATGCAGGACCCGCTCGCCGCGGCGGCCGCGCGCACCGCGCGCCGCTATCGCCTCGTCTGCTTCGACGAATTTCACGTCTCGGACATCGCCGACGCGATGATTCTCGGCCGCTATCTCGAGAAGGTGATGCAGCTGGGTGTCGCATTCGTGATGACCAGCAACTACCATCCCGACCAGCTCTACCCGCATGGCCTGCAGCGCGAGCGTTTCCTGCCGGCGATCGAGCTGCTGAAGTCGCGGCTGGACGTGATCAACGTCGACGGCGGCAGGGACTACCGCCGCCTGAAGCTGGAGAAGCTCAAGGTCTACCACGTCGGCAAACCCGGCGGCCCCGGCGCGGAGGCCGAAATGGGGCGGATTTTCGAGGACCTGAAGGACGTCGAGGAAGAAAAACACCCGCTGGACGTCGAGGGCCGGCGCATTCCGTATCGCAAGCGCGCGGGCGGGCTGGTATGGTTCGACTTCGCGGTGTTGTGCGGCGGGCCGCGGTCCTACGCCGACTACGTCGACCTGGCGCGGCGCTTTCACACCGTGATCCTGTCCGGGGTGCCGAAGCTGCAGGCGAAGGCGTCGGATGCGGCGCGGCGCTTCACCTGGCTGGTGGATGTGTTCTACGATGACCGGGTGAAAATGATCGTCGCCGCCGAGGCGCAGCCCGACGAGCTGTTCACAGGCGGGGAAGATGCGGGCGGCGACGCGAACACCGCTGCCGCCGAGTTCGCGCGCACCGCGAGCCGGCTGACCGAGATGCAGACGGCCGGATATCTGCAGGCAGAACGCAGAAGGGAGAGTGGCCCCAGTGGAGAAATTCACGGCATACCGGCTTAGCGAAGTCGAAAAGAGAATCAAGGCCGAGTTCGTCGATTGCACGCTCGAAGAGCTCGACCCGGGCGAAGTCGTGGTGCGCGTCGCCTACTCCGACGTCAATTACAAGGACGCGCTCGCGGCGACCGGCAAGGGGCGCATCCTGATGCGGCCTTCGTGCATCGGCGGCATCGACCTTTCCGGCACTGTCACCGCGTCTACCGATCCACGCTTCACCAAGGGCGACGCGGTGCTCGCGGTCGGCCATGACCTCGGCGTCAGGCACCACGGCGGCTATGCCGAATACGCGCGTATCCCGGCCGATTGGGCGGTGAAGCTGCCCAAGGGAATGACCCTGTGGGAGGCCATGGCCTTCGGCACCGCGGGGTACACCGCGGGGCTGGCGGTCATGAAGATGGAGCACAACGGGCTCTCACCGGGCGGCGGCCCGGTGATCGTGGACGGCGCCACCGGCGGCGTCGGTTCGATCGCGATCGCGGCATTGGCCAGGCTGGGCTATCACGTGGTGGCGCTTACCGGAAAAGAAAATGCAGTGGATTGGTTGTTGAAGCTTGGCGCCAAGGAAGTTAAGTTCAGAAAGGAATTGGACCTTACAAAAATCAAGCCTCTCGACAAGGCCACCTGGCAGGGTGCGATCGACAACCTGGGGGGCGAGGTCCTGGCCTGGATGGCGAGCACCATGAAATTCAACGGCGTGATTGCCTCGGTCGGCCTGGCGGCCGGTTTCGGCCTGAACACGACCGTGATGCCGTTCATCCTGCGCGGGGTCAGCCTGCTCGGCATCAACTCCACCGACGCGCCGGGCCCGGAACTCGAGCGCCAGGTCTGGGCGCGGCTCGCCGGCGACATGAAACCGGCCGGACTCAAGGAGATGGCGAAGACGATCCGCTTCGCCGACCTGCCCAAAGTGTTCGACGATTTCATCAACGCCAGGGTCATCGGCAGGATCGTGGTGGACCTCAACGCATGAACCGCCCGCGATGAGCTCGTACAAGGAGTTCCACCGGCGCTCGATCGCCGACCGCGACGGCTTCTGGCGCGAGGAAGCGAAGCGCATCGATTGGCACAAGCCGTTCTCGCAGGTACTCGATTACTCGCGGCCGCCGTTCGCGAAGTGGTTCGTCGGCGGCGAGACCAACCTGTGCCACAACGCGATCGACCGGCACCTCGCGCAACGGGGCGGGCAGAAGGCCCTGGTCTGGATCTCCACCGAGGTCGATCAGGTCAAGAGCTATACGTACAAGGAGCTGTCCCGGGAAGTAAACCGCGCCGCCGCCATGATGCAGGCGCTCGGCGTCAAGCGCGGCGACCGGGTGATCATCTACATGCCGATGATCCCCGAGGCCTGTTTCGCGATCCTCGCCTGCGCGCGCATCGGCGCCATCCACTCGGTGGTGTTCGGCGGCTTCGCCGCCGCCAGCCTCGCCGCGCGCATCGACGACGCGAAGCCCGGCCTGATGATCACCGCCGACGGCGGCAGCCGCATGGGCAAGGCCATTCTGTACAAGTCGCTGGTGGATGAATCGATCCGGCTGGCCAAGTTCCCGCCGCGGAAGGTCCTGATCTTCAAGCGCGGACTGGATCCGGACATGCCGCGGGTTCCGGGGAGGGATGTCGACTGGAAGGAATTTTCTGCAATACAGAAGGAAGCGGACATACCTTGCGCCTGGCTCGAATCGAACGAACCTTCGTACATCCTGTATACCTCCGGCACCACGGGCAAACCGAAGGGCGTGCAGCGCGACGTCGGCGGCTACGCGGTGGCGCTCGCTGCCTCGATGCAGCACATCTACTGCGGCGACGCCGGCGAGACGATGTTCACCACTTCAGACATCGGCTGGGTCGTGGGCCACTCGTACATCATCTACGCGCCGCTGATCGCGGGCATGACCACCATCATGTACGAGGGCGTGCCGGTCCGGCCCGACGCGGGCGTGTGGTGGAAGATCGTGCAGGACTACAAGGTGAGCGTGATGTTCTCCGCGCCCACCGCGGTCCGCGTGCTGAAGAAGCAGGACCCGGCGTTCCTGAAAAAGTACGATCTTTCTTCGCTGCGGCGGCTGTTCCTCGCCGGCGAGCCGCTCGATGAGCCCACGCACGTCTGGATCCAGGAGGCGCTCGGGCTTCCCGTCATCGACCACTACTGGCAGACCGAGACCGGCTGGCCGATCCTGTCGGCGATGCCGGGGGTGGAAAAGACCCCGAACAAGTTCGGCAGCCCGTCGTTCCCGGTATACGGCTACGACCTGCAGCTGCTGCGCGAGAGCGACGCCGAACAAGCGGGCGCGGACGAGAAGGCCGTGGTGGCGGTGGTGCCGCCGCTGCCGCCCGGGTGCATGAGCACCATCTGGGGCGACGACGAGCGCTTCGTGAAGACCTATTTCTCGACCTTCTCGAAGAAGCTCGTCTACACGACCTTCGACTGGGG
Organism: Betaproteobacteria bacterium RBG_16_66_20; assembly: GCA_001770285.1. Lineage (GTDB taxonomy): Bacteria > Pseudomonadota > Gammaproteobacteria > Burkholderiales > SG8-39 > RBG-16-66-20. The sequence goes on from MEQQ01000006.1 coordinate 18,573, forward strand.
CATCCGCGACCAGGACGGCTACTACTTCATCCTCGGCCGCACCGACGACGTGATCAACGTCGCCGGCCACCGCCTCGGCACGCGCGAGATCGAGGAGGCGGTGAGCATGCATCCCAATATTGCGGAATGCGCGGTCGTGGGAGTGGTGGATCAGCTCAAGGGTCAGTTGCCTCTTGCATTTGCTGTATTAAAAGATCCTTCAAGAAAAACCACTTCACAGGAAATCATGGAAACAGTGGATAAGCAGCTGGGCGCCATCGGCCGGCCGAAGGCGGTGCATTTCGTGACGCTGCTGCCCAAGACGCGCTCGGGCAAGACGCTGCGCCGCTCGATCGCGGCGCTGGCCGAGGGGCGCGATCCGGGCGACCTGACCACGATCGAGGATCCCGCCGCACTGAAGCAGATCAAGGACGCCCTGGGGGTGAAATGAAGACGCGACCGTTGCTGACGCAGGAAGACTGCCTGAAGATCTGCGCCGCGGCCGAGGCCGAGGCCCGCAGGAACAAGTGGAACGTGGCGATCGCGATCCTCGACGATGGCGGCCACCTGCTGCATTTCACGCGCATGGACGGCGCGACGCCGGCGAACGCCGCGATCGCGCTGGAGAAGGCGCGCACCTCGGCGCTGTCGCGGCGCACCAGCGGCAACTGGGAAGAGCGCATCAAGGCCGGACGCACCTCGATGCTGAAGATGCCGGGCATCCTGCCGGTGCAGGGCGGGGTGCCGATCATCGCCGAGGGAACCTGCATCGGCGCGGTAGGGGTCTCCGGCGTGCAGTCGCACGAGGACGAGCAGATCGCCCAGGCCGGGATCGATGCGCTCCTTGGCAAAGGTTCTTGACGGCGGTCAAGGCCGGGAATAGCGGGGCTCAGGCACTGTTCTCTCCCGCATGCCGCGGTTTCTCCGCGGCGTGACCAATCCTTGAGGAGGGAAACGATGAAAAGGCTTCTACTTGCAATTACGGCCGGCGCGCTGTCGTTCGCAGCACAGGCGCAGGTGCCCCAGTACGGCAATTCTGTCAATCTCGAACAGGCCAAGAAGGCCATCGCCGCGGGGCAGGCCGAGGCGCGCAAGAACGGCTGGCCAGTCGCGATCGCGATCCTCGATACTTCGGGAAACCTGGTGGCCTACGAGAAGATGGACAACACGCAAACCGCCAGCATCCAGGTCGCCATCGACAAGGGTAAATCGGCGGCGATCTATCGCCGGCCGACCAAGGTGTTCGAGGACATCGTCGCCAAGGGCGGTGCGGGGCTTCGCGTGATGAACCTGCGCGACGCCAGCGTGGTCGACGGCGGTCTGCCGATCGTGGTGGACGGCAAGGTGATCGGCGGCATAGGCGTCAGCGGCGTCGCCGGTGACCAGGACGGGGTGGTCGCGAAGGCCGGTGCCGACGCGCTGAAGTAGGAACCGGATCTAGCCGAGGACGATCACGCGCTCTTTCGCGAGTGCGTCGATCTCCCCGGCGGCGTAGCCCAGGCCCGCGAGCAGTTCGCGCGCGCCTTCGCCGATCGCGGGCGGGTCGTTGCGCTTGGGCAGGCGCTTGCCGTCGAGCGCGAGCGGCAGGGTGGGCGCATGGAACGCGCGTCCGTCCGCGAGCCGCGTTTCGAGCAGGCCGCCCGAGGCCCTGAGGTGCGGGTCCTCGAGCAGGTCCCAGGGCCTGGCGATCGGCGCGAACGGCAATCCCGCCGCCTCGAGCTTCGCCGCGAGGTCCGCACGCCGCAAGCGCTTGAGGATTTCGCCCAGCCGCGGGATCAGCCAATGACGCTCGCGGACGCGGTCGGCGTTGCCGCGCAAGCGCGCGTCGGCCGCAAGCTCGGGCAGGCCGAACTCGCGGCAGAAGATTTCCCACTGCCGGTCGGTGACCACGCCGACGAACAGGCGCGCGTCGGTGCCGTCGGCGTCGGCGGTCTCGAAGATGTCGTAGATCCCCCAGGCCGGCCGCTTCACCGACATCGGCGGCGGCGCCTCGCCGGTGAGTTCGAATTGCGCCATGTGCTGGGCGACGAGATACGCG
>MEQQ01000006.1:20614-26897 GCA_001770285.1 Betaproteobacteria bacterium RBG_16_66_20
CGAGCCGGCCGCGTCCGGTGGCCTCGCGCTCGCGCAGCGCGGCGAGCACGCCGACGGCGCCGAAGGTCCCGCCCATGATGTCGATCACCGAGGCGCCGGCGCGCAGCGGCCGCTCGGGCAGCCCGGTCATGTAGGCGAGGCCGCCCATCATCTGCACCACCTCGTCGAGCGCGGGGCGGTGGTCATACGGCCCGTCGAGGAAACCCTTGAGCGAGCAGTAGACGAGCTTCGGGTATTTTGCGGCAAGCTCCTGGTAGCCGAGTCCCATCTTGTCCAGCGCGCCGGGCCTGAAGTTTTCCGTGACGACGTCGGCGGTGCCGATGAGTTTTTCCACGATTTTTTTTCCGTCGGAACGCTTCAAATCCACTGCCAGGCTCTTCTTGTTCCGGTTGAAGACCGGATAGAAGCCGGCGCCCGCGCCCACCAGGCGGCGGGTGTTGTCGCCTTCCGGCGGCTCGACCTTGATCACTTCGGCGCCCAGGTCCGCGAGCACCAGCCCGCAGCTCGGGCCCATCACCATGTGCGCGAACTCCACCACGCGCACACCCTCAAGCGGCAGCACGAAATCCTTTCGGCAGGCCCGCCAGGGGCGTATGGCCATACACGGGCTCCTCCGGAACGCCGGCGACGAGCAGCTTTCTCGCCTCCAGCAGCTTGTCGAAATTCACGCCGGTCGGCACGCCCATGCTCTCGAACATGAACACCAGGTCCTCGGTGACCACGTTGCCGCTCGCGCCCGGGGCGAACGGGCAGCCGCCCAGGCCGCCCATCGAGCTGTCGAAATGGCGCACGCCTTCCTCGTAGGCGGCGAGCGCGTTGGCAAGGCCCAGGCCGCGCGTGTTGTGCAGGTGCGCCGCCTCGAGCTTGTCGCCAATCTCATTTCTTACTTTTCTGAACAATCTCCTGATTTGCGCGGGATTCGCGTAGCCGACCGTATCGGCGAGCGCAACGCAGTCGGCGCCCGTGCCGGCGAGCATCACCGCGAGGCGCACCACGTCGTCCTCGGGCACCTCGCCCTGCATGGTGCAGCCGAACGCCGTCGACACGCCCGCTTCGATCTCGGGGCCGTTCTTGCCACGCGACTGCGAGCGCAGTTCCACACATCGACGCACTTCCTCCACCATCTGCTCGGGCGTCATGCGCACGTTGGCGAGGCTGTGGGCGCGGCTCGCGGAAACCGGGAAGGTCACCTTGTGCGCCCCCGACGCCACCGCGCGTTCGAATCCTTTTACGTTGGGGGCGAGCGCAACCACCTTGATATTCGGGATAGTAAGAGCAAAGGCAACAATCTCGGCCGTATCAGCCATTGCCGGAATCAGCTTCGGCGGCACGAAAGAGCCGACTTCGATTTCCTCGATGCCGGCGGCGGCCATGGATGCGATCCAGGCCTTCTTCGCCTCGGTGGGCATCAGGTGGTGGGCGTTCTGCAGCCCGTCGCGCGGGCCGACTTCGCAGATATGGATCTGTCGCATGGTGACCTCCGGCAGCGATTCTAGCGCCGCAGGCGCCGCTCGATGCGCGCCAGAGCGAACCCGCAGAACGCAACGCCGGCGGCTAAGGCGAGCATTGCCCACAGCGTCGCGCCCCAGCCGCCGAAATGCGAGGCGAGCCAGGCCAGCGCGATCGGGCCGAAGAACTGCCCGGCTTGCGAGGCCTGCATGGCGAGACCGTTCGCGGTGGCGATGTGCTGCGGCGTCTTGGCGTGCAGCGCGATGCCGGAAAAGATCGAGGCCGGGATGACGCCGGCGCACGCCGAGAACAGCAGGCATAGCGCATAGCGGGCGCCGCCGGGGAGCGCATCGCTCAGCATGCCGGCGGAGCAGAGCGCCATTACGGCGCTCGCGGCGACGACCAGCGGGCCTCGCCGCACGCCGCGCGAGAGCAGCCATCCGCCGCCGATATTGCCCGGCACGTTGACCAGCACCATCAGAGCGGTCAGCCAGGCGGCGAGCGCCTGCGACGCGCCGCGCTCATCCACCAGGAAGGTCGGCAGCCAGATCATCACCGAGGACCATTGCGACACGTACAGCATGAACAGCAGCGCGAAAATGATGTTGCCGCGCTGCGCGAGCGATTCCGCGACCAGGCGCATCGAGGCGATGCCGCCGTATTTCGGCGTCGGCGCGTAGCGCGCGGCAAGCACGAAGCAGGCGGCGGCGCCGAGGGCGAGCAGGACCCAGAGTCCGCGCCAGCCCCAGGCGGCGATCAGCGGCGGCGCCGCGAGCAGCGCCAGGCCGCCGCCGGTGGGCATGTAGGCGCTCCAGAGCCCGAGGGCCTTGGCGCGATCGCGCGGACCGGCCGCTGCGCTGGCCATCAGGGTCGTGGCTGCAACCGTGAACAGGATGAAGCCGATTCCTTCGAAGAAGCGCGCGGCGAGCAGCACGGGGAAATTCCACGCCATCGCGCCGAGCAGACCCGAGAGCGCCAGGATCGCGAGGCCCGCGAGTCCCAGCCGCCGGTGGCCGTAGCGGTCGCACATCGTTCCGGCCAGCATCCCGACCAGGCCGCCCATGACGTTGAACATGGTGGCGATGAAGCCCGATTCGACCAGGGTGAGGCCCAGCTCGGCGCGCTGCAGCGGCAGCGACGGCGCGACCTTGGTCACGTAGGCGCCGCAGATCAGGCCGGCGCTGAATACCGCCCAAATCGCGCCCCAACGCGTCGCCGGTGGTACGGAGGGCGCGGATGCGCCCCCTGTTGCGAGCGTCATGCCGCCGTTACCGGCAGCTTTAGCTGGATGATCTTCTTGGACCACTCGGCGGGACCGGTCTTGTGCACGGAGGTCCCGCTCGCGTCGACCGCGACCGTCACCGGCATGTCCTTCACCTCGAACTCGTAAATGGCCTCCATGCCGAGGTCGGAAAATGCGACCACGCGCGATTTTCGAATCGCTTTGGCGACCAGGTAGGCGGCCCCGCCGACCGCCACGAGGTAGGCCGCCTTGTGCTTGCGGATCGCTTCGATGCCCACCGGCCCGCGTTCGGCCTTGCCGATCATCCCGATGAGGCCTGTTTTCGCCAGCATCAGCTCGGTGAACTTGTCCATGCGCGTCGCGGTCGTCGGGCCCGCAGGGCCGACGACCTCGTCGCGCACCGGATCCACGGGGCCGACGTAGTAAATGACGCGATTGGTGAAATCCACTGGCAGGGGCTCATTTTTCTCCAGCAGATCCTGAATTCTCTTGTGAGCAGCATCGCGGCCCGTCAGCATTTTTCCGGACAGAAGGAGACGTTGTCCGGGTTGCCAACTGGCAACTTCTTTCTTGCTTAAAGAATTCAAATCAACCCTGATGGAGCTCGCATCCGGCGTCCAGGTCACGGCCGGCCAGTCGGCGAGCGACGGCGCCTCGAATTCCGCGGCACCCGAGCCGTCGAGCACGAAATGCACGTGCCGCGTGGCGGCGCAATTCGGGATCATCGCCACGGGCCGGTTGGCGGCGTGCGCCGGGTGGGTCCGGATCTTCACGTCGAGAATCGTCGACAGTCCGCCCAGCCCCTGCGCGCCGATGCCGAGCGCATTGACCCTGTCATAGAGCTCGATGCGCAGCTCCTCCAGCCTGCTCTTCGGGCCGCGCGCTTTCAGCTCGGCCATGTCGATCGGTTCCATCAGCGCTTCCTTCGCCATCAGCATCGCCTTCTCTGCCGTGCCGCCGACGCCGATGCCGAGCATCCCCGGCGGGCACCAGCCGGCGCCCATGCTGGGCACCGTGTCGACGACCCAGTCGGCGATCGAATCCGAAGGGTTGAGCATCACGAACTTGGACTTCGCCTCGGAGCCTCCGCCCTTGGCCGCGACGTCCACTTGCAGAAGGTTTCCCGAGACCATCTGCACGTTGATCACCGCCGGCGTGTTGTCGCCGGTGTTCTTCCTGCCGAAATCCGACTCCTCCAGCACCGAGGCGCGCAGCTTGTTGTCGGGATCGAGATAGGCCCGGCGCACGCCCTCGTTCACCGCGTCTTCGAGCGAGCCTTTGAAGCCCTCGAAGCGCAGGTCCATGCCCACTTTGAGGAATACGTTCACGATGCCGGTGTCCTGGCAGATCGGGCGATGCCCTTCGGCGCACATGCGGGAGTTGGTCAGAAGCTGGGCGATCGCGTCCTTCGCCGCCGGCGACTGCTCGCGTTGGTAGGCGCGGCCCAGGGCGCGGATGAAGTCCAGCGGGTGGTAGTAGGAGATGAACTGGAGCGCGTCGGCGACGCTCTGCACCAGGTGTTCGCTGCGGATGGCGGCCATGATCGGGGGACTGCCGGAGGAGGGTTGCGGGACGCGTGTAATCTAGCATACGCTTGATTCCGTACCGTTATTTCGCGTAAGCACCCTGTAAGTCACCGGGCCAAGAATCACCGCAAAGAGAACCAGAGGAGGCGTTGCATGTCATCCAGAATCGAATCGGTGCTGAGCGAAACCCGCGTATTCCCGCCGTCTGCGGAATTCGTCAAGCAGGCGAACATCTCCGGGATGGACGCCTACCGCAGGATGGTCGCCGAGGCGGAGCAGGATTTCGAGGGCTTCTGGGCAAAGCTGGCGAGGGAGCACCTGCTCTGGCACAAGCCGTTCACCAAGACGCTGGATGAGTCCAAGGCGCCGTTCTTCCGCTGGTTCCACGACGGCGAAACCAATGCCTCCTACAACTGCCTGGACCGGCACCTGAAGACCCAACCGGACAAGATCGCGATCATTTTCGAGGCCGACGACGGCAAGGTGACGAAGATCACCTATCAGGCGCTATACAAGGAGGTCTGCAGGCTCGCCAACGCGCTCCGGCATCACGGCATCAAGATGGGCGACCGCGTGCTCATCTACATGCCGATGTCGATCCAGGTGGTGGTGGCGATGCAGGCCTGCGCGCGCATCGGCGCCACGCATTCGGTCGTGTTCGGCGGTTTTTCGGCCAAGAGCCTGCAGGAACGCATCATCGACGCCGGCGCCACCGAGGTGATCACCGCGGACGGCCAGTTCCGCGGCGGCAGGGAGATTCCGCTCAAGCCGGTCGTGGACGAGGCTTTCGCGATGGGTGGTTGTGACGCCGTGAGAAATGTCATCGTCTACAAGCGCAGCGGCAGCCCGGTCCCGATGAAGGCGCCGCGCGACAAGTGGTGGGACGACGTCGTCAAGGGGCAGCCGGAGAGCTGCGAGCCGGAATGGGTGAACGCGGAGCATCCGCTGTTCATCCTCTATACCTCGGGCTCGACCGGAAAACCGAAGGGCGTGCAGCATTCGACCGCCGGCTACATGCTGTGGGCGATCCTCACCATGAAGTGGGTGTTCGACAACAAGCCGACAGACGTCTTCTGGTGCACCGCGGACGTGGGCTGGGTGACCGGCCACACCTACATCACCTACGGCCCGCTCGCCGCCGGCGCGACCGAAGTGATGTTCGAGGGCGTGCCGACCTATCCGGACGCGGGTCGCTTCTGGAAGATCATCCAGGACCACAAGGTGAACGTGTTTTACACCGCACCGACCGCGATCCGCTCGCTCATCAAGGCCGGCGCAGACCTGCCGAAGAAATACGACCTTTCCAGCCTGCGCATCCTCGGCACGGTGGGCGAGCCGATCAATCCCGAGGCCTGGATGTGGTATCACAGGACGGTCGGCAAAGAACGCTGCCCGATCGTGGACACCTGGTGGCAGACCGAAACCGGCGGCCACCTCATTTCGCCGCTGCCCGGGGCCACGCCGACCAAGCCCGGCTCCTGCACGCTGCCGCTGCCCGGGATCATCACTGATATCGTGGATGAGACCGGCCATCCGGTGGGCAGGGGCAAGGGCGGGATTCTCGTCATCAAGCGTCCCTGGCCCGCGATGATCCGCACCATCTGGGGCGATCCGGAGCGCTTCCGGAAGTCCTATTACCCCGAGGATTTCCAGGGCAGGTACTACCTCGCCGGGGACGGCGCGAGCACCGACGAGGACGGCTACTACCGCATCATGGGCCGCATCGACGACGTGCTGAACGTATCCGGCCACCGCCTCGGCACGATGGAGATCGAGTCGGCGCTGGTGGCGAACACGAAACTGGTGGCCGAGGCCGCAGTCGTCGGGCGGCCCGACGAGCTCACCGGCGAAGCGGTGTGCGCGTTCGTGGTGCTGAAAGGCCCGCGCCCGACCGGCGCCGAAGCGCAGCGGATCGCCAAGGAACTGCGCGACTGGGTCGGCCATGAAATCGGCGCCATCGCCAAGCCCAAGGACATCCGCTTCGGCGACAACCTGCCCAAGACGCGCTCGGGCAAGATCATGCGGCGGCTGCTGCGCTCGATCGCCAAGGGCGAGGAGATCACGC
>MEQQ01000007.1:0-2775 GCA_001770285.1 Betaproteobacteria bacterium RBG_16_66_20
CTTCTTGGGGCGCCGATGCTGTGCGAGGGCAGCGCGATCGGCGCGATCATGCTTGCCCGGGAAAACGCCGGTGAATTCAGCGCCAAGCAGGTCGCGCTGCTCAAGACCTTCGCCGACCAGGCGGTGATCGCGATCGAGAACGTGCGCCTCTTTAACGAGACCAAGGAGGCGCTCGAGCGGCAGACCGCGACGGCGGAGATTCTCAAGGTCATCAGCGGCTCGCCGACCGACATTGCGCCGGTGTTCAGCGCGATCCTCGAAAAGGCGACCCGTCTGTCCGGCGCGCCGCTGGCCTTGCTGTGGATGTATGAACAAGGCAATGCGTTCCGCGCGGCCGCCGCCCATGGCACGAGGCCCGAATACTACGAGTGGGCGTCGTCGCAGCCGCACGACATCAATCCGCCGTTCTTCCGCCCCGAAGGCCCTTGGCGTGCGAAGCAATTCCCCGATGTGCGCGACTCAGAGGCATACCGGCGCGGCGATCCCCTCTGGACCAAGACGGCGGACCTCGAGGGCGTGCGAACGCTGCTTTCGGTGCCGATGCTCCGCGAGCAGCAGCTCGTCGGCTCAATTGCCGTCTATCGCAGGGAGGTCCGCCCCTTTACGGACAAGCAGATCGAGCTCGTGCAGACCTTCGCCGACCAGGCCGTGATCGCGATCGAGAACGTGCGCCTGTTCAATGAGACGAAGGAGGCGCTCGAGCGCCTGACGGCGACCTCCGAGGTTCTCAAGGTCATCAGCCGCTCGCCGACCGACGTGCAGCCGGTCTTCGACACGATCGCCGAACGGGCGGCGGTGCTTTGCGGAGCCAGGTTCTGCACGCTGTCGAGGTTTGACGGCGAGGCGATCCATATGGCCGCGATTCATGGCGCAACCCCCGAGGGCGCGGAGGCGATTCGCGCCGCGTATCCGATGAAGCCGGGAAGCGGCACGCTCGCGGCCAGGGTGATCCGGGACCGCAAGCCGCTCCACATTGCAGATGTGCAAGCCGATCCGGACTACGACAGCAAGGACGCGGCCGCAGCGGTGGGGTTCCGCAGCGTGCTTGGCGTTCCCATGATGCGCGACGGCCATCTGGCCGGCGCAATCGTCATCGCCCGCGAGCAGGCCGGCCTTTTCCCCGAGGACCAGGTGAATTTGCTGGCGACCTTCGCCGATCAGGCCGCAATCGCGATCGAGAACGTGCGCCTGTTCCACGAGATCGAGGAAAAGGGCCGGCAGTTGGAGGTGGCGAGCCGGCACAAGTCGGACTTCCTCGCCAGCATGAGCCACGAGCTGAGGACGCCGTTGAATGCCATCCTCGGCTTCAACGAGATGATCATCGGCCAGGTCTACGGCGAGGTGCCGGCGGACATGCAGGAGCCGCTCGCCGACATCCAGACCAGCGGCAAGCACCTGCTGCGCCTGATCAACAACGTGCTCGACCTCGCCAAGATCGAGGCGGGCCGCATGGAGCTTTCGCTGCAGGACTACTCGGTGCACGACACGGTGGAGAGCGTGCGCTCGACCCTGCGGCCGCTCGCGGCGGAAAAGGGGCTGGAGTTCCTCGCCAGCGTGCCGAACGATCTCCCGCTTGCCTATGGCGATGGCGGGCGCATCGCGCAATGCCTGATGAACCTCGCCGGCAACTCGCTCAAGTTCACCAAGGCGGGGAAAGTGGAGATTTCCGTGGAGACTAGGGACGATCTGCTGGTCTACAAGGTTTCCGACACCGGGATGGGCATCCCGCCGGACAAGATCGGCAGCCTGTTCACCGAATTCAAGCAGACCGATGCCACCATCGCGAGCGAGTACGGCGGCACGGGCCTGGGCCTGTCGATCAGCAGGAAGTTCGTAGAAATGCACGGCGGGCAGATCTGGGTGGAGAGCGAATTGGGCAAGGGGTCGACGTTCATTTTTGAAGTTCCACTGCGAGCAAAAACAGCATGAGCGCCAGGACGATTCTGTACGTCGAGGACAACGACATGAACCGCAAGATCGTGCGCGACCTGCTCAAGCGCACGACCTACAACCTGATCGAGGCGCACGACGGCGAGGCAGGCGTGGCGCTGGCGCTGGAGCAACGACCGGACCTGATCCTGATGGACATCCAGCTGCCGAAGATCTCGGGCATGGAGGCCACTCGCCAGTTGCGCGCTGCAGGCGCGACCGCGAATACCCCCATCATCGCCATTACTTCCTTCGCGCTGAGCGGCGACGAGCAAAAGGCAAAGGAGGCCGGCGCGACCGCCTATCTGGCGAAACCCTATTCCCCCTTCGACCTGCTCAACCTGATCCGCAAGCTGCTGCCCGAGACGTGAGATCATTGTCCCGGGCATGAAATGTGGGAAGCGACTGCCATTTTGCTGATCGTTGCGGGCGCGTTCCTCTGGATCGACAGCCTGCGGGCGCGCGAGCGCGCGCTTGCCGCGGGGCGCAAGGCCTGCGAGCGCTACGGTGTGCAGTTCCTCGACGAGACGGTGGTGTTCGCGCGCCTGCGCCTGGGCCGCAACGAGGGCGGGGAGCTGCGCCTGCTGCGGACCTACACCTTCGAATTTTCAGACACCGGCAACAACCGCCGCCACGGCGCGATCGAAATGATGGGCGGGGAACTGCGCGACATGCAGCTCGAGCCCTACCAGCTGCAATGAACGCGGCACTGGACTGCAACGCATGAGCAGCTGGCTCGAGGCAAAGGTGATCGAGAACCGGCGCTGGACCGAGGCGCTGTTCTCGCTGCGCGTAGCGCTTGCCGAGGGCGCGCCGCGGCTCGCCTTCGAGGCGGGGCAGTTCGTG
>MEQQ01000007.1:2813-24382 GCA_001770285.1 Betaproteobacteria bacterium RBG_16_66_20
TCGCGCGTCGCCCGGCCGTTCTCCTTCGTCAATCCGCCCCAGGACCCGGTGCTGGAGTTCTACGGCGTGATCGTGCCCGGGGGGCCGCTGTCGCCGCGCCTGGCGCGGCTGGCGAACGGCGACGCGCTGTTCGTCGCCGACAATCCTTCGGGCTTCCTCGTGCTCTCGGAGCTTCCGCCCGCCGAGGACCTGTGGCTGGTCGCAACCGGCACCGGGATCGCGCCGTTCCTGTCGATCCTGCGCACCGAGGCGCCCTGGCAGCGCTACCGGCGCGTGATCCTGGTGCACGGAACGCGCCACGCGAAGGAATTGGCATATCAAGACATGCTCAAGGCAGTTGGCCGTGCACATGGGGACCGTTTCATTTCGATCAAATTCACAACCAGGGAAAAAGCGCCCGATGCGCTGCAAGGCCGCATCCCCGCGGCAATTCGCGATGGCCGGCTCGAAGCGGCGGGCGCTCCCATCAGCGCCGAACGGTCGCAGTTCATGCTCTGCGGCAACCCCGACATGCTGAAGGACGTCGCGGCGGCGCTCGCGGAACGGGGCCTCAGGAAGCACCGCCGACGCGCCCCGGGCCAGATTACCGTGGAAAGCTTCTGGTGAACCTAAGGGCCGTTTTCGTATTTCTCCTGCTGGCGGCCCTCCAGGGCTGCAGCGTGACGCGCATCGCCTACGACAACGCCGACGTGTTCCTGCGCTGGCAGGCGAACAGCTATTTCGATTTCCGCGGCGAACAGTCCGAAGAGCTCGACCACCGCCTAGCGGCATTCCTCGCCTGGCACCGGGCCAAGGCGCTGCCCCAGTATGCACAGCTCGCCGAGGACGCCTCCGCGCGCATGCTTCGTGGCGTCAAACGCGAGGACCTCGAATGGGGTTACGATGCGGTGCAGGCCCAGATCCGGGAGGCACTGGGCGCGGCCGCGGCGGAGGCGGCCGGGCTGCTCGACCTTCTCGGCGCGGACCAGATCACCCATTTTGAGCAGCGGCTTGCCGAGGAGAACCGCAAGTTCGCCAAAGAGCAGGTGCAAGGCACCGTGGAACAACGCCAGCAGCGCCGTGTGAAACGAAATGTCGAGCGCCTCGAGGAGTGGTTCGGCTCGCTCAGCGATGCACAGCTCGAGCGCGTGCGGCGCTATAGCGCGCGTGCGCCGTTTTCCGCCGACCTGCGCGAGCGCGACCGCAAGCGCCGCCAGGCGGAGCTGCTTGCCATGCTGCGCGCGCGCGAGGCGAAGCAGCGCCTGGCGCGATGGGCCGGGGCCTGGGACAGCGGCCGCGAACGCGCCTACGCCGAGGCCTCGCGCGCGACCCTGGCCGAATATTTCGATCTGCTGCTTGATCTGGATCGCATGCTGACCCTGGAGCAGCGCGAGCATGCGGCGATGCGCCTGAAGCGCTACGCCAGCCTGTCCGAATCGCTGGCCCGGCAATGAGCGAGCGCAACGCCTTCGAGGACAGCGTGCCGCCGCCCGGCGTCGGGTCCCCGCCCGCGGGCTATGCCGGCCGGCCGCGCGACGCGCAGCTCGAGTACAAGGCGATTCTCGCCAATGCTTCCATCGGCATCGCCTTCACCCGCGACCGCAAATTCACGCTCTGCAATCCGAAGTTCGCCGAGATGTTCGGCTGGGAGGCCGATGAGCTGATCGGGCAGCCCGGCGACGTGGTGTATCCCTCGCGCGAGAGCTACGAGGCGATGGGCGCGATCGCGATCCCGGTGCTCGGCGCCGGGCGCCAGCTCGACCTCGAGTGGGAAGTGCGGCGCAAGGACAATTCGACGTTCCTGTGCCGGATGATCGCCAAGGCGGTGAGCGCGACCGACACGCAGAAAGGCACGGTCTGGATCGTCGAGGACATTACCGAGCGCAAACGGCGCGCCGACGAAGTGGCGCGGCTGCTGCACGAGCATAGCGCGATCCTGGAAACCGCCTCGATCGGCATCTGCTTCGTCCGGGAGCACGCCATCGTGCGCTGCAACCGGCGCATGGAGGAAATGTTCTGCTTCGCGCCCGGCGAGCTGAACGGCAAGTCGACCTCGATCCTGTACGCGGGCGACGAGGACTTCGCCCGGGTGGTGGAGGGCTATGCGGAACTGGCGCGCGGCAAGACGCACTCGCACGTGCTGCCGGTGAAGCGCCGCGACGGTTCGGAATTCTGGCAGCGCGCGACGGGCCGGGCGATCGATTCGGGAGACCCGGCGCGCGGCTCGGTCTGGCTGTTCGAGGACATCACCGAGCAGAAGCGCGCCGAGGAAGACCTGCAGCGGGTGCTCGCCGAGCAGCAGGCGATCACCAACAATGCGATGATCGGGATCGCCTTCCTGCGCGACCGGAAAATCATCCGCTGCAACCGGCGCTTCGAGGAACTGTTCGGCTACGCGGCCGGCGAAGCGGTCGGCATGTCGTCCCGGCAGTACTACTTCACCGACGAGGAATACGAGGCAACCGGCCGCCGCATCCGGGAGGTCGCGACCGGTGACACGCCGACCTTCGAGCAATGGCTGCGGCGCAAGGACGGCTCGGGCTTCTGGTGCCGGCGCAGCGGACGCGCGCTCGAGGCAGGCAATATCGCGAAGGGCTACGTCTGGCTGTTCGAGGACATCACCGAGCGCAAGCGCGCCGACGATGAAGTCCAGCGCATGGTGCGCGAGCAGGACCTGATCCTCGGCAACGCCGCCGTGGGCATCGCTTTCGTGCGCGACAGGAAGATCCAGCGCTGCAACCGCTTCCTCGAGGAGATGGTCGGCGCCGAACCCGGCGCGCTAGTGGGCCAGCTCTCGAAGGTCCTGTTCGCGAGCGAGGAAGACTGGAACGAGAGCGGCCGGCGCGCCTACGGCAAGTCCGCGCCGGGGGAAACGCACGACGCGGAGTGGCGCTTCAAGCGCGCCGACAGCTCGACGTTCCTGTGCCGCATCCGCGGCCGGCGCATCGATGCGGGCGGCAGCGAGCAGGAATGGATCTGGAGCTTCGAGGATGTCACCCTGGAACGCGAGGCCGAGGCGCGCGTGCAGCGTGCGCTCGCCGAGCAGGAACTGATCCTGACCAATGCCACCGTCGGCATCTCGTTCGCGCGCCAGCGCGTGTTCCAGCGCTGCAACCCGCGCTTCGAGGAAATGTTCGGCTACGCGCCGGGCGAGCTGACCGGCCAGAGCACCGAAATCCTGTTCCGCTCCCGCGAGGAATTCGAGGCAGCGGGCGCCGCGATGTACCCGCAGCTGGCCACCGGCAGCGCCTACGTTTCCGAGCGCGAACTGCGGCGCAAGGACGGCAACAGTATCTGGTGCAAGATCGTGGCCAAGGCGATCGATCCGGCGCATCCGGCGGAGGGGGCGATCGGAATCTACGACGACATCACGGCGGCGCGCGCGGCGCGCGAATCGCTGGAAGCCTCGCGCGACGCACTCGAGCGCGCGGTCGCCGAGCGCACCGATGAACTGCAGGCCGCGAACCTGCGCCTGCAGGCGGAAATCGCGGACCGCAGGCAGGCGGAAATGCGCGCCCAGCACCTCGCCGACCACGATGCGCTCACGGGCCTGCCCAACCGCCGCCTGCTCGAGGACCGGCTGACGCAGGCGCTCGCGCTCAGCCAGCGCAATCGCAAGCAGACCGCGGTGATGTTCGTCGACCTGGACCGCTTCAAGATCATCAACGACACGCTGGGTCATGCCGCGGGCGACGTGGTGCTCAAAGAGGTCGCCGAGCGCCTCGAGAAGCAGCTGCGCGAGGTGGACACGATCTGCCGTCTGGGCGGCGATGAGTTCGTGGTGGTGCTGCCCGAGATCAAGCGATCGTCGGATGCCGCCAACGTCGCGGTCAAGATCCTCGAGACGGTGTCGCAGCCGTTCACAATCCAGGAACGTGAGCTCCATATCACGCCGTCGGTCGGGATCAGTGTGTTTCCGGAAGACGGGCGCGACACCGAGACGCTGATCCGCAATGCCGACGCGGCGATGTACCACGCCAAGGAGACCGGGCGCGCCAACTACCAGTTCTTCACCGAGCAGATGAACCAGTCCGCCTCCAAGCGGCTCGCGCTGGAAGGCGACCTGCGCCAGGCGGTGCTCAAGGGAGAGATGCGCGCGTACTACCAGCCGGTCGTCGATCCCGCC
The DNA here is from genome assembly GCA_001770285.1 of Betaproteobacteria bacterium RBG_16_66_20. Classification (GTDB taxonomy): domain Bacteria; phylum Pseudomonadota; class Gammaproteobacteria; order Burkholderiales; family SG8-39; genus RBG-16-66-20. The sequence goes on from MEQQ01000007.1 coordinate 6,919, forward strand.
ACCGGCCGGGTGGCGGCGCACGAGGCGCTGCTGCGTTGGCAGCATTCCTCGCGCGGCATCATCGGGCCCGCGGATTTCATCCATCTCGCGGAGGACACGGGGATCATCATCGGGCTGGGCGAATGGATTCTCGCCGAAGCCTGCCGCTGGGGCGCATTTATCGGCACCGAGCGCGGGCTGCCGGTGAGCGTCAATCTCTCGTCGCGCCAGTTCAACGACCCGAAGATCGTCCAACTGGTGACGCGCGTGCTCAAGGACTCGGGCTTGCCGCCGCAGCTGCTGGAGCTCGAGATTCCGGAGGCCGTGGTCATGCAGCAGCCGGACTTCGCCTGCGCAACGCTGAAAAAACTGAAAGACCTCGGCGTGCGCCTGACGCTGGACGATTTCGGCACCGGTTTCTCGGGCGTCGCGCACCTGAGGCGCTTCCCGGTGGACCGGCTCAAGATCGACCGCGCGCTGGTCTCGAGCGTGCAAAAGGACGCCGACCACAACGCAGTCGTCGCCGCGATCATCGGCCTTGGCCACGCGCTCGGCCTCAAGGTGGTGGCCAAGGGCGTCGAAACGGAGGTGCAGAAGGCGATGCTGCTCGCCTCCGGCTGCGATTACCTGCAGGGCTTTCTCACCGGCGCGCCGGTGGATGCCGATACCGCCGCCAAAGACTACCTCTAGTAACAGGGGAACCGAGGTTCCCCCGTTACCCCCTCCCGGCTCGCGGCCGCCGCTGCAGTTCTCGCATGCCAACGGCTTTCCCGCGTCCTGCTACGCGGCGATGCTGGCGCCGCTCGCGCGCAAGTACCGCATCGGCGCCATTGACGCGATCGGTACCGACCCGCGTTACCCCGTGACCGAGGGCTGGCCGCTGCTGGTCGAGCAGCTGATCGCCGCGCTGGAGCGCGACTGGCGCGGCGAGCCGGTCTGCGGCGTGGGCCATTCGCTGGGCGCCTACCTCACGTTTCTCGCCGCGGCGAAGCGCCCGGAGCTGTTCCGCGCTATCGTGATGCTGGATGCGCCGGTCATCGGCGCGGTGAAGGGGCGGCTGCTGGGCGCGACCAAGCGCATCGGCATCGTCGACCGGGTGACGCCGGCGGGTGCGACGCGCGATCGCCGCGCTGATTGGCATAGCCGTGAGGAGGCGAAAGCGCATTTCCGCACCCGGAGGCTATTCCGGCATTTCACCGGGCAGTGTCTGGAAGACTATGTCCAGCATGCCCTGACAAGAAAGGACCATCAGTTCAGATTGAAAATAGACCCGGCGGTCGAATACCAGATCTACCGCACCATTCCGCACGACATGAGCAGGCAATTGCGCCATTTGACGGTGCCGGCGGGCTTCATCGGCGGCATGCATTCGGACGTAGTGCGCCGGGTCGGCATGTCGCTGATGCGCGGCCGCAGCTTCCTCAAGCGGCGGGTGCCGGGCGGGCACCTGTTCCCGTTCGAGCATCCGCGCGAAGCGGCGGCCGCCGTGGATGAACTGCTGCAGGAACTGGCGGGCTGACGATCGCCCGCCGCCGGGAATGGATCCGGCGCGTGCGTGTTAACGTAATGGTCGGCAGAATGCAGAGGAGCTGAATATGAGAATTCGGTTGAATAGCGTCTTGATTCATGCATTTGTGACGTCGCTGTTCACTCTAGGGCCGGCATGGGCGGCCGATACGCCCAAGCCCGAGCCGAAGGACCCGGCAATGGAGCAGGCCCAGGCCGCGATCGACAGGCAGGACTGGGCCGGCGCCCAGAATGTGTTGCGCGGCGCCGTGGCGGGCACCCCGCAGAACGCCGATTACCACAACCTCTACGCCTACTCGATGCGCAAGGGCGCGAAACCGAGCATGGATCTCGTCTTCCGCCATTACAACGAGGCGCTGCGCCTCGATCCAAGGCACCGCGGCGCGCACGAGTACATCGGCGAGGCTTACCTGATGTCGGGCAACCTGGCCAAGGCCAAGGAGCACCTCGCGCAGCTCGACAATCTCTGCACCTTCGGCTGCGCGGAATACACCGAGCTGAAGAGGGAAGTCGCCGCCTACGAGCAGCAGCACGCGAAGAAGTAGATTGATTTCGCGCCGACCGGGTGCGCATGTGACGCGGCGTCCGAATTTCGTCTTCATTCTCGCCGACGACCTCGGCTACGCCGATTTGGGCTGTTACGGAGGGCGTTCGAAGTGTTCGCCCGCGCTCGACCGCATGGCGCGCCAAGGGCTGCGCTTCACGCAGGGCTACGCCAACTCCTCGGTCTGCTCGCCGACGCGCTTCGCGCTGATGACCGGGCGCTGGCAGCACCGCCTGCGCGGCGGCGCCGACGAGCCGATCCGCAGCAACGCGCGCGGCAACGCCGCGCTGGGGCTGCCGCCGTCCCATCCGACGCTGCCTTCGCTGCTGCGCGATGCGGGCTACGCCACCGCGCTGGCCGGCAAGTGGCATCTCGGCTACCCGCCGCACTTCGGGCCGCTCAAGAGCGGCTACCAGGAATTCTTCGGCGCGCTGTCCGGCGGCATGGACTATTTCACGCACCGGGACACGGCCGGAGTGCACGACCTCTGGGAGGGCGAGAAAGAGGTTGCGCTGAAGGGTTATCTTACCGATCTGATTTCCGAGCGCGCGGTTGAATTCATACGGCGCAAACGCCGACAGCCGTTTTTCCTCTCCGTACACTACAACGCGCCGCACTGGCCCTGGCTGACGCGCAAGGACCAGGCGGAATCGAAGCGCATCGGGAAGATCTACCACTTCGACGGCGGCTCGGTCGCGACCTACCTCACCATGATCCGCCACATGGACCAGGGAATCGGACGGATTGCGGCCGCCTTGAAAGCAGCCGCGATTGACGCCAACACCATTGTCGTCTTCACCAGCGACAACGGCGGCGAGCGTTTCTCGGACACCTGGCCGCTCGTCGGCAAGAAAATGGACCTGCTCGAGGGCGGCATCCGCGTGCCCTACATCGTGCGCTGGCCGGCGAAAGTGAAGCCGGGCGGCGTCACGGCGCAACACGCGATCACGATGGATTGGGTCGCGACCTTCCTTGACGCAGCCGGGGTGGAGCCGGACGGGAATTACCCGCTCGACGGGAAAAGTCTGTTGCATGTGATGCAAAAGCCGAAACAGACGTTTGCCCGCGACCTGTTCTGGAAGATGCTCTACCGCAACCAGAAAGCGATGCGCTCGGGGGACTGGAAGTACCTTTCGATCGAGGGCGACGAGTTCCTGTTCAATTTATCCAAGGACGAGCGCGAGCGCGCCAACTTCGGCAAGCGGGAGCCCGGCAGACTCGCGCAAATGCGCGCCCGCTTTTTCGCCTGGGAAGAGTCGCTGCCGAAGCACCCGGACGCCACGTACTCCGTGCCGGCCACGAACGCCGACCTCGTCATGCCCTCCGGCTAGCGGCGCGGCGCCCGCCCCGCTCAGCCCGCGAGCTGCTGGTCCAGCCGGTGCAGCACCTGGTAGCAGGGCAGCACCTGCGCCACGCTCGCGTTGGGCTCGCGCCTGTCGCGAATCGCGGCGACGAACTCGCGGTCCTGCAGCTCGATGCCGTTCATCGACACGTCGACTTTCGAGACGTCGATCTTCTGCTCCTTGCCGTCGACGAGGTCGTCGTAGCGCGCGATATAGGTGCCGCTGTCTCCGATGTAGCGGAAGAACGTGCCGAGGGGGCCGTCGTTATTGAACGACAGGCTCAGGGTGCAGATGGCGCCGGTGCTGCTTTTCAGCTGGATGCTCATGTCCATTGCGATGCCCAGCGCCGGGTGGATCGGGCCCTGGATCGCGTTCGCCTTCACGATCTCGCCGCCGGCCTGGTACTGGAACAGGTCCACCGTGTGCGCCGAGTGGTGCCACAGCAAATGGTCGGTCCAGCTGCGCGGCTGGCCCAGCGCGTTCATGTTGCTGCGGCGGAAGAAGAAGGTCTGCACGTCCATCTGCTGGATCTTGAATTCGCCGGCCTTGATCTTCCTGCGCACCCACTGATGGCTGGGATTGAAGCGGCGCGTGTGGCCGCACATGGCGACCAGGCCGGTTTCCTTCTGCAGCTTCACCACCGCTTCGGCGTCCGCCAGGCAGTCGGCGAGCGGAATCTCCACCTGCACGTGCTTGCCCGCCTTCATGCAGGCGATCGCCTGTGCGGCGTGCATCTGCGTCGGCGTGCACAGGATCACGGCGTCGACCTCCTGGATGGCGAGGCTTTCGGCGAGGTTGGTGGTCGCGTGCCTGACGCCGAACTTCGCCGCCACTTCGCGGGTCTTGTCGAGCATGCGGCCGGCCAGCGAGACGACTTCGACGCCGTCGATCTTCGCCAGCGCTTCGAGGTGCTTGAGGCCGAAAGCGCCGGCCCCTGCGAGTGCGACCTTCATGGGTCCTCCCTGGCTATGGCACGTTCTCGAGGATCAGGCTGCCGATCGCGGTGTTCGAGGCCGGCACGTGGTAGAAGCGGTGCGCGACTCGCGGCGGCTTGTCGCTCATCGCGCCGCGCGCGATCAGCCACATCACCAGCTCGATGCCCTCGGAGCCCGCCTCGCGCACGTACTCGATGTGCGGCATCTGCGCGAGCCCCTCGGGGTCGGCGATCAGCCGGTCGAGGAAGTCCTTGTCGAATTTCTGGTTGATGAGCCCCGCGCGCGGTCCCTGCAGCTGGTGGCTCATGCCGCCGGTGCCCCAGACCTGCACGTTCAACGGCTCGTCGTAGGACGCGACCGCCCTGCGGATCGCCCTTCCGAGCTGGTAGCAGCGCCGGCCGGAGGGCACCGGGTAGAGGACCACGTTGACCGGGAACGGAATCACCCGGCAAGGCCAGGCCTGCGGCTGCCCGCACATGAGCGTCAGGGGCACCGTCAGCCCATGGTCGACCTCCATCTTGTTCACGACCGTCAGGTCGAAGTCGTCCTGGATCACCGATTGCGCGATGTGCGAGGCGAGCTCGGGGTGCCCGAACACCTTGGGCACCGGCCGCGGGCCCCAGCCCTCGTCGGCCGGCGGGAACTCGGCGGCGCAGCCGATGGCGAAGGTGGGAATCATCTCCAGGCTGAAGGCGTTGGCGTGGTCGTTGTAGACGAGGAGAATCACGTCCGGCCGGTTGGCCGCGAGCCACGCTTTCGCCGGCTCGTAGCCGCCGAAGAGCGGCTGCCAGTAGGGCTCACCGGTCTTGCCGAGGTCGGCCGCTACGCCAATCGCCGGAACGTGCGAGGTGTAGACGCTTGCCGTGATGCGGGCCACTATTTTCTCTCCCCGACGTAGCGGTTGCCTTCGACGGAACGGCCGCCGCGAAGCATCATGTTGCGATACTCCTCCTCGCTCATGCCGGTCATGCCCGCCGCCATCTGCTGGTAGGTCTTGCCGTCGGTGGCGCCGATCTTGGCGAGGAAGTAGATGTTGCCGCCCAACGCGATGCAGCGGTTGAGGTCGCGCGCCATGACCGCCTGCTTCTGTTCCTCGGTCATCGGCCATTCGTCGAGGTAGGCGCGCTCGTTCGCCTTGAAGCGCGCGCGGTTCTCGGGCCTCATCAGCGACATGCAGAACTGGTTCAGGTGAAAGCCCTTGCGCGACTGTTCGGCGTCGAAGATCGTCGTGCCGGGCACGTCCAGGTAGGGTTTATCCAGAGCCATCGCTAGGTTTCCTCGGGCCAGTACAGGCGCATCGGATTGTCGACCAGCAGTTTATGCTGGAGATCAGGGGTGGCCGCGATCTGCGGGATGAAATCGACCAGCAGGCCGTCGTCCGGCATGTGGTCCTTGAGGTTCGGGTGCGGCCAGTCGGTGCCCCAGAGCACGCGGTCGCGGAAGGTCTCGACCAGGAGCCTCGCGAACGGCACCACGTCGCGATAGGCGTGCCGCTCGCCGTTCAATGCCGGCGGGCCCGACAGCGACAGGCGTTCCGGGCAGGTCACCTTGGACCAGATATTGGGATGCTCGCGCAGCATCTTCACGAACAGCTGGAACTCCGGCCCGCCGACCGGCTTGCTGACGTCCGGCCGCCCCATGTGGTCGACCACCACCGTGGTCGGGAGCGCGGTGAAGAACTCCCAGAGCCCGGGCAGATCCACCGCCTCGAAATAGATCACGACGTGCCAGCCGAGCGGCGCAATGCGGCCGGCGATCTCGAGCAGCTCGTCGCGGGGGGTGAAATCGACCAGCCGCTTCACGAAATTGAAGCGCACGCCGCGCACGCCGGCCGCATGCATCTCCTGCAGCACGGCATCGGTGACGCCGCGTTTGACGGTCGCGATTCCCCTTGCCCTGCCGTTCGAATTCCTGAGCGCATCGAGCAGCGCGCGGTTGTCGCTGCCGTGGCAGGTGGCCTGCACGATCACGTTGCGCCCGATTCCGAGATGGTCGCGCAGCGCGAACAGCTGGTCCTTCGAGGCATCGCAGGGCGTGTACTTGCGCTCGGGCGCATAGGGAAACTGCGCGCCCGGGCCGAAGACGTGGCAGTGCGCGTCCACCGCGCCCTGCGGCAGCCGGAAGCGCGGCCGGCAAGGTCCGGCGTACCAGTCGAGCCAGCCGGGGGATTTCTGGAACTCCATGCTTGTCGGTTTTCTCGGCGGAACCGGCGGCCGGGCCTCAGGCCGCCTCTTCGAACGGCATGCCGGCGTATTGCTCGGCCAGCGCTGCCTCCGCGTGGTGGGAAGACGACACATATTGTAGCTCGAACTCCTGCGCGCGCTGGTCGAACTCGCTCATCCCGGGGAAGCGATGCAGCAGGTTGGTGAGCCACCACGAGATGCGCACCGAGTTCCAGACGCGGCGCAGCGCCATGTCGCTGTAGCCGTCGAGCAGCGCCGAAGATCCCCGGCCGTAGAACGCCTCGAGCGCGCGCGACAGGTAGAACACGTCCGACACCGCGAGATTCAGTCCCTTCGCGCCGGTAGGCGGGACGATGTGCGCGGCGTCGCCGGCGAGGAAAAGCCTGCCGTGGCGCATCGGCTCGGCGACATAGCTGCGCAGCGGCGCGATGGATTTTTCGATCGACGGCCCGGTGACGATGGCGTCGGCCAACTCGCGAGGGTAGCGCGCCTTGAGCTCGGTCCAGAAGCGCTCGTCCGGCCAGTTCCCGGTGTTGTCCTCCAGCGGCACCTGGATGTAGTAGCGGCTCAGCGTCGGGCTGCGCATCGACGCCAGCGCGAAGCCGCGCGGGTGATTGGCGTAGACGATCTCGGGCAGCGGCGGGGTTTCCGACAGGATGCCCAGCCAGCCGAACGGATACACCTTCTCGTACTCCCGCAGCACGGCGGGCGGGATCGCCCGGCGCGAAACGCCGTGGAAGCCGTCGCAGCCGGCGATGAAGTCGCAGTCCAGGCGCATCGATGCGCCGCGATGCCGGAACGTGACATGCGGCTTGTCCGAGGCGACGTCCACCGGCCGGACGTCCTCGGCCTCGTCCAGCACTACTGCCTTGCGCCGGTCGGCCGCAGCGAACAGGTCTTCCTGGATGTTGGTCTGGCCGTAGGCCATGAAGCGCTTGCCGACGTGCTTTTTCACGTCGATGAAGAAGCTCGCGCGTCCGGCCCAGACGATCCTCATGCCGTCGTGCGCGTGGCCTTCGCGATCCATGCGCTCGCCCAGACCGTTCTGGCGCAGCACCTCGACGGTGCCGGGCTCGAGCACGCCCGCGCGGATGCGCGAGAGCACGTATGCGCGGCTGCGCTGCTCGAGCACCACGCTCTCGATGCCTGCGCGGTGCAGGATCTCCGAGAGCAGCATGCCGGCGGGGCCGCCGCCGATGATTGCCACCTGCGTTTTCAGCGCAACGATCCTGTTTCTCAGTCGATGGTCTTCAGTTCGGCCTGGGTTCTGTGCTGCAGGCGCGCCCAGCCGATGTCCACTTCGCGCTGCAGCGCTTCGATCTCGTGTTCCTCCAGGTTCCGGTAGCGGCGCTGGGCGAGCAGGTAGTCGCGCACCGGACGGGTCTTCTGCGCGGTATTGAGGGTGTAGCGGTAGCCGTCCTCGACTTCGTAGAGCGGGAAGACGCCGCTCTCTACGGCGAGCCGCGCAACCTTGATGCCCTGGTCCTCGGGCACGCCCCAGCCGTCGAGGCAGGGAACGAGCAGCACCAGGAGCCGCATGCCGCGCAGCGCTTTCGCCTTCTCGACCTTGCGCGCGAGATCAGGCAGGAACCCGGCGGTGGCGGTGGCGGCGTACGGTATCTCGTGCGCGGCCATGATCTCGATGAGGTTCTTCTTGCGGCTCGACTTGCCGGCGGGAGTCGATCCGGTGCGCGCAAAATGCGGCGTCGAGGAGGACTTCTGCGCGCCGGTATTCATGTAGCCTTCGTTGTCGAAGCACACGTAGAGGATGTTCTCGTTGCGCTCCGCGGCCGAGGACAGGCACTGCAGGCCGATGTCGTAGGTGCCGCCGTCGCCGGCGAGGACCACGACATGCGTCTCCTGCTTGCCGCGCGCATCGAGCGCGCGGCGCAGTCCCGAGGCCGCTGCCGCGCTCGATTCGAGGCTCGGCTGGTAGACCGGGATGCGCAATGCGCTCATCGGTTGCGCGCCGGCGATGATCGCCATGCACGATGGCGGGATCACCGCGACGGCGTCCGGTCCGAGCGCGGAAAGCACGTGGCGCGCCGAAAGAGCGTCGATGCAGCCGGGGCACGCGGCGTGGCCCGAGCACAGCACCGGTTCTTCGGGGAGGTCGAGTTTTTCCAGGCGCATCAGTTTGCCCATACCGGTTCGGCCGCCGGCTCGCGGTTGCGCGCAGCGAGCGCGAGGTCGACGATTTTCTGCGGCGGCACGTTGACGCCGCCCACGCCGGCGAGCAGGCCGTGTACGCGCGGCGGCGAGGGCATGCCGTAGAGCGCCGCGCGCAGCTCCTGGTGCAGCACGCCGCCGGCGCCGGGAGAGAAATTGCGGTCCAGCACGAGCACGTCGCGTACCCCGCCGAGCGCGGTGCGCAGCGCCGCAAGGGGGAGCGGACGGAAAAGCCGCACTTTCACGAGCCCCGCCGCGTGACCGTCCGCGCGCAGCGCGTCGACCGCTTCGCGCGCGGTGCCGCACATGCTGCCCAGGCTCGCGATGACGAGTTCGGCGTCCTCGCAGCGGTAGCGCTCGATCACGCCCCAGCCTCGGCCGGTGGCGCGCTGCCATTCCTGATCGGCTTGCGCCGCGATCGCCGGCACGCGGTCCATCGCCGCGCCGATGTCCTGGCGGTGGCGGCAATAGAGGTCCTGGCTGACGACGTTGCCCCAGGATTCGCCGCGCTCGGGATCGATGAAGTGCTGCGGCGCGTAGGGCGGCAGGTAAGCGTCGATGAGCGCCTGCGCCGGCAGTTCCACCGGCTCGAGGGCATGCGAGACGTAGAACGCGTCCAGATTGATCATCACGGGCAGGAACACGCGCTCGGCGATGCGGAAGGCCTGGATCACGCTGTCGAGCGCCTCCTGGGCGCTCTCGACGTAGAGCTGGATCCAGCCGGTGTCCCGCTGGGCGAGACTGTCGGTCTGGTCGGGCCAGAAGGCCCAGGGCGAGGCGATGGTGCGGTTAACGTTTGCCATCACGATGGGGGCGCGCGCGCCGCTCGCGTAGTGCAGCAGCTCGTGCATCAGCATGAGCCCCTGCGAGGCGGTCGCGGTGAACACGCGCACGCCCGTGAGGGAGGCCGGAATGCAGGCCGCCATCACCGAATGCTCCGACTCGGGCGTCAGCATCTCGGCGTCGAGCTCGCCCGCGGCGTGGAACTCGGTGAGCAGCTCCAGCACCGGCGTCTGCGGCGTGATCGGATAGACCGGGATCACCTTCGGCCGCGAGAGGCGCGCGCCCCAGGCGACCGCGTGATTGCCGGTGAGCAGCACCCGCTTCGCGCCCGCGTTCATCGTCGCGCCCTCATCTCCGTTGCTTCATTTTCGTTCCTCACGCATGGCGATCGACCCGGTGGGGCATTCCTGCACGCACAGGCCGCAGCCCTTGCAGTAGTCCCCGGCGACCGCATAGCCGCCGGCGACGCGGCGTATCGCCATGTCCGGGCAGTAGTAGTAGCAGTTGTCGCAGGAAATGCAGCGGCCGCAGGAAAAGCAGCGCGCCGCTTCGGCGAGGGCCGGTTCCATTTCCAGGCCGAGCTGGACTTCGGCATGGCCGCGCAGCCGTTCGGCGGGCTCCAAATGGGCGCGTTCGGTGCGCGCCGCATGCGGGTAGTAGTAGGTGTTGATCGAATCCAGCGAGGCGTGGATTGCCGCAGGCGGCAAGGCTTGCCGGGCGTCTTCGCTCGCGGCGCTGCGCGCCTGCAGCCGCCGGTCGATCGCGAGCGCCGCACGCCGGCCCATGCCGATGGCGTGGGTTACGAAGCGCGCCGTGCTCGCGACATCGCCGCCCGCGAACACGCCGTCGCTGCCGGTGGCGCCGCTGGCATCGGTCCAGAGAAGCGCGCCAGCGGCGCGCGCGAGTGACTGCACCGCGGCGAGATCCGGATCCTGTCCGATCGCCGGGACGACCGCGTCCGCGGCGAGCGTGAATTCGCTGCCCGCAATCGGCGTCACGCGGAACTCGCCCTGCAGCGGGCCGGGTTCGAAGATCACGCGCACGCACTCGAGCGCCACGCCCCCGGCGGTGCGGACCGCGGTGCGCAGAAGAGCGCCGTCCAGGAGCGCGACGCCTTCCTCCTTCGCCTGCACCACCTCCTCGCGCTGCGCGGGCATCTGCGCTTCGCGTTCGAGCGCGAGCAGGCTGACTTCGCATCCGGCGCGGCGTGCGCTGCGCGCGACATCGATCGCGGCGCTGCCGCCGCCGATCACTGCAAGGCGCGCGCCCAGCGCCGGCGGGGCGCCGGCGTTCGCCTGCGCGAGGTAAGCGGCGCTGTCCATGACCCAGGGCGCGGCGTAGTCGAGCTGCGCGAGCCGCTTCTGGCGGCGCGCGCCCATCGCGAGATAGAGCGCATCGAATCCGGCGCGCAGTCGTTCGAACTCTGCGGCCGTTTCGAGGGCGACCCCGGTGCGCACCTCGATCCCGAGGTCGAGCAGGCGGGCGATTTCGCCGTCGAGCACCTCGCGCGGCAGCCGGTAGGGCGGAATGCCGTCGCGCAGCAGGCCGCCGAGCTTGGGCTGCGCTTCGAATATCGTCACCGCATAGCCGCGGCGCCGCAACTGATAGGCGGCCGAAAGCCCGGAGGGCCCGCCGCCGACGATCGCAATGCGCGCTTTGCGCGCGACGGGCGCCGGCTCATGATGCCAACCCTGGGCGAGCGCCCGGTCCCCGACGTAGCGCTCGAGGGCGCAGATGGCGAGCGGCGCGTCGTAGGCGCCGCGATTGCAGGCGCTTTCGCAGGGATGGTGGCAGACGCGGCCGACGATCGCGGGGAACGGATTGTTATCGGTGAGCGTGAGCCAGGCGCCGTGCCAGTCGCGCGCCAGGGCCTGCTGCATCCATTGCGCGATCCGGCCCTCGACCGGGCAGGCAAGATGGCACGGCGAGGGCGGCTCCTGATAGACGGGCAGCGCCGCGCGCCAGGTGCCGGTCTTCAGCGACTCGGTCGTGCCGGTGGTCCAGATGGGCGGCGTCAGCGTGATGCTGTTCATGCCGCGGCCCGCTGCAATTGCTCGCCGATTGCGCGGTAGCCTTCGAGGCAGGCCTGCGAGTTCTCCTGACCGCTCTTGGGCGCGGCATCGGCGATGGTGCGGCTCAGCGTGTCGAGCGCCGGTGATTCGAGCGCGCGCGCGAAAGCGCCGAGCAGGGCGGAATTGACGATGCGCCCGAGGCCGTTGCGCTGCGCGATGGCGAGCCCGTCCACCGGCAGCACCCGGTAGCCGGGCAGCTCGGAGGCGAATTCGCCGCGCGGGCGGCTCGAATTGACCACGATGAGCGCGCCGGGCCGGGCCGAGGCGAGGAATTTGCCGGCGAGCAGGCTCGCGTCGAAGCACAGCAGCGCATCCGCCTGCTCGATGTCGCAGCGCACGCGGATCGGCCGGTCGTCTACGCGGATGAACGAGCTGACCGGCGTGCCGCGCCGCGCGCCGCCGTAGGTCGCGAAGCACTGGACTTCGCGCCCTTCGGCAAAAAACGCCATGGCGAGCAGATTGCCCGCCAGTTGGGCGCCCTGGCCGCCGCGGCCGGAAATGACGATCTGTAGCGTGACGCTCCCTCCTTGGCGATCGAGAATGCGCCGCCCGGGCGAGCGCGCCTTGCGATACGTCAAGAAAAGCGCCTTTTTGGATCGCCTTTTGCCGCCGGCCGTCAGCGCCGCGGCGGCAGCGCGAGCATCTCGAGCGCGGAGAAATCCCCGGTGATGGCATCGGGCGGATGCTCGGGCGGAAAAATCCGCACCAGCTGCAGCGGGTCCCACTTGGCGCCGTTGTAGAAGATCGCCCGTACCCCCGCCTGGCGCGCGGCGATGACGTCGGTGGTGCTGTCGCCGATGAACCAGACCGCGGGGCCCGCGCGCAGCCCGAGCACCTCCAGACCGCGAAGCACCATGTCCGGTGCGGGCTTGCGCCGCGGCACGTCGTCGCCGCACACCAGCACGTCGAACAGATCCTCCCAGCCGCTGCCGTCCACGCGGCGCAGCTCGCCGCTGAACAGCGCGCGGCGCCGGTTGGTCAGGAGACCGGTGCGCAGGCCCGCGGCGCGCAGCCGGCCGAGCATGGCGCGCACGCCGGATTCGAAGGGATGCACGGCGCCGACATGGCGCGCGTAGCAGCGGTCGAAGGCGTCGTGCGCCGCGTGCTTCGCGTCGGCATCGGCGCCGAACAGGATCTCGAAGATCTCGGTGCGGGAGATGCGCCGCGCCTGCTTGACCTCGGGCGGCAGGCTGCGGTGCGCGCGCACGTGCGCCACCAGCGCCTCGTGCTCGGGCAGCCGCGCGCCCCCGGGCCGCTGCAGCCGCGCCTCCAGCCCCAGCGCCCCGAGCTGCGGCAGCATCTCCTCAACCGCGCGGTACATCGCCTCGAAGGTATCGGCGAGCGTGCCGTGCCAATCGAAGAACAGCGCTTGCGGAATTCCGAGGCGCGGCATGGCTAAGCGAACATGCTGCACTGCAAACATGGTTGCGCATTGATCTGGGGCAATACAGTTTCACGGCGTCATACGAAAATCCACGCCACCCCTCTTTCCAACGGAGGATCACATGGAGGATCAGGAGCGAAGCGGGACCGAATGGATATCGGCATTCCTGGAGTGGACGTTCAGCGAAAGCGATCGCAGCCCGGCTGAATTGCGTGCGCACACCGATACGCTGATCGCGAGCGAGGCCTTCGGAGAAATCGCGGAGGCGTATCTCGAATGGATCGATGCGGCGCCGGTTGCCGCGGCCGCAGTGCGGTCGCGGTTCGTTCCCGATCGGCCGGCGGTCGAAAATGGCGGCGATGCGCCGGGATTGTCGCGCGAGGGCGTTTTGCTGATGGCCTTGCGCACCGAAGCGGATTGCGTGCACATGCTGCGGCAGGTTCTCGAGGCGGACGGTGCGGCACCCGCTACCCTGCAGTTGGCTTTCGAAGGGCTGGAAGATGCGCAACGATTGCTGGAAGGCGAACAACGCGCATGGCACGCTTTGATGGACATTCGCGACGAAGGCTGGACGACGCCGGAGCGGCTCTGGTCGAGCGACTTCGACCAGGAATGGCCTGCCGCCCTCGAAAGTGTCGCGGCGGAGGTGCGCGCTCTCGCGGGCAAGATCCTGGCAATGCATCCGCATTGAGGTGCGGGGGCCGGCAACCGCCGCCGGCTCTCAACGTCCTTCGAGTGGCTGCGGAGCAGCCCGAAACTTCAGGCTGTCCGCAGTTCATTCGAACCCCGCTTAGGGCCTCGAGCCGAATTACACCAGTCAAGTTGCCGCCAGACTCCTGCGGCTTCCTGCTTTGCAGCCCAGGTCAGCTGGCCCTGTCTCCGGGCTGCCTCGATTCGCGGGGATGCTAGCTAACTACTTCTTTTTCTTGCCTTTTTTCTTGGCTTTTTTCTTCGCCATTTGTTGCTCCTTTAGGAGTTGGGGGAACGATCACGCCCGGTCCGTTCATCTGAATGGACGAGCGATCCAACCGCCGGGGCAAGCCCCGACGCCTTGAATTCCGCGCGCGCTTGCGTCGCGCAAGCAAGCCGGCCTGCAAAAAAGAATTGTGTGGGTGAAACCGAAGGAGCTAGAAAGGCCTTGCGCCGCGCCAGACTTCCGAGCCGGAAGCAAGAAGCGATACGAGCGCCGTATGCGACGTTTCGTATTGAACTAGGCAAAGCTGAATGATTCGAAGCCAGTCACGGATACGATTAATACTCCACTGTCGCGCGTAATGCAAATGCGCTGCCGCGAATTTTGATCAGGAACTCGAAAGCGGACGTGTCGATTCCTGATCGGCAAGCCGCGGCGCGGCCTGTGTGTGATGCGCGCTTCGGTGCCCACCTTACTTGTTGCCATAGCCCCCGCCGCCGGGCATTTCGGCGATCAACCGGTCGCCTGCAGGGACGACGTAGGTCTCCTTGCCGGGCAGCACCCTGCCGCTTGCGAGCGTGATGCGGCCGACGCGGCCGTCGCCGCCGCCCGAGCGGCCGCGCGCCGGGTTGTGGCGCCGCTCGAAGGTGGCGCAGGCGATGCTGAAAGGCGCGGGCTCGGTGCTTTCGATTTCGATCACCGCGCCCAGGCCGCCGCGCTGCTTTCCTTCGCCGCCCGAGCCCTCGGCCAGCTCGCGCCGGCGAAACAGGAGCGGCGACTGCGCTTCGGTGATCTCCACCGGGATCGAGCCGACGCCGCTCGGGAAGGCGGTGGTGGAAAGACCGTCCTTCGCCGGGCGCGCGCCCATGCCGCCGATCCCGATCGAGATCACGTTGAACCGGGTCGCCTCCGGTTTCGCGCCCTCCAGTTGCGGCCCGCCGGCGAGGCCGAGCACCCACATGCTGCCCGCGCCCTCGGCGGGGATCCTGCCGCCGAGCGGCTCATCGAAGCAGCCGAACACCAGCTCGGGCAGCATCTGGCCGATGACATGCCGTGCGGTTACGGCCCGCGGCCGCAACGGGTGGACGATCGAATCCTCCGGGCAGGCGACGGTCACGACTTCGAGGGAGCCCGCGTTGTTCGGGATGCCCGGCGCGACGATGCATTTCACGCCGAAGGAGGTATAGGCGTCGGTATAGCACTTGGGCGAATTGATGCCGAAGCGCGACGCAGGCGATGTACCGGCGTAATCGACATGGACGCCGGATTCCGAGACGGTCAGCGCGGCGCGCAACGTGATCGGCGCCTCGTAGCCGTCGAGCTGCATCGAAGCGCTCCAGGTGCCGCGGGGCAGCCTGCGCACGGCCGCGCGCATCGAATCGCGCGAGGTGGAGACGATGTATTCGCCGAGCGTATCGAGATCGCCGAGGCCGAACTCCTCCAGCATCCCGGCCAGGCGCCGCGCCGCCACCTCGTTGCACGAAACCAGTCCCAGCAGGTCGCCGCGCACCTGCATCGGTTCGCGCACATTCCCCATCAGGATCGCGAACAGCGTTTCGTTGCGCCTGCCGGCCTCTATCAGCTTCATGTGCGGGACGTAGAGGCCTTCCTCGAAGACCGAGGTCGCCTCGGCGACGAAACCGCGGCCGCCGATGTCGATGACGTGACAGGTGGATGCGAAAAAGCCGATCAGTTTCCCTTTCAGGAACGCCGGCGTCACGGTGACGAAGTCGAAAAGGTGCCCGGTGCCCATCCATGGGTCGTTGGTGACCAGCACGTCGCCGGGCTTCAGGGACTGCGCGGGGAAGCGCTCGAGGAAGTGCGCCACTGCGGTCGCCATGGTGTTGACGTGCCCTGGCGTCCCGGTGACGGCCTGCGCGAGCATCCGGCCCCTGGTGTCGTAGACGCCCGCCGAAAGGTCGCCCGCCTCGCGCGTGATCGGCCCGAACGCGGTCTTGAGGAGCACATTGGCCTGCTCCTCCACCACCGCGATCAGGCGGTTCCACAGGATCTGCCGGACCAGCTGTTGGCGGGCGTTCTTCTTCACGGCGCTCATGTTTGGTTCTCCAGAAGGAGGTGGCCGGCCGCGGTCACGCTGCAGCGCCAGCCCCGCGGCACCAGCGTGGTGGTCTGCGGCTCAATCGCCAGGGCCGGTCCCGCGAACTGCATTCCCGGCGTGAGATCCCTGCGCAGGTAAGTGGGAATGGGTCTGCTGGTTCCGGATTTCGGGTCGAAGACTTCACGCTTGCCGCTCGCGACAGCTTTGGCCTTCTTTTTCTTCAACGCGTTCTTGGTCTTCAATTCCCTTGAAATCGTCGACACGTTCACCGACCACGTCAGGAATTCCACGGGCACGTCGGAGATCCTCAGGCCGAACTGCTGTTCGTAGCGCGACTCGTATTCCGCCCTCAGTCTTACCGCGTCTTTTGCGTCGAGCGCGCGAGCCGGCAGCGGCACGGAGATTTCGTGGCCCTGGCCGAGGTAGCGCATTTCCACGCCGCGGCGCGTTTTAAGTTTCGCGCCGAGGGCCCCCGCCGCGACGATGGTTTCGGCCTCGTTTTGCATTTTTCCCAGAATTTTATTTATCCGTGAAACTTCAAAAAAATCATCCCGCAGCTGCAGGCTGCGCACCAGCTCGAACGCGACCGGCGCGCG
Organism: Betaproteobacteria bacterium RBG_16_66_20; assembly: GCA_001770285.1. GTDB lineage: Bacteria > Pseudomonadota > Gammaproteobacteria > Burkholderiales > SG8-39 > RBG-16-66-20. Next base: position 23,406 of record MEQQ01000007.1, read on the forward strand.
CAGGAAGCCCACCGCCGAACCCACGCTCGCGTCCACCGGAACGAGGACCCTGCTCATGCCGAGCTTCGCGGCGAGGCGCGCGGCGTGCAGCGGCGCGCCGCCGCCGAAGGCGATCATGGTGCAGCGCTCGGCCGCCTTGCCGCGCTCGATCGCGTGCACGCGCGCCGCGCTCGCCATGTTCTCCTCGACGATCTCGCCGATCCCGGCCGCGGCCCAGCTGGCGTCGAATCCCAGAGCCGCGCCGAGTCTTCCGACCAGCGCGCGTTCGGCCGCCGCGCGGTCCAGCTTCAGCGTGCCGCCGGCAAACGCGTCGGGATCGATGCGCCCGAGCGCGACGTTGGCGTCGGTCACCGTCGGCTCGCTGCCGCCGCGTGCGTAGCAGGCGGGACCGGGCTCGGCGCCGGCGCTCGCCGGGCCGACCTGGATGCGCTTGAGCTCGTCCAGCCGCGCGATCGAGCCGCCGCCGGCGCCGATCTCGACCATCTCGGTCACCGGGATGCGCACCGGCAGGCCGCTGCCCTTCAAGTTGCGCCAGACGCGCGCCACCTCGAACTTTCGCGACTGCTCGGCGCGGCCCTGGCCGATGAAGCAGATCTTGGCGGTGGTGCCGCCCATGTCGAAGGAGAGCACTTCGTCGAGTCCGTTTTCGCGCGCCAGGCCCGCCGAGAGGATCGCGCCGCCCGCGGGGCCGGACTCCACCAGCCGCACCGGGAAGCGGCGCGCCGTCTCGAGCGTGGTGAGGCCGCCGCCCGAGGTCATCAGATAAAGCGGGCAGCCGAAGCCGCGGCGCTTCAGTTCGGCCGCGAGCCTCGCGAGGTAGCTCGCCATCAGCGGCTGCACGTAGGCGTTGGCGCAGGCGGTGGAGAAGCGCTCGTACTCGCGGATTTCGGGGCAGACCGCGGAGGAAAGCGTGACCGGGACGCCCGGCAGGGCGGCCGCGAGTATTTCTTCCGCCTGTTTTTCATGGCAATCATTCA
>MEQQ01000008.1 GCA_001770285.1 Betaproteobacteria bacterium RBG_16_66_20
CCGCAGGGGATCGAGAGCCCGGGCAGGCCGGCGAGCGGCGCCGGGATGGTGAAAATGTCGTTCAGGTACATCTGCACCGGATCGTCGGACTTGGCGCCCAGCGCAAACGCGGTCGAGGGCGCGGTCGGGCCGACGATCAGGTCGCAGCGCGCGAACGCCGCAGCGAAGTCTTGCGCGATCAGGCGGCGCACTTTCTGCGCCTGCAGATAGTAGGCGTCATAGTAGCCGTGCGACAGCACGTAGGTGCCGATCAGGATGCGCCGTTTCACCTCGGTACCGAAACCCTCGGCGCGCGTGCGCCGGTACATGTCGCCGAGATCCGAATAGCCGCTGGCGCGATGGCCATAGCGCACGCCGTCGAAGCGCGACAGGTTGGATGACGCCTCGGCCGGCGCGATCACGTAATAGACCGGCACTGCCAGGCCGGTGTTGGGCAGCGTGATCTCCGCCGTTTTCGCGCCCTGCGACTCGAACCAGCGCACCGCTTCGCGCACGCACGCCAGCACTTCGGCGTCGACGCCTTCGGCGAAATATTCCTTCGGCAGGCCGATGCGCAGGCCCGCGAGATCCAGATTCAGCTCGCGTCCGTAGTCCTCCGGGGAGCGCTCCAGGCTGGTCGAGTCGCGGGCGTCGAACCCGGCCATGGCATTCATGAGCAGCGCGAGGTCCGCCGCGCTCTTGCCGATCGGCCCGCCCTGGTCGAGCGACGAGGCGAAGGCGATCATGCCGTAGCGCGACACCAGGCCGTAAGTGGGCTTCAGGCCCGAAACGCCGGTGAGCGCCGCCGGCTGGCGGATCGAGCCGCCCGTGTCGGTACCCGTGGCCGCCGGAGCCATGCGCGCCGCGACCGCGGCGGCCGACCCCCCCGAGGAGCCGCCGGGCACCCGCGCCGCGTCCCAGGGGTTGCGCACCGGACCGAAGTGCGAGGTCTCGTTGGACGAACCCATCGCGAATTCGTCCATGTTGGTCTTGCCAAGGAGCACCGCGCCGGCGGCGTTGAAGCGCTCGATCACGTGAGCGTCGTAGGGGCTGGCAAAGTCCGCGAGCATGCGCGAGCCGCAGGTCGTCCGCATGCCCTTGGTGCAGAAGATGTCCTTGTGCGCGACCGGAATGCCGGTCAGGGGGCCGGCATCGCCCCTGGCGCGTCGCTGATCGGCGACAAGCGCCTGCGCCAGGCTGCGCTCCTCGTCCACGGTGATGAAGGCGTTCAGCCGGCCGTTCAGCCGCCGGGTCCGGTCGAGGAACAGCCGGGTCAGCTCGACCGAGGAGACCTTCCTGCCGGCGAGGGCTGCGGACAGCTCGGTGACGGTGGAATTCAGCACGGGGGGATCTGAAGGGGGGCGGAGACGTTCTGTCGGAGCCCCCCTTTCATTCGATCACTTTCGGGACGAGGTAAAGCCCGTTTTCGACCGCCGGGGCCACCGCCTGGTACTCGCCGCGCCGGTCGGGCTCGGTGACTGCGTCCGGCCGCAGGCGCTGGCGCACGGCCAGCTCCGAATCGAGGGCATGCGCCATGGGCTCGATGCCGCGCGTATCCACGGCCTGCAACTGGTCGATCAGGCCGAGCACCTGGTTGAGCCGCTCGGTCACGCCCCGCGCCTCCTCCGGGCTGACGGCGATGCGGGCGAGATGCGCGATGCGCTGGACCTGGTCGGGGGTAAGGGACATGCGACGGTTATGAAAGAAAGGTGCGGGGAAATCCCCGGCGCTGCGCTTGCCGGAGGGCCGGTTAAGAGTATCATAGCCACCTCCGGAATAAACGGTTCCGGGACGCAGCCTTAGCGTTGGAAGTTAAGGCAAATTACGGCAAATTCAGGCAACCTCCAGGGATCACGGGAAAGGATTGGCCACGAACATGTTCGGTTTCCTGCGGAGCTACTTCTCCAACGACCTCGCGATCGATCTGGGCACCGCCAACACGCTGATCTACGTGCGCGGCAAAGGCATCGTGCTGGACGAGCCCTCGGTAGTCGCGATCCGTACCGACACCGGGCCGAACGCGAAGAAATCGATCCAGGCCGTCGGCAAGGAGGCCAAGATGATGCTGGGCAAGACGCCCGGCAACATCGTCGCGATCCGGCCGATGAAGGACGGCGTCATCGCCAACTTCACCGTCACCGAGCAGATGCTCAAGTACTTCATCAAGAAGGTCCACGACAACAAACTGTTTTCGCCGAGCCCCCGCATCATCATCTGCGTGCCCTGCGGCTCGACGCAGGTCGAGCGGCGCGCGATCCGCGAGAGCGCGATCGGCGCCGGCGCCGGCCAGGTGTTCCTGATCGAGGAGCCGATGGCGGCCGCGATCGGCGCCGATCTGCCGGTGGCCGAAGCGACCGGCTCGATGGTGGTGGACGTCGGCGGCGGCACCACCGAGGTGGGCGTGATCTCGCTCGGCGGCGCGGTGCACAAGGGTTCGGTGCGCGTCGGCGGCGACAAGTTCGACGAGGCGATCATCAACTACATCCGCCGCAATTACGGCATGCTGATCGGCGAGACCACCGCGGAGATGGTGAAGAAGACCATCGGCTCCGCGTTCCCCGGCTCCGAGGTTCGCGAGATGGAAGTCAAGGGCCGCAACCTCGCCGAGGGCATTCCGCGCAGCTTCACCATATCCTCGAACGAAATCCTCGAAGCCCTCACCGAACCGCTCAACCAGATCGTGAGCGCGGTCAAGAGCGCGCTCGAACAGACCCCGCCCGAACTCGGCGCCGACATTGCCGAGAAGGGCATGGTGCTCACCGGCGGCGGCGCGCTGCTGCGCGACCTCGACCGGCTGCTGATGGAGGAAACCGGGCTGCCGGTGATCGTCGCCGACGACCCGCTGACCTGCGTGGTGCGCGGCTCGGGCAAGGCGCTCGAGAAGATGGAGTACTTCGGGGCGATCTTCACGAATGAGTGATCGATGGGGCTGAACCCCCGTCACCGGGATGGAGCACTCTCCCCCTCCGTTCTTTAATCGCGGCCCCGCGCCGCTCGTTCGCCTAGCTTTTTTCGCCTCACTTTCGCTCGCGCTGCTGGTTCTCGACGCCCGCTTCCGCTACACCGAAGGCCTGAGGAGCGTGCTCGCGCTCGCGGTCTATCCGCTGCAGAGCCTCGCCACCGTGCCGGCGGCGCTGGCCGATCGCGTCTCGGGCTACTTCGCGAGCCAGTCGCAGCTGCGCGAGGAAAATGCCGCGCTGCGCGCCAAACTGCTGGCCGCCTCGCAGGCGGCGCAGCGCTACGAGGCGGCGCAGGCCGAGACCGGCCAGTTGCGGCGCCTGGTCGGCGCCGCCGAGCGCCTGCCGCTCAAGGCGACCGCGGCCGAAATCCTCTACAACGGCCGCGATCCGTACTCCCGAAAAATCGTGATCGACAAGGGCAGCCGGAGCGGCGTGCGCGCCGGCTCGCCGGTAGTGGATGAGAACGGCGTCGTCGGCCAGGTGACGCGCGCGCACGTGCTGTCCTCCGAGGTCACGCTGCTCACCGACAAGCAGCAGGCGATCCCGGTGCAGGTGGTGCGCAACGGCCTGCGCGCGGTCGCCTTCGGCGCCGGCTCGAACGGCATGCTGGAGCTGCGCTTCGTGGCGGCGAACGCCGAAATCCAGAATGGCGACAAGCTGGTGACCTCGGGAATCGACGGCACCTATCCGCCAGGCCTGCCGGTGGCCACCGTGGCGCGCATCGAGCGCGATGCCGCGTATGCGTTCGCGCGCATCGTGTGCCAGCCCGCCGCCGGCGTCGAGAACGGCGGCTATGTCCTGGTGCTCGACGGCGAGGCAAAGCGCCTGCCCTATCCCGAGGAGGCGAGCCAGGAACGCGACAAGCGCTCCGGCAAGACGCGCAAGCCGCGCCGGAAGGATGCCGATGCAGCTCAATGATTCGCCGGCGGCGCAGAGAATCCTGCTGCCGGTGCGCGCGCGCACAATCCTCGGCTCGCTTGCGCTCGCGCTGCTCGCCAACTTCCTGCCCTGGAACAACGTGGCGCTGGTTCCCGATTTCGTGGCGCTGGTGCTGGTCTTCTGGTGCGTGCGCGAGCCGCGCCTGGTGGGGCTCGGGGCCGGATGGCTCCTCGGCCTGCTGATCGATGTCGGCAACGGCGTGCTGATGGGCCAGCACGCGCTTGCCTATTCGCTGCTCGCGTTCGCCGCGATTGCGCTTTCGCGCCGGGTGCTGTGGTTCCCGCTGTGGGCGCAGGCGCTGCACGTCGCCGCGCTGCTGCTGTTCGCGCAAGGGGTCTCGGCGCTGGTGCGCCTGGCCGCCGGCGCCGAGTTCCCCGGCTGGGGCATCGCGGTCGGGCCGCTCATCGGCGCCGCGCTCTGGCCGGTGGTGAGCGTGCTGCTGCTGATGCCGCAGCGCATGCCGGTTGACGTCGACGAGACTCGCGCAATATGAAGCTGGGCGAGCTCAAGAACAACGAGCGCGAGCTGTATTTCTTCCAGCTGCGCATCGGCTTCGCCGGGTTCGCCGTGCTGGCGGCGTTCGCGCTGCTGTTCGCGCGCTTTTTCCAGCTGCAGGTGGTGCAGCACGATACCTATGCGTCGAAAGCCGAGGAAAACCGCATCTCGATCGTGCCGATCGCGCCCAACCGCGGGCTGATCCTAGACCGCAACGGCGTGGTGCTGGCGCGCAATTACTCCGCCTACACGCTCGAGATCTTCCCGGCGAAGGTGCACGATCTCGACCGCACCATCCTGGAACTCGGCGAAGTGGTCGAAGTGCAGGCGAAGGACCGCAACCGTTTCCGCAAGCTGTTCGCCGAAACAAGGAACGCCGAGAGCCTGCCGATCCGCACCCGCCTCTCGGACGAGGAGGTGGCGCGCTTTGCCGCCAACCGCTACCGCTTTCCGGGCGTCGAGATCAAGGCGCGCCTGTTCCGCCAGTATCCGCACGGCGAGCTCGCCTCGCACGTGATCGGCTATATCGGCCGCATCAACCCGAAGGACCAGGAAAATCTCGGCGAGCTGGGTGTCGAGGCCAACTACCGGGGCACCGATTACATCGGCAAGGCGGGCCTGGAGGCGAGCTACCAGCAGGAGCTGCACGGCACCACCGGTTTCGAGCAGGTCGAGATCGACGCCGCGGGCCGCGGCATCCGCACGCTCGCACGCACCCCCGCGCAGGCCGGCAACAACGTCACCCTGACGCTCGACATCAAGCTGCAGGAAGTCGCCGAGACGGCGTTCGGCGAGCGCCGCGGCGCGCTGGTCGCGATCGAGCCCTCGACCGGCGGCGTGCTCGCGTTCGTCTCCAAACCCGGCTTCGATCCGAACCTGTTCGTCGACGGCATCGATCCGGCGAGCTGGGAGGGCCTGAACAACTCCCCCGACCGGCCGCTTACGAACCGTGCCATCGCCGGCATCTACCCGCCCGGCTCGACCTTCAAGCCGTACATGGCGATGGCGGCGCTCGAGCTGGGCAAGCGCACGCCGAAGAGCGCGATCCACGATCCGGGCTACTTCGAGTTCGGCGGCAGGCGGTTCCGCGACTCCAAGAAGGGCGGCCACGGTTACGTCGACCTGTACAGCTCGATCGTGAAGTCCTCCGACACGTTCTACTACCAGCTCGCCAACGACATGGGCATCGACGCCATTGCCGGGTTCATGGGCAAGTTCGGCTTCGGCGCCAGGAGCGGCATCGATCTGGAAGGCGAGGCGAGCGGCGTTCTGCCCTCGCCGGAGTGGAAGCAGAAGCGCTTCCGCCGGCCCGAGCAGCAGAAATGGTACGCGGGCGAAACCGTCTCGATCGGCATCGGCCAGGGCTACAACGCCTATACGCCGATCCAGCTCGCGGTCGCGCTGGCGGCGCTGGCGGCGAACGGCGACATGTACCGGCCGCGCCTGGTCTCCTACATCGACAACCTGCGCAGCGGCGAGCGGCGCCACATCGAGCCGGCCCTGGTCAACCGGATCCCGTTGAAGGCCGAGAACCTCGAGTTCGTGAAGCGCGCCATGGCCGGGGTGAACCGGGAGGGCACCGGCGCGCGCTCGTTCGCCAGCGCGCAGTACACCAGCGGCGGCAAGACCGGCACCGCGCAGGTGATCGGCATGAAGCAGGGCGAGAAATACGACGAAAGGAAAGTCGCCGAGCGCCACCGCGACCATTCGCTGTTCATCGTCTTCGCGCCGGTCGAGAGCCCGAAGATCGCGCTGGCGGTGATCGTGGAGAACAGCGGTTTCGGCGCGCGCGCCGCCGCGCCGCTCGCGCGCACCGTGCTCGACTACTTCCTCCTGGGCAAGCTGCCGGAGGGAGAAACTGCGGCCCAGGGGAAGGCCGGCGGCGTGCCGCAAGAGCCGGACGACGAGGAGGAAAGCGACTGATGGAACTCGCCCAGCTTTCGCCGCGCCGCATCCTCCAGCGCCTGGCCGAAGGCATCGATGGCCCGCTGCTGGCGCTGAGTCTCGCCCTCGCTGCGCTCGGCCTCGCAACGCTGTTCTCGGCGAGCTATGACCAGCCGGCGCGAGTCGCCGCGCAATTCGCCAACCTGTGCGTCGCGCTCGCGGCGATGTGGCTGGCCGCGCGCATCCCGCCGCAGACCCTGATGCGCTTCGCCGTTCCGGCATACATCCTCGGGGTGGCGCTGCTGGTCGCGGTCGCGCTCGCCGGTGATGTGGTGCACGGCGCGCGCCGCTGGCTGCACGTCGGGGTGACCCGGTTCCAGCCCTCCGAGATGATGAAGCTCGCGCTGCCGCTGATGCTCGCCTGGTATTTCTACAAGAACGAGGCCACGCTCGGGATGCGCGATTTCGCCGTCGCCGCGCTGCTGCTCGCGGTGCCGGTGCTGCTGATCGCGCGCCAGCCCGACCTCGGTACCGCGGTACTGGTGGCCGCCGCCGGCTTCTACGTCATCTTCTTCGCCGGGATCGGCTGGAAAGTGCTCGCGGCGCTGGGGGTTCTGGGCCTCGCGAGCCTCGCGCCGCTGTGGGGCATGCTGCACGACTACCAGCGGCGCCGGATTCTCACGCTGATCGATCCGACGCAGGACCCGCTGGGCGCCGGCTACCACACCATCCAGTCGACCATCGCGGTGGGCTCGGGCGGCATCACGGGCAAGGGCTGGCTGAACGGCACGCAGACGCACCTGGAGTTCATCCCGGAGCGGCACACCGATTTCATCTTCGCGGTGTTCTCCGAGGAGTTCGGCCTGATCGGCAACCTGGTCCTGCTCGCGCTCTACGCGCTGCTGATCGCGCGCGGGCTGATGATCGCGGCCAATGCCGCCACCTTCTTCGCGCGGCTGCTCGCCGCGACGATCACGCTGATGTTCTTCACCTACGCCTTCGTCAACATGGGCATGGTCGCGGGGATTCTTCCGGTGGTCGGCGTGCCGCTGCCCTTCATTTCCTACGGGGGCACCTCCATGCTCACGCTGTTCCTCGGCATCGGCATCCTGATGAGCGTGCACAGCCACCGCAGGCTGGTACAGACCTGAGCGCTGCATTGCTGCGCCTAGGATGGTTTTTGCGAAGCAGCAAGAAATTGAAACTCCTCCCCGCATTGTGAAACGCCCTGTTCCTAATTCCATGTAAATCCTTGTTTTAGTGGGATTTCACGATACGGTTTGATGATATTGCTGCGCATCATTCCAGCCGGTAATGTGCTGAAGATTCAGGCCCTTACATCCAGCACATTTCACCAGGAGAAATAATGAGTCGAAAAGAGCAGGAAGCCGCGCAACTGAAAAAAGACTGGTCGGAGAATCCGCGCTGGAAGGGCCTCAAGCGTGGCTACACCGCAGAGGACGTGGTTCGCCTGCGCGGCAGCGTGAAGATCGAACACACGCTGGCGAAACTGGGCGCAGAGAAGCTCTGGAGGCTGTGCCACGAGCGGCCGTTCGTGAATTCGCTCGGCGCGCTCACCGGCAACCAGGCGATGCAGCAGGTCAAGGCCGGCGTGCCGGCGATCTACCTCTCGGGCTGGCAGGTCGCGGCCGACGCCAACGATTCGCTCTCGATGTACCCGGACCAGTCGCTGTACGCGGTTTCCTCTGTTCCCACGGTGGTCAAGCGCATCAACAACGCGCTCGCGCGCCAGGACCAGATCCAGACCATGGAGGCCGGCTCGGAAAAAGCCACTGCAGGAGAAATCGACTGGTACGCGCCGATCGTCGCGGATGCCGAGTCCGGCTTCGGCGGCGTGCTGAACGCCTTCGAGCTGATGAAGGCGCTGATCGACGCCGGCGCCGCCGGCGTGCACTTCGAGGACCAGCTGGCGAGCGTCAAGAAGTGCGGCCACATGGGCGGCAAGGTGCTGGTCCCGACGCAGGAAGCGGTGCAGAAACTGATCGCGGCGCGCCTCGCGGCCGACGTCATGGGCGTGCCGACGGTGCTGCTCGCGCGGACCGACGCGGAAGCGGCCGACATCGTGACCAGCGACGTGGACGACAACGACAAGCCGTTCCTCACCGGCGAGCGCACTTCGGAGGGTTTCTTCAAGACCCGGAAGGGCTTCGACCAGGCGCTTTCGCGCGGCCTCGCGTACGCCGAATACGCGGACATGGTGTGGTGCGAGACCGGCACGCCGGACCTCGCGTTCGCGCGCAGGTTCGCCGAGGGCATCCAGAAGAAATTCCCGGGCAAGATGCTCGCCTACAACTGCTCGCCCTCGTTCAACTGGAAGCGCAATCTCGATGACGCGACCATCGGCCGGTTCCAGCGCGAACTCGGCGCGATGGGCTACAAATTCCAGTTCATCACGCTGGCGGGCTTCCACGCGCTCAACTACTCGATGTTCGACCTGGCGTATGGCTACGCGCGCGACAACATGAGCGCTTTCGTCGCGCTGCAGGAAAAGGAATTCGCCGCCGCCGCGAAGGGCTTCACCGCGGTCAAGCACCAGCGCGAGGTCGGCACCGGCTACTTCGACCAGGTCACGCAGGTGGTCACCGCCGGCAAGGCCTCGACCACGGCACTGCATGGCTCCACCGAGGACGAACAGTTCTTTGATGGCAAGGTAAAGGCGAAGAAAGTCGCGTGACTGCGTCGTGAGCCAGCCGGCGAAGGTCCTGCCGCTGCACGAGGCCCGCGCGACGCGCGCCACGGCGGTGGCGCGCGCGATCCTCGCCGGCTTCGACAAGCACTATCGCCTGTTCCGCGACGCCTCGCGCCAGGCCAAGCGCCTGTTCGAGGCCGCGGACTGGGAGGCGATGCGCGCGCTGGCGCGCGAGCGGATCGAGATGTACGACAGCCGCGTCGCGGAAGCGGTGCGCGGCATCCTCGACCGTTTCCCGGAAGCGGAGCTCGACGAGACCCTCTGGCCGGCGATCAAGCTGGCCTACATTCCCTTGCTGCACGAGCACCGCCAGCCCGAGTGCGCGGAAACCTTCTACAACTCCGTTGCCTGCCAGGTGCTGCACCGGCGCTACTACCGCAACGAATTCATCTTCTGGCGCCCGGCGGTCGCCACCGAGCACCTGGAGGGCGACGAGCCCGCCTACCGCAGTTACTACCCCAGAGGGGGCAGCAACGGATCGGGGCTGCGCGCCACGCTCGAGCGCATCGTGCGCGAATTCGGGCTCGCCAACCCTTTCGAGGACCTGCGCCGCGACCTGAGGAGCCTGGTGCGCGCGCTGCGCGTGCATTTCCCGCGGCCGATGCGGGCGCGGCCCAGCCTGCAGATCCAGGTGCTCAGTTCGCTCTTTTTCCGCAACAAGGGCGCCTACGTCGTCGGCAAGATCCTGAACGGGAGCCGCGAGCTGCCGTTCGCGGTGCCGATCCTGCAGAACCAGCGCGGCGAGCTTTTTCTCGACGCCCTGCTGGCCGAGCAGGAGCAGCTGCTGATCCTGTTCTCGTACGCGCGCGCCTATTTCCTCGTCGACATGGAGGTCCCGGCGGCCTGCGTCTCGTTCCTGAGGACGCTGATGCCGAAAAAACCGCGCGCCGAGATGTACAACTCGGTCGGCCTGGCGAAGCAGGGCAAGACGCTGTTCTACCGCGACCTGTTCTACCACCTGAAGCACTCGTCGGACAATTTCGTGACCGCGCCGGGGATCAAGGGCATGGTGATGCTGGTCTTCACCCTGCCCTCGTTCCCGTACGTGTTCAAGGTGATCCGCGACCGCTTCGCGCCGCCCAAGGAAATGGACCACGCGACGGTGAAGCGCAAGTACCAGCTGGTGAAGCACCACGACCGGGTCGGGCGCCTGGCCGACACGCTCGAATACTCGCTGGTCGCGCTGCCGATCGAGCGCTTCGATCCCGCGGTGCTGGAAGAGCTCAAAGCCGAGGCCGCCTCCAACATCGAGTTCGAGGACGACAAGGTCGTGATCAAGCACATGTACATCGAGCGCCGCATGCAGCCGCTCAACCTCTACCTCCAGGAAGCGGCGCAGGACCGGGACGAAACGCGCATGCGCCGGGTGCTGTGCGACTACGGCTGCGCGATCAAGGAGCTCGCCGGCGCCGGCATCTTCCCGGGCGACATGCTGGTCAAGAATTTCGGCATGACGCGCCACGACCGCGTCGTGTTCTACGACTACGACGAGATCGAGTACATGACCGATTGCGTCTTCCGGCGCATCCCGCCGCCGCGCACGCCCGAGGACGAAATGTCGGCCGAGCCCTACTGGTCGGTGGGCCCGAGCGACGTCTATCCCGAGCAGTTCGCGAGCTTCCTCGTGACCGGCCACAAGGCGCGCGCGGCGTTCCTCGAGCACCACGCCGACCTGATGGACCCCGCGTTCTGGGCCGGCAAGCAGGAGCGCATCCGCGCCGGCCTGCAGGAGGACGTGTACCCCTACCCCCAGGAAATCCGCTTCAGGCGCTGAGCAGGGATTCCGGCGCGCAGCGCGCGCCCGAGACGGACACGCGCTTGCGGCGCGAGCGCTCGCCGGATTCGATTGTTACGTCCTTTTTTCTTACACCGAATCGCCCGGCAAGAAAATCGATCAGCGCCGAGTTGGCTGCACCCTCGACGGCGCGCGCCGCGAGCCGGATCTTGAGCCGGCCGTCATGCAATCCGGAGACTTCGGTGCGCCGGGCGCCGGGCTGGACATGCAATTCGATCAGCACGCGCCCGCCGTCCCTGCGCCACCAGCCAAGGCCGCCACTCATCGCTGTTCCGTATCACCGAGAAGGCACTGAAGGTAGCGGTCCGTCAGCTCGGATCCAGCCTTGCGGTCGTGCACGTCAAGTACCACCGCAGCCAGGTCGCACGAACCGTAGTTCTCGTGCAGGATCACCGCCAGCTTGAGGAGCGCGGCAGCCGAAAGTGCGTCCAATTTCATGAAATCCCGGACGTACACGGCTTCGCCCCACATCATCTGGTTTACCGTTCCGGCCAATTCGACGTCAATCCCGGGAAGTTTGAAGGTCGCCCCTTTCATCCCGGAAATCTTGTGCAGGACAAGACCCTGGCCGCGAAGGAACGCGTCGATTTCGGAAAACAGCGGCTGGTTCCTGTACATCGGCAGGAACTCGATCTCCGTGTGCAGCACGAGTATGTCGCGCAATGTCGCAATGGCCCCCTGCAGGACCATGAGTTCGCCACCCTGCACGTCCAGCTTCAGGTAGTCCGCCCCTTTCACCTCCGGAACGTCGTCGAGCCGCACGGTCTGGACGCGGCGCGTCTCGACTACGCGGGTGACATCCCGCAATTCGTGAAACATCGCCAGCAATTCCTCGTTCGGCTCGAGCAAGGACGATGTCATCGGCACGTTGCATTCGTGAAACACCTGCACGGTGCCGTCGCCAACCGCGTACGGAAGGTAGCTGCAGCCGGGGCGGGCCCCAAGGTTGAGGCGCTCGCATTCCCTGGCAACGGGCTCGAAACCGATCACCTTGAACGGCACCGCCTTCATCAGCCGGGCGTACGGATCGCTTTCCTCGCCGAGCGACATCGCGCCTACATCGACGATCTTGATGCAAGGGGGATCTGCCAGGACGGAGGTGATCGGAAACATCGGGAGGATCTGGGTCCGGCCGGCGTCACCAGCTCAGAACGCTCCCGCGACCAGCGCGCGCAGGTAGGCAAGGGGGATCAGCAGCACCTGCAGCAGGATGATCAGCAGCAGCGGCGACAGGTCGACATTGGCAAGCGGCGGCACGACGCGCCGCAGCGGCCTCAGGAACGGCCGCGTCAGCGCATCGAACAGCGGCGCCACCGGCGCATGCGGACTCACCCACGAGAGCACCGCCTGGACGATCAGCGCGAACACGAGCACGTAGATCGTGAAGCGCGCGAGATCCAGCAGCGCCAGCCCGGCAAGGATCCCGGCGGCGGTCCCGGGCGCGGCGCCGAAGTCCCGGCCGCCGATCATGTCGAGCGCGTATAGCAGGGCGGCCTGCAGCAGCCAGGCCAGCAGCAGCGAGGCGAGGTCGAGTCCCGCGAACGAAGGGATCGCGCGCCGCGCCGGCACCACCATCCAGTTGGTGGCGGCGATGATGAACTCGCCCAGCGCGTTGCGGAACGGCACCCGCAGCCACTGGAACAGGAAACGCGCGAGCAGCAGGTAGACGAAGAACCCGGCCACCACGTCCATCAGGAAACTCGCGATCTGCTGCAGCACCTGGCGCGCGCCCTATTCCCGGTCCAGCATCGCGCCAAGCTCGGTGCCGCGATCGCGCGCCGCTTCGATCGCCCGCATGAACCGCTCGGCCAGCTTCTGCTGGTCGAATGCCGTGAGCGCCGCTTCGGTCGTGCCGCCCTTGGAGGTCACGCGCTCGCGCAATAGCGCCGGGGAATCCGCACTCTGCGCCGCGAGCTTGGCCGAGCCGAGGACCGTTTCAAGCGCAAGTTTCCGGGAAACCTCGGAAGGCAACCCCAGCGACTCGCCCGCGTTCGCGAGCTGCTCGATGAACCAGAACACGTAGGCCGGGCCGCTGCCGGACACCGCGGTGACGGCATCCATCAGCGACTCTTCCTGGATCCATACCGTGCGGCCGACCGCGCCGAGAATCGTTTCGGCCTGCTTTTTCTCCGCCTCGCTCACGCCCGGCAGCGCGTACAGGCCCGTGACGCCGGCGCCGATCAACGCCGGCGTGTTGGGCATGGCGCGCACCAGCTTGGCGTGCCCGCCCAGCCAGCGCGCGAGGCTGCCGAGCGAAACGCCGGCCGCGATACTGATTACCAGGTTCGCATTCGGCTTGAGTCCCGAGAAGCGCGCCGCCTCCTGCATCTGCTGCGGCTTCACCGCAAGCACGATCGCGTCGCCCGGGCGATAGGCCTTTTGCGGCGTATCGAAGCATGCGATCCGGTGCTTGTCGGCAAGCCGCCGTCGCGCGTCGCCGCTGACGTCGACCGCGCGCAGCTGGTTCGCCGAGAAACCGCTCGCCAGCAGCCCGCCGATCAATGCATCGGCCATGTTGCCGCCGCCGATGAACACCACGTTCATGGGTATATTCATGCGGCCGGCCGGAGTTTCTCTCGAGTGCCGAAAATTGCGGTGCCGATGCGCACCAGCGTGGCGCCCTCGGCAATGGCGGCTTCCATGTCGTCCGACATGCCCATGGAAAGGGTGTCGAGAGTGGCATGCCGGTTTTGCAGTTGCTCCAGGAGTTTCCGCAATCCGGAAAAGCGCAAACGCTGCGTTTGCACATCCCCGCCTGGCTCGGGAATCGCCATCAGGCCGCGCAGCTTCAGGTTCGGCAAGGATGAGATCGCCTCGGCCAGCCCGGCGACCTGCTCCGGCGCGACGCCGCTCTTGCTCGACTCGCCCGAGACGTTTACCTGGATCAAGACGTTGAGCGGCGCCATCCCCGCCGGGCGCTGCTCCGACAGACGCCGGGCAACCTTCTCGCTCTCGACGCTGTGCACCCAGTCGAAGCGCGCGGCGGCGAGGCGCGTCTTGTTGCTCTGAAGCGGTCCAATGAGATGCCATTCCAACGCGCGGGCGCGTTCCTTGCCCAGATTTTCGGCCAATGCATCCATTTTCTCCAAGGCTTCCCGGACGTAGTTTTCGCCGAACGCGCGCTGTCCCGCGTCCACCGCCTGCGCCACCAGAGAGGCGGCGTGGGTCTTGGATACCGCCAGCAGGGCCACCGTCAAGGGGTCGCGGCCGGCCGCCAGCGCGGCACGCGCGATGCGCTCGCGAACGGCTTGCAAGTTGTCATGGATTGACCGCATACTTTGGCTACGTGTCCCCAGGGGAATTGTAATGGATCTCACTGAATTGCTTGCATTTGTGGTCAAGAACAAGGCCTCCGACCTGCATCTGTCCTCGGGCCTGCCGCCGATGATCCGCGTGCATGGCGACGTAAAGCGCATCAACCTGCCCGCGATGGAGCATAAAGACGTGCACAGCATGCTCTACGACATCATGAACGACGGGCAGCGGAAGTTCTACGAAGAGAATCTGGAGTGCGACTTTTCGTTCGCGGTCCCGAACCTGGCGCGCTTTCGCGTCAACGCTTTCGTGCAGAACCGCGGCGCCGCGGCGGTATTGCGGACGATTCCGTCGAAGATCATGTCGCTGACCGACCTGAAGTGCCCGAAATCGTTCGAAGCGATCGCCGACCAGCCGCGCGGCGTGGTGCTGGTGACGGGCCCGACCGGCTCGGGCAAATCCACCACCCTCGCGGCGATGGTCAACCACAAGAACGAGACCGAGGAAGGCCACATCCTCACCATCGAGGATCCGATCGAGTTCGTGCATGAATCGAAGAAGTGCCTGATCAACCAGCGCGAGGTCGGGCCGCACACGCTGTCGTTCGCCAACGCCCTGCGCAGCGCCCTGCGCGAGGACCCTGACGTCATTCTCGTGGGCGAGATGCGCGACCTGGAGACCATCCGCCTGGCGCTCTCGGGCGCGGAAACCGGCCACCTCGTGTTCGGCACGCTGCACACCTCTTCGGCGGCCAAGACCATCGACCGCATCGTGGACGTGTTCCCGGCGGCGGAAAAGGAAATGATCCGCGCCATGATCTCGGAGTCGATCCGCGCCATCATCTCGCAGACGCTGCTCAAGACCAAGGACGGCACCGGCCGGGTCGCGGCGCACGAAATCATGGTCGGCACGCCGGCGATCCGCAACCTGATCCGCGAGAACAAGATCGCGCAGATGTATTCCGCGATCCAGACCGGCGCCCAGATGGGCATGCAGACCCTCGACCAGAACCTGCAGGACCTGGTGAAGCGCAATATCATCTCGATGCCCGAGGCACGCAGCAAGGCCGCCAACAAGGACAACTTCGCCGGAGGTTAGGCATGGAACGCGAACAGGCAGTCAAATTCATGTACGACCTTCTGCGCGCCCTGGTCGCGAAGAAGGGCTCGGACCTTTTCATCACCGTGGGCTTCCCGCCGGCGATGAAAATCGACAGCAAGATGACCCCGGTGTCGCAGACCGCGCTCGCCGCCCAGCACACGCAAATGCTGGTGCGCGCGATCATGAACGACAAGCAGTCGGCTGAATTCGAGGCCAAGAAGGAGTGCAATTTTGCGATCTCCCCGGCCGGCATCGGGCGCTTCCGCGTCAACTGCTTCGTGCAGATGGGCCAGGTGGGGATGGTGCTGCGCGTCATCACCACCGCGATCCCCAGCTTCGAGGACCTCAAGCTGCCGCCGGTGCTGAAGGACGTGGCGCTCACCAAGCGCGGCCTGGTGCTGTTCGTCGGCGGCACCGGCTCGGGCAAGTCCACCTCGCTCGCCGCGATGCTCGGCTACCGCAACGAGAACTCCTACGGCCACATCATCACCATCGAGGACCCGGTCGAGTACGTGCACCCGCACAAGAACTGCCTGATCACGCAGCGCGAAGTCGGCGTCGACACCGATTCCTGGGAAGCGGCGCTCAAGAACACCCTGCGCCAGGCGCCCGACGTGATCCTGATCGGCGAGATCCGCGAAATGGAAGTGATGGAGCACGCGATCGCCTTCGCCGAGACCGGCCACCTGGCGCTCGGCACCCTGCACGCCAACAATTCCAACCAGGCGATGGACCGGATCATCAACTTCTTCCCCGAAGCGCGCCGCCAGCAGCTGCTGATGGACCTGTCGTTGAACCTCAAAGGGGTGATCTCGCAACGCCTGATCCCGCTGAAGGAAGGCAAGGGGCGCGCCGCGGCGGTGGAAGTGCTGCTCAACTCGCCGTTGATCAGCGACCTGATCTTCAAGGGCGAAATCCACGAGATCAAGGAAATCATGAAGAAATCGCGGGAACTGGGCATGCAGACCTTCGACCAGGCCCTGTTCGACCTCTACGAGGCCGGCCGCATCGGCTACGAGGACGCGCTGCGCTTCGCCGACTCGACCAACGAAGTGCGCCTCAACATCAAGCTGCACGGCAAGGAATCCAAGGACAAGGACCTCACCAAAGGCATCGAGCACCTCGACATCGTCTAGCAGCCTCCCACGTCGTCCCCGCGCAAGCGGGGACCCACGAAAAGGGGCGCGCGAGCGCCCTTTTTCATTTCCGGAGGTCGAGTTGCTTTTGGAACTCGCAGCGC
>MEQQ01000009.1:0-289 GCA_001770285.1 Betaproteobacteria bacterium RBG_16_66_20
GTACGGCAGGTCCAACGCGAAACGCCGTTCACCGTCATGGCGCAGGAGCCGCACATGCCGACGCGGCAGGCGAAGCGGTAGGCAAGCGTCGGATCGAGCACGCGCTGGATGTGGGTAACGACATCCAGCACCGTCTGGCTGGCGTGGCGCGGCACCTCGAATTCCTGGAACGCGCCTTTCGCGCTTCCTCTCCAGACCCGGACTTGCAGCGACCTCACGCAGATTCGTACAAGCGCGTCAGAACAAATTCGCGATGGCCGAGCGCCTCGGCCGCGGTGAGTCGTCCGTT
>MEQQ01000009.1:343-7365 GCA_001770285.1 Betaproteobacteria bacterium RBG_16_66_20
TTCTTTTCTTAAAAGACCAGAAACATCCACATCGATGTGCTCCGACATCGTGCGTACGGTGCGCGGGTTGGCGCTGAGCTTGATCACCGGAAGAATCGGGTTGCCGATCACGTTGCCCTGGCCCGTCGGAAACAGGTGAACCACGAAACCGCTCGCCGCAAGCAACGTCAGCATCTCGGCGGCAGCCGAGGATGAATCCATGAACCACAGGCCCGGCCCGGTCGGCATCTCCGCCTTGTCAATCACGCCGTCGACCATGCACTTGCGGCCGATCTTCTGGATGTTGCCGAGCGCCTTTTCCTCGATCGTCGTGAGGCCGCCCTCGATGTTGCCCTTGGTCGGCTGCGAGTCGGACAGGTCGCTGGTCTTGTGGCGGTTGATGACGTCCTGGTAGCGGTCGAACATGAACTGGAATTTCTTGCGCACTTCGTCGTTGCGGCAGCGGGCCGCGACCAGGTGCTCGCCGCCGGTCAATTCGGTGGTCTCGCCGAACGCCAGCGTGACGCCGCGGGGATAGAGCTTGTCGAACGCGTTGCCCACCGTGGGATTGGCGCCGCAGCCCGAGGTGGTGTCCGACTCGCCGCACTTGGTCGAAACCCACAGGTCTTTCAGCGGCCGCTCTTCGCGGCGCAGTTCGGAAGCCCACTGCACGTATTCCTTTGCCGCCTTCGAGGCGCGCTGGATGGTGTCGTGGTCGCCGTGCTGCTCGATGCCGAAGTACGACACCGGCTTGCCGGTCGCGGCTATGCCGTCGGCGACCTTCTTCGCCCAGCCGCCCTCGATGCAGATCACCACCACCGCGGCGACGTTCGGGTTGCAGCCGGCGCCGATCAGGGTGCGGAAATGCAGCTCCAGGTCGGCGCCGAATTGCAGCCGCCCGTAGGGATGCGGAATCGCAAGCGCACCCTTGATGTTGTTCGCGACCGCCTCGGCGGCGGCGTTCGACAGATCGTCGACCGGCAGGATGAGGACGTGGTTGCGCACGCCGACGCGGCCGTTCTCGCGCTTGTAGCCCCAGAAGGTTGCTGTTGCCAGGTCCATTCTTACCACCGCTTCGTTTTGAGGTTTTGCACGTGCGTATGCTCGCCGCGCGCGATCGGCGCCACCACCTTGCCGATGTCCACGCCGTACTTGATCACCGTATCGCCCGGCCCGTAATCCTTGAGCGCGAGTTTGTGGCCGATCGGGATGTCGCTCGTCGCGGTCATCCGGATCTCCTTGTCGTCTTCCATGATCCAGCCGACGAGTTCCTGGCCGGCCTTGACGCCCTCGACCACGACGACGCCGACGCCGTCTCCTTCTTCATGCACGACGAAATGAATCATTCGCCACTCCGGTAATTTCGTTCGGGAAGCCGCTATTCTAATCGCAGGTTCTTCCGGCGCCGGTCGTCAAAGGCCGAAGGCGCGCACCACGCCGAGGTAGACCAGCAGGCTGAGGATGTCCTGGATCACCGTGGCGAGCGGCCCGCTGCCGAGCGCCGGGTCGCGCCCGAGGCGCGCCAGCCACCACGGCAGCAGCAGGCCGAGCGTCGCGCCGATCGCCATGCCGGTGCGCAGCTCGCCGCCGAGCAGGTGGCCGATGCCCGAGCGCGTGAGCGACAGGCCGCGCACCGCCACCGCCTCGGACTGCGTGCCGATGGCGTCCGCCAGGTAGACGATCCCCGGCACGAAGAAGGCGACAGCGAGGTGCGCGCCCAGCGTGGTCTCGAAGCCGGCCATCGCCGCAGTGGCCACGCCAGCGCCCGCGAGGCCCGCGAGCAGCCAGGGCAGCCGGTGGCGTACCCGGCGCATCGGCGGGTCATCGATGGCATGGCGCGCCTGCGACTCTTCGCGCTGGATGCCGGCGAGCACGTGCAGGTCCTCGACGTGCTCGCGGCGCAGCACCTGCAGCAGCGCCTGGGAGGGCATCACGCCCAGGGCGCGGCCGTCCTTGTCCATCACCGGCAGCGCGTCCACCGCGTGGTGCAGCGCGAGCGAGGCGGCGTGCTCCTGGTCGGCGTCCTGCGTGACGCGCGGGAAATCGCGCTGCATGATGTCAGCCAGCCTCGCTTCGCCCGCTGCAAACAGTTGCGCGATTGTCACTACGCCGGCGAGGCGCCCATCGGCTTCGCACACCAGGACCAGTTCCACGCTGGCGGGTTTCTCCGCGGCCAGCCGCGCCAGCACGCGGTCCACCGGCTCCTCCGGCCGCGCGCGCAGCACCGAGGCGACGAGGTGATCGCCGACCGCCTCGTGGTGCTTCATGCGGCCCATCAGCGCACCGCCAACAGCAACTCCATCGCGCGGATGTGCTCCTGCAGAACCCGCGGCATCTCGGCGCTCGGCATGCGGCCGAATCCGCAGTACGCGGCGACACCGAATTCCGGCAAATACTTGCGGGCGGTGCGCAGCCGCTCGCTGAAACGCTCCATGTTGTGAACCGCGCCCAGGTACACGCGCGCGCCTTGCGGCCTGAGTTTCGCAAGCGGGGCGTAGAACGCGTCGTCGTGGCGATCGAGTACCGGGATGTGCATCCAGTCCACGCGCCGCCCCGCGGTTTCGATGTACGCATTGGCGAGCGCGACGGCCTGCCCGAGATCGTCGGGCGCAAAGCGCGGCCAGCCGCCGAGCGTACCGAAGCACAGATGAAAACCCAGCGCCGCTTCCTGCGGGATATTCCGTGAAATGCTCACCTGCGGCACCTGCGCATCGAGCGCCCCCCTGTACGCCTCCTGCAGCTCGGTCGAGCAATCCCACTGGATGGCGAGCTCCCGCGCAGGGATGTGCTCGAGGATCTTGTCCAGTTCGGCGCTCAGCGCCTCGGCGTAGCCGGCCCTGACGAGCCGGCAATCCTCCTCGGCCGCGAAAATGCGCGGCGGCGCCGCGCTGTTCACCATCGGAATCGAGACCTGGAAGCGCAGCTGCGGCGGCAGGACGCCTTTATCCTTCAGCGCGCTGAACAGCGCGTAGGAGCTAACCGCGTCGCGCGCGAACCCGAGACGCCAGCCCGGTTCGCCGAAGCGGATTGCGCGCACCCCGCCGCGCACGCGGAATCTCCAGCTGTCCGAAACATCGTGCGGGATGAGCCGCTCGACGCCGCCGTCGGGCCGCGGCTGCTGGATCACCTCGATGTCGGGATGGATCGCAAACACCTGGAAGTGGACGCGGCTGATCCAGTGCCTGCGAAAGCCGATCTCGCCGTCGGGCAGCGCCGCCAGATGCGGGGCGAGCGGCCGCCCGAAGGTCTCGAAGACCGCGGCGACGGTCTCCAGCGGGATGCTGCCGACCAGCAGCAATTCGTTCATTGGCCGGTCATGAGCGCCAAAAGGAATTTGGGCCGCGTCCTCAACCTTCAATCCACCTTGATGTTCGACTCGCGCACGACCCGGGTCCATTTCACGAGATCGCGATCGATCGCAGCCGCAAGCTGCTTGTCATCCATCCAAACCGCGTCGACGCCGGCCGCAGCGATCCTCGCTTTCGTGTCGGCATCATCGAAGACGCGGCGCAGGTCGCTCCGGATCGCGGCTGTGATCGAAGCGGGCGTCTTCGCCGGCGCAAACGCGCCGTACCAGACCGCCACCATCACTCCGGGGTAGCTCTCCGCAACGGGTTTGATCTCGGGCATCTGCGCCGCGGGCGACTCGCCCGTGGTAGCGAGCGCTTTCAGCTTGCCGCTGCGCAGGTGCGGCAGTCCCGCGGGAATCGGGGCGCAGAAAAGCGACACCTCTCCGGCGAGCAATGCAGTCATCGCCGGCGCCGCGCCCTTGTAGGGAACATGGGTGAGATCGATCCCGGCCGCCTTCTTCAGCATCTCGCCGCACAAATGCGCCGGAGAAGCATTTCCGGCCGAAGAAAAAGTCAGAGCGCCGGGCCTGCGGCGAGCTGCCTCCACGAACTCCGCCAGGGTGTTCGCGCCGGCTGATGGATGCGCGAACAGCGCGTTGACCCCCGCGCCGACCGCGGCCAGGGGCAGCAGGTCCGCCTTAGGATCGTACGGTGGCTTGAAAAGCGCGGGCGCCATGGCGATCGGCAGGTCCGGCGTGAAAAGCAGCGTGTGTCCGTCGGGCGCCGATTTCACCACTGCGTCCGCGCCGATCGTGCCCGTGGCGCCGGCCCGGTTTTCGACGACCACAGGCTTTCCCCAGCGTTCGGTGAGCTTTTGCGCGTAGAGCCTTGCCACAAAGTCCCCCGGCCCTCCCGCCGGCAAAGGCACGATCACCCGCACGGGCTTGGAAGGAAAGACTGCCTGCGCCTGTACGCCGCAGGAAATCAGCGCAACGCAGACGGCGACGAGCAGACGTGTCATGACGGTTCCCTCTCCTCAATTAGCCGGCAGTTCCGCGATGTTCCGCCCGGATCGTGGACCTGTCGAGGCCGGGGTAGGATATTGCCCGAACTCAGGCAGGGGAAGAGAACAAATGCAACGCACCAAGCCTCCGTTTCGCGCCGACCATGTTGGCAGCCTGCTGCGCCCCGCCGCGCTGCATGAGGCGCGCGCGCAGCGCGCCAGGGGCGAGATCGGGGCGGCCGAACTCAAGTCAGTCGAAGACCGCGAGATCGAGCGCGTCATCAGGAAGCAGGAGGAGGTCGGGCTGCAATCGATCACCGACGGCGAGTTCCGCCGCTCGTGGTGGCACCTCGATTTTCTCTGGGGCCTCGATGGCGCCGAGAAGCACGTCATGGACTCCGGTATCGCGTTCGCGGGCGTGACGACGCGCAATGAGGGCGTCAAGGTCACCGGCAGGCTTGGCCTGGCGGGGCCGCACCCGATGGTCGAGCATTTCAAGTTTGTCGCGGCGCATACCAGGCGTACGCCGAAGATCACCATCCCCGCGCCGTCGGCGATCTACGGCCGGCCCTCACCGACGCCGATCGACAGGAAAATCTATCCGACACTCGACACGTTCTGGGTCGATCTTGGCCAGGCCTACAGGAAGGCCGTACGCGGCTTCGCCGACGCCGGCTGCCGCTATCTCCAGCTCGACGAGGTATTCATCGCCATGCTGTGCGATCCGAAGTACCGGGCGCAGATGGCGGCGCGCGGCGACGATCCGGAGAAGCTCGGGCCTCTCTACGGCGACCTTATCAACACGGCGATGTCGGACATCCCCTCCGACATGACGATCACCATGCATCTGTGCCGCGGCAACTACAAGTCCACGTTCATGGGAACGGGCGGCTACGAGGCGGAGGCCGAAGTCCTGTTCAATCGCATCAACGTGCACGGCTACTTCATGGAGTACGACACGGACCGCGCGGGTGGCTTCGAGCCGCTGCGGCTGGTGCCGAAGGGCAAGACCGTGGTGCTTGGTCTTGTCACCACCAAAGCGGGCGCGCTGGAGTCCAAGGACCTGCTCAAGCGCCGTATCGACGAGGCGGCGAAGTTCGTCGACCTGGACCAGCTCGCGCTCTCGGGGCAATGCGGCTTTGCCTCCACTGAGGAGGGCAACACGCTCACCGAGGACGAGCAATGGGCCAAGCTGCGGCGGATCGTGGAAGTGGCTGAAGAAGTCTGGGGGCGATAGCGCATCTATCTACATGGTCGATCGCCGCAGGTTCCTGGAAATCCTCGCAGCGCTTGGTGTTTCGCAGGCGGTTCCCGTCCGCGCCACCGACCGCAAGGTCCGCTTCGATGCGTACCCTTTCACGCTGGGCGTCGCCTCGGGTTACCCGACCCCGGATGGATTCGTGCTCTGGACGCGGCTCGCGCCCAAGCCCCTGGAGCCGGGTGGCGGTCTTGCGCCCGAGCCGGTGCCGATGCGCTGGGAAGTCGCCGAGGACCAGGGGTTCAGAAAAATCGTCGCCGGCGGCGCGGAGTTTCCGGGGCCCGAGTGGGCGCACTCGGTGCACGCGGAGGTGCGGGGCCTCGAGCCCGAGCGCTGGTATTGGTACCGGTTTCTGGCCGGGGAAGCAGTAAGTCCCATCGGCCGCACGCGAACCGCGCCGGCAGCCGGCGCAGCCGCAGCGCGCCTTCGCTTCGCTTTCGCGTCGTGCCAGCACTTCGAGCACGGGTACTACAACGCCTACAAGCACATGGTTGTCGACGATCTTGATCTTGTCGTCTTCCTCGGCGACTACATCTACGAGTCCTCTTTGCGCCGCAATCAGGTACGTATGCACGAACGCAGCGACGAACCCGTCACACTTGATGAGTATCGCGCTCGCTACGGGCAGTACAAGAGCGACCGGGACCTGCAGTCGGCGCACCTCGCGTTTCCCTGGATCGTCACCTGGGATGACCACGAGGTGGACAACGACTACGCCAACGATCGCCAGGAGGACGGAACACCTCCGGAGGAATTTCTGCTCCGGCGTGCGGCCGCTTACCAGGCGTACTACGAGCACATGCCGCTCCCTGCCCGCATGCGGCCAAGCGGACCAGCGATGCAGATCTACACCGCTTTGGGGTGGGGAACCCTTGCCAACTTTTACCTGCTTGACGGCCGCCAGTACCGCTCGCCCCAGGCCTGCCCGAGGAAGTCAGGCGGCGGCAACGAGGTTGATCCCCGGGAATGCATCGATCTGCGCAGCCCCTCGCGTACGATGCTGGGCGCCGTGCAGGAGGCGTGGCTTGACCGCCAATTCACTTCTTCCCGCGCGTCATGGAACATCGTCGCGCAACCCGTGCTCACGGCGCAACGCAAGAACAGATCGGGCGAACGGGAACTGGTCTGGACCGACAGCTGGGACGGCTATCCCGCCGCCCGCCAACGGGTCCTGGAATCCATCGTCACGCGAAAGCTCGCCAACCCGGTGGTGATCGGCGGCGACGTGCACATGCACTTTGTCGCGGACCTGAAGCTTGATTTCGATGACGACCGGTCGCCGGTGGTGGCAAGCGAGTTTGTCGGCACTTCCATTACCTCCTCGCCGGGCAGCTGGCAACGAAACATGCCGGCCATCCTCGCGGAAAATCCACACATCAGGTACGGTAACGGCGATCGTCGCGGGTATGTCCGCACCAGCATTGCCGGCGGGCGCTTCAATGCCGAGCTGGTTGGTCTCGAGACGGTCAGGAAACCCGAATCGCGCGCGGCA
>MEQQ01000010.1:0-5559 GCA_001770285.1 Betaproteobacteria bacterium RBG_16_66_20
CTCGAGGCGCTCCACCAGGGACGCCACCTGTTCCGGGCTGAAATTGTGGGCGGGCTGCTCCGTCGGGACAGCGCTCAGCGCGTCCGGCTTGCCGAGCTGCCAGTAGCCGAGCGCGACCGCGAGCGGCAGCAGCAGTCCGACGGCGAGCGCCGCCGCCAGCGGCGCCTGGTGCGTCGCCGGCGCCGGGGCGCCACCCGCGTGCTCGGCGACGATGCGATGCTCGATCTCGCGGCTGGCGCGCGCGAATTCTTCCTGGCTGACGGCGCCGCGCTGCAACTCGGCCGCGAGCTCCTCGAGCTGCTCGCGGTAGATGGCGGCGTTGGCCGCGACGCGCACGTCGGGCGCGGTGGTGCGGCGGCGAAGCAGTGGCGGCAGCAGGAACAGCAGGGCCGCCGCGGTCAGCGCCGCGGCGATCGCGAGGAACGGGATCATCGCGCGCTCCCGTCGCGTTCCGGCGGGACCGCCGGCCCGAGTACGCGCTCGACCAGGCGTCGGTCTTCCGGCCCGAGCGCGGGCTCCTCCGGCACGCGGCGCCGGCGCCTCAGGGTCGCGACCAGCACCAGCGCCGCCGCGGCGAGCAGGACGAAGGGCCCGATCCAGAGCAGCACCGTAGTGGCCTTGAACGGCGGCTCATAGAGGACGAAGTCGCCGTAGCGCTGCACCAGGTAGTCGAGGATCGCGTCGTCGCTGCGTCCCGCCGCCACCTGCTCGCGCAGCTGCTGGCGCAGGTCCTGCGCGAGCTCGGCGTTGGAATCGGCGAGCGACTGGTTCTGGCACACCAGGCAGCGCAGCTTTTCCGACAGCTGGCGGATGCGCTGCTCGGTTTGCGGGTTTGCATTCTCGATTGCCTTTACGTTGATGCTCAAAAGAGAAACCGAAACAAAAACCGCGAGCAGGAGAATTCTCATTTCTTCAATGCCTTCGCCAGCGGCAGTACCTTGTCGTCGATGATCGCCTGGGTAAGCGGGCCGATTTGCTTGTAGCGGATCACGCCTTCGGCGTCGATCAGGTAAGTCTCGGGCACGCCGTAGACGCCATAGTCGATGCCGATGCGCCCGTCGGCATCGACCACCGAGAGCTGGTACGGGTCGCCGAACTGCTTCAGCCAGCGCTGCGCATCCTCGCCCTTGTCCTTGTAGTTCAGGCCGAGGATCGGCATCACGCTGCGCTTGGACAGCTCCATCAGCACGGGGTGCTCTTCGCGGCAGGAAACGCACCACGAGGCCCAGACGTTGAGCAGCCACACCTTGCCGCGCATGTCGCCGGGGACGAAGCGCTTGTCCGGCTGGTGCAGCACCGGCAGCTCGAATGCGGGCGCCGCCTTGCCGACCAGGGGCGAGGGGACCTCGCGCGGATTGAGCCTCAGCCCGACGGCGAGGAAACCGACCAGCAGGATGAAGATCGCGAGCGGCCAGAGGAAGCGCTTCATGCCGTACCTCGCCGGATCACAGTCGCGTCCGCGGTCAACGCGTCCTCGCGCCGCTGCGTGGCGATGCGATAGCGCCGGTCGCTCGCGGCCAGCAGGCCGCCGAACGCCATCATCAGGCAACCGAACCAGATCCAGCGTATGAAGGGCTTGATGTGGATGCGCACCGTCCATGCATCGCCGCCCACCGCTTCACCCAGCGCCACATAGACGTCGCGCGAGATGCCGGCATCTATCGCGGCCTCGGTCATGGGGTTGCGCTGTACGAGATAGACGCGTTTTTCCGGAGCCAGACGGGCGATGGTCTCGCCATCGCGCTGCACGGTGAGCGCACCGCGCGCCGCGGCGTAGTTCGGGCCACTCACGTCGCGCACGCCCTCGAAGCGGAAACTGTAGCCGCCGAGCGTGGCCGTGTCCCCCGGTTCCATGCGCAGGTCACGCTCGGTTTCGTAGCTCTTGACCAGGGTCACGCCGACGATGAAGACGCCGACGCCGGCATGCGCGAGCAGCATGCCGAGGAAAGAGCGCGTCAGCTTGGCATTCGATCTGTAACGCACTACCAATGCGGTCAGCGTTCCGGCGAAAATCCAGAAGGCGAGCAGTAGGCCCACGCTGGTGAGCGCGGCCCAGCGCCCGAACGCGAGCGGCACGAAAAGCGCGCCGATCAGCGCCACGATCGCGATCCAGCGCAGCCGCCCCACGAGTTGCGCCGGCTCGCCCTTGCGCCAGGCGATGAGCGGCCCGATTCCGGCGAGCAGCACCGCCGGCGCCATCAGCGGCAGGAACACCGAATCGAAGTAGGGCGGTCCCACCGATATCTTGCCGAGGTCGAGCGCATCGAGGAACAGGGGATACAGCGTACCGAGCATCACCGCGCCGCAGGCGACCAGCAGCAGCACGCTGTTGGCGAGCAGCATCGACTCGCGCGACAGCAGTTCGAACCGTCCGCCCGGCGCGACGCGGTTCGCGCGCCATGCATACAGCGAGAGCGAGCCGCCGATCACCACGGCGAGGAAGCAGAGGATGAAAATGCCGCGCTTGGGGTCGGTGGCGAAGGCATGCACCGAGGTCAGCACGCCCGAGCGCACCAGGAAGGTACCCAGCAGGCTCAACGAGAACGCGATGATCGCGAGCAGCACGGTCCAGGCCTTGAAGGCGCCGCGCTTCTCGGTCACCGCGAGCGAGTGGATCAGGGCGGTGCCGATCAGCCAGGGCATGAACGAGGCGTTTTCCACCGGATCCCAGAACCACCAGCCGCCCCAGCCGAGTTCGTAATAGGCCCAGAAGCTGCCGAGCGCGATGCCGATGGTGAGAAAGACCCAGGCTGCCGTGGTCCAGGGCCGCGACCAGCGCGCCCAGGTGGCGTCGAGGCGCCCATCGAGCAGTGCCGCGATCGCAAACGCAAATGCGACCGAAAACCCGACGTAGCCCATGTAAAGCATCGGCGGGTGGAACACCATTCCGGGATCCTGCAGCAGGGGATTCAGGTCGCGGCCGTCCGCGGCGGCGGGAAGCAGGCGCTCGAACGGGTTGGAGGTGAACAGCATGAACGAAAGGAATCCGACCGCCACCAGGCCCATGACGCCGAGGATGCGCGCTAGCATGTCATCGGGAAGGCTGCGGCTGAACACCGAGACCGCCAGCATCCAGAACGAGAGCATCAGGACCCACAACAGGAGCGAGCCTTCGTGGCTGCCCCAGCTCGCGGCGATGCGGTAGGCGGTGGGCAGCCGGGAGTTGGAGTTGGTTGCCACGTTGAGCACGGAAAAGTCGTTGTTGTAGAACGACCATGCAAGGCAGCCGAAGGCGATTGCGACGAACACGAACAGGCCCTGCGCCGCAGGCCGCGCGACCGCGATGAAGGCGGGAATTCTGCGTGCTGCGCCGGTCAGCGACAGCGCGGACTGCGCCAGCGCGATGCCGAGCGCTATGATGAGCGCAAACTGACCGATCTCGGGAATCATCGTGCGCCTCCGGGTGCAATGACGCTCTTGGCCGCTTTTTCCGCTTCCGCCGTGGAAAGCGCGTGCGCGGCCTCGGGCGGCATGTAGTTCTCGTCGTGCTTGGCGAGCACTTCGCTGGCGTGGAACGCGCCGTCGGGCCCGAGCTTGCCCTGCGCCACCACGCCCTTGCCCTCCTTGAACAGGTCGGGAAGGATGCCGCTGTAGACCACCGGAATGCTTTTCGCGGTATCGGTGACCACGAAATCCACGGTGAGTCCGTCCGCGCGGCGCTTGAGGCTACCCTTCTCGACCATGCCGCCGACGCGGAAGGTCCGGTCCACCGGCGCTTCCTTCGCCGCGACCTGGCTCGGGCTGAAGAAGAACACGACGTTGCCCTGGAAGGCGTTCAGCACGAGCGCGGCGGCGATCGCGATCAAGGCGAGGCCGGCGGCAATGGCGATCATGCGCTGGTGACGGGGTTTCATGCTCTTTCTTTCTTTTGTTTCAAGGAAAAAATCTCCAGACAGATACACAAGGCGGTAACCCCGTACGAACCCCATACGTAGAAGCCGTAGCCCCCCATGTCGAGGAATTCGCTGAGGCTGCCCCAATTCACGCCGCCGCCCGCATCTGATCCTTCGTCATGCGCACCCATTCGGCGTCGCGCTCGCGCTCCAGGATGATGGTCCGCACGCGGCAAAGCGCAGTCGCGATGCTGTACATCCACGCCGCAAGCGCCATCAGCAGCATGCCGAGGAGCATGGTGCTGGCCATCGAGGGCGCGCGCGTCAGGCTCACGGAGGCGCCTTGGTGAAGCGTGTTCCACCATTGCACCGAGAAGTAGATGATCGGCACATTGACCACGCCGACCAGCGCGAGGATCGCGCCGGCGCGGTCGGCGCGCACCGGATCGGGAATCGCGCTCTTCAGTGCGATGAAGCCGAGGTAGAGGAACAGCAGCACGAGCTCCGAGGTCAGGCGCGCGTCCCACACCCAGTAAGCGCCCCAGGTCGGCCTGCCCCAGAGCGCGCCGCTCCACAAGGCGACGAACGTGAACATCGCACCGGTCGGCGCGATCGCCGAGGCCATCATCCCGGAGAGTCGCGTGTTCAGCGCCAGGCCGAGCCCCGCCCAGCCCGCCATCACGACGTAGAGGAACATCGACATCCATGCCGCCGGCACGTGGATGAAGATGATCCGGTAGGCCTCGCCCTGCTGGTGGTCGGTGGGGGCGACGAAGAACGCGACATACAGTCCGGCAAGCGTGAGCACGCCTGCTAGGACCCAAAACCACGGGATCAGTTTCCCGGCGAGCGGGAAAAATGCCTGCGGAGCAGCGAAACGGAACAGGTCGGAAGTCATCAATCCAGGGCAACCCGGAGGGCCGCGCAGGCAGCCCAAGGGCCGATGAGCGAGGATACCGCAAGAAACGCGCCGAGCAGAGACAGGTGTGCAGACGGGTTGATCCCGATCAAGGTCGAGGTCACTGCGCCGGCGCCGAACACCAGCACCGGAACGAATAGCGGCAGCACCAGCAGGCCGAGCAGCGCGCCGCCGCCGCGCACGCCCAGCGTCAGTGCCGCCCCGGCGGCGCCGAGGAGACTCAGCACCGGCGTGCCGATGAGCAGCGATGCGAGCAGCACGCCGAGCGCGACCGCCGGCAGGTCGTACTGCAGGCCGATGAGCGGAGCCGCGAGCGCGAGCGGCAGTCCGGTCAGCAGCCAGTGCGCGGCGGCCTTTGCCAGCACGACCACGAGCAGCGGCTGCGGCGAGACCAGCATCTGCTCGAGCGTGCCGTCGGCGTAATCCGCCGCAAACAGGCGCGGCAGCGACAGCACCGCGGCGAGCAGCGCGGCAATCCAGACCACGCCCGCGGCCATCGCGCGCAGTTGGTTCGGCTCCGGCCCGACGCCGAGCGGAAACAGGCTCGCCACGACCACGAAGAATACGAGCACGTTGAGGACATCGCCCTTGCGGCGCAAGGCGAGGCGCAGCTCACGGCGGATGATGAACGAGAACGCCTGCAGCACCGCTGTTCAGCCCCGCAGTTCGATCTCGCGCGCATCCGGCGCCGCGATCGGGATGTCCTGGTGCGAGGTCAGCACCAGCATGCCGCCCGCGGCCAGGTGCTCGGCGCACAGCGCGCTCACCCGTGTGATCGCCTCGTCGTCCAGCGCGGAGAACGGCTCG
>MEQQ01000010.1:5576-26620 GCA_001770285.1 Betaproteobacteria bacterium RBG_16_66_20
CGACAGCGCGAGCCGGGCGAGCGCGGCGCGCTTGCGCTGGCCCTGCGACAGGTACCGGGCCGGCAGATCCGCGAGGCGGGCGATGCCGAGGCAGTCGAGGGCACTCTTGATTTTCGACTCGGAGATTTCCAAACAGGAAATCCGGGAAGAAAATTCCAAATTCTCCAACACCGTGAGCTCATCCTTTACCGCGGCGGCGTGCCCGAGGAACAGCATCTCCCTGCGGTATTCGTCGCCGATCGCATTGCCGCGCCAGCGCACTTCGCCCTCGGCCGGGCGCGTAAGCCCGGCGAGCGTGCGCAGCAACGTGGTCTTGCCGCTGCCGTTGGCGCCGCGCACGCGCAGCAGGCCCCCGGCTTGCAGCGCGAAACCCAGATCCGAGAACAGGCGCAGCCCGCCGCGCTCGCAGGCGAGCGCCGTTGTCTCAAGCATGCCGCTGATTTTACTCGGGAACCTGCGCGCGCTACGGGATGCGAGCCTGCGGTACCCGGCGCCGCGAAAAGTAGTATCTTGCGCCCCATGCAAAACCGCTGGCTGGTTCCTTTTCTCAACCTCGGGCACCTGCTTGACCACCTCGCCATGCTGGTCTTTCCGACCGCGGTGGTCGCAATCGGGCGCGAGTGGGGCCGGCCTTACTCCGAACTATTGCCGCTGGCGCTGGGCAGCTTCATTGCGTTCGGCGTCTGCGCCATTCCGGCGGGCTGGCTCGCGGACCACTGGAGCCGCTACAAGGTGATGGTGATGTTCTATTTCGGCATCGGTGCGTCGCTGTTCGTGACGGGCTTCGCGCAGTCGCCGTGGCAGATCGCGGCCGGACTGACGGTCACCGGCGCCTTTGCCGCCATCTATCACCCGGTGGGCATCGCGATGCTGGTGGCATCGCCCGTAAACATGGGCAGCGTGCTCGGCTGGAACGGTCTGTGGGGCAATCTCGGTCTCGCGTCCTCCGCGCTCCTCACCGGCGCGCTGGTGGACCTCGCCGGCTGGCGTGCGGCCTTTTTCGTTCCGGGAGTTCTGTGTATGGTGGGTGGAATCGGTTTCCTATCGCTGGTGAGGAACCCCGGCAGCGCGAAAAAGACCTCGAAGTCGATCGGGCTGCACATGGACGCCCGCATGATGGCACGCATATTCTCGGTCCTGCTCATCGCCACCGCCTGCGGCGGGATCATTTTCAATTCGACCACGATCTCGATGCCCAAGGTGTTCGACGAGCGCCTGCAGGCGCTGACGCAGACCAGCTTCGGCATCGGCCTGCTGGTTGCCGTGGTCTACACCATGGCCGCCTTCGCCCAGGTGCTGATGGGCGCGCTGATCGACCGCACCGAGCTGCGCCGCTTGATGATCGGCGTCGCCCTGGTGCAGGTCCCGCTGCTCTTTCTCGCCGCGAACCTGCAGGGCTGGGCGATGCTGGTGGCGGCGCTGTTCATGATGCTCGCGGTGTTCGGGCAGATCCCGCTGAACGACGCCATCGTCGGCAGGTACGTCGCCGACGAATTCCGGGCACGCGTGCTCGCGGTGCGCTACGTGGTGTCGCTCGGCGTGGCCGCGGTGGCGGTGCCGATGATCGCGGCGCTGCATCGCACCGAGGGCGGCTTCGGCAATGTGTTCTTCGTGCTCGCCGCGCTGGCGGGTGGCATGCTGCTCGCCTCGTTCTTCTTCCCCTCGCGCGCCGAACTGACCGCGGAGAAGGATAAATTCTCTAGCCGGCAGGCCCAGGCCGCCTGAGGTTCTCCCAGGCGCGCTTGGTACGCTGCGCGCGGATGCCTGCCGCGACCTTGAGGAGTTCCCGGTCGCGCTGCCAGCGTTCCGCTGCGGGATCCGGCGCTGCGGCTTCCCAGAACTTCTCCGCCTCGTCGAGCAATCCGGAACCAATGTTCAGCGCGCCGGCGAGAGCGATGTGCGTTTCCGCTTGCGCGGCTGGCATGTCGGCCAGCTTGCTGAACGCGGCGAGCAGCGCCGACAGCCTCTCGATCCAATTCTCGGGCCAGGACAGCCGCTGCGCCTCGCGCATGAGGTAGGCGAGCACGGCGGCCTGGACGTGAATGTCCTCCACGGTGCGGAACGGCTTCACGTAGTCGGCGTAGCCATCGCCCGGGAGTATTTCGGATTCTCTTATTCTCAAATTCTCGAATTGAAGCTGCGCGTGGGGGACTTCGGGCACGAATTTCGTCTGCGGCATGGCCTGGATGGTCAATCCCGGAGCGCCGGAGGAAACCCTGACTACCTTGATCGCGGGTCTTTCTCCCGCCGCGGCTTCGTCGCGCGCAGCGACGAAGAAGAGCGAGCCCGCGGGTCCAAGCGTCGTCCAGCGCTTGGCGCCGTTCAGCACCCACGCGGCGCCTTCCTTGCGCAGCGAACTCCTGATCGCCTTCGGGCTGTTGCCGTCGGCTTCGGTCACGCAGAGCGCGCAGATGCGGTCGCCGGGCGCTTCCGGGAAGAGCGCGCGCAGCGCGGCCTGGTAGCCGGACGCGAAAGCCCAGCCGACCCGGTCGGCGACGAAGCCGCCGACGATCGCTTGATGGATGGTCGCCGGGTGCTCGGCGGCGATCGAACGGTGGCGCGGCCACCACTGCGCGACGCGCTCGCAGGGTGCGGCAGCGGCCTGCGAGGCGGACAGCTGCGGCAGCATTCAGGCGAGCGCGGTCGGTTGCGGCGCCGTGTGCTTCAGCCGGTGCTTGCCGGTGAACGCCAGGTAATGCCTGCCACTCGCGCGGCCGATCATGGTGAGGCCGACCCGCTCGGCGATCTGGTGGCCCATCTTGGTGAGACCCGAGCGCGAGACCAGGAACGGGATCCGCATCTGCGCGCACTTGATCACCATTTCCGAGGTCAGCCGCCCGGTGGTGTAGAAAACCTTGTCCGAGCCGTCGATCGCGTCGAGCCACATGAAGCCGGCGATCGCGTCCACCGCGTTATGCCGGCCCACGTCCTCGACGAACATCAGGATTTCGCCCTGCCGCGTCGCGAGCGCGCAGCCGTGCACCGCGCCGGCCTGCTTGTAGATGGTCTCGTGCTTGCGGACCTTCTCGATCAGGACGAAGAGCTCCGCGTCGCCGAGCGTCAGGTCATTGCGCAGCTTGACGTCGTCGATCTCTTCCATCAGGTCGCCGAACATGGTGCCCTGGCCGCAACCGCTGGTCACGGTGCGCTTGCCGATCTTTTTCGCAATGTTCTTCCCGGCTTTCCTGGTGGTTACGGCAACGGCATCCGTTTCCCAGTCGACCTGCACCGCAACGATGTCCTCGATCGAATCGGCCAGGCGCTGATTGCGCAGATAGCCGATGGCGAGCGCTTCGGGCGCGTGGCCCAGCGTCATCAGGGTGACGAGTTCCCGCTTGTCGAGGTAAAGCGTGAGCGGGTGTTCGCCGGCGATTGCGGTCGGCACCATCTCGCCGCGCTCGTTATGGGCCTCGACCTCGAAGGTCGCGGGCCGGGCGGCGTCGGTGAGCCGCGGACTGCCGGGCCTGGGCTTAGCCGCCAATGTAGGACATCTCCACTTTGCGCTGCTGCGCGCGCATCTCTTCGGTCTGGGCGGTGCGAATCTCCGAGTAGCGGTCGTCGCGCAGCCGCCAGACCGCAGCGATGCGGTCGCGGAGGTCGTCGTCGCTGGCGCCGCCGCGCAACAGTGCCTTCAGGTCGTGGCCCTGTCGCGCGAACAGGCAGGTGAAAAGCGAGCCTTCGGTGGAAAGCCGCATGCGGCTGCAGTCGCGGCAGAAGGCCCGCGTCACCGAGGAGATGACCCCGATCTCGCCGGCGCCGTCCCGGTAGCGCCAGCGCTCGGCGACTTCGCCGCCGTAGTTCGCCTCGGCCTGCTCGAGCGCAAAGACCGCGGCAATGCGCCGCAGCACTTCGGCCGACGGGATGACGTCGTCCATGCGCCAGCCATTGGTGCTGCCGACGTCCATGTATTCTATGAAGCGCAGGATGTGGCCCCTGCCTCTGCCGTCGGTGCGCCAGTGGCGCGCCGCGTCGACGATCTGATGATCATTCGCGCCGCGCTTCACCACCATGTTGATCTTGATCGGCGCAAACCCCGCATCGGCGGCGGCGGCGATGCCCTCCAGCACCCTTGCCACCGGAAAATCGGCGTCGTTCATGGCGCGGAAGGTGGCCTCGTCGAGCGAGTCCAGGCTGACCGTGATGCGATTCAGGCCCGCGTCCTTCAGCGCGCGCGCGTGCTTGACCAGGGTCGCGCCGTTGGTCGTCAGCGTGAGATCCGCGCCGAGCGGTGCCAGCATCCCGACGAGGGTCGCCAGGTCCTTGCGCAACAGCGGCTCGCCGCCGGTCAGGCGTATCTTCTTCACCCCCAGGCCGACAAAGACGCCGGCCAGGCGCACGATTTCCTCGAAGCTGAGGAGCGCGGCGTGCGGCAGGAACTTGTAGTCGGCGTCGAACACTTCGCGCGGCATGCAATACACGCAGCGGAAGTTGCAGCGGTCGGTAACCGATATGCGCAGGTCGCGCATCGGCCGGCCGAGCGTGTCGGCGAGCTGGCCGCCGTCGTAGCGGGGGGCTCTTGCCCCCGGCATGAGGGATTCCGGCCGGATTGAAATAACCTTTTGCGCCATGGGCTTATTGATGCTGCAGAATGCCAGGACGATGATAGCAGTATAGACTTCGGCCGGGACAGGAAACACAGTACAAACTTGGAAAAGCCGACAAAGACGCTCGCGGTGATCATGCAGCGGCGCGCCACGCGCAATCGCTGGGAGAGCGTGCTCTGGGAGCCCTGGTCGGTGCTCGAGTCCGATGAGCCGCAAGGGGGGCCGCGCATCCTGGTCGAACAGGCCGACCTCGCGCAGTGGCTTTATCCCGGTTTCGAGCTGGTGCTGCATCGCGACGAGGCGGAGGGCTATTACCTGAACGTTTCATCGGGTTCGCCGCGGATATTCGTGCTGTGGCGGATGGATGGAGACAGCGCCGTTCCCCTGCAGGTGACCGCGAGTTACGACGAGGGCAGCCGCTGGCTCGACGGCGGTCATTCGGTCGACGGCGTCGCGATGTCGCCGCAGATCTTCGCCTGGGTCGGCGAGTACGTGGAGCAGAACTACCGGCCCGAGCCGAAAAAGCGCATCAAGCCGCGCTCGTTCATCCATCCCAAGGACCGGATCGCGCGATGAGCGGCGACGGGGAAGCGTTTCTCGAGCGCTGGTCGCGGCTGAAGCGGGAACAGGCGGCCGAGAAGCCGGGGCAAGAGCCTGCCGCAGCGCCGGTCGCCGCCGAAGAGCAGAAGGCGCCCGAGCTGCCGCCGCTGGAGCAACTCACCCCGGAGTCGGATTTCAGGCCGTTCATGGGCGCCCGGGTCGATACCGAGACGCGCCGCACGGCGCTGAAGACGCTGTTCACCGATTCGCATTTCAACGTTCCCGATCCCTTCGAGGCCTATTCGGAGGATTACACGGTGAGCGAGACGATCCCGATGGAAATGCTCAAGACGCTGAACCACGCGCAAAAACTGCTGTTCGACGACCCGGAGAAGACGGTCGAGGCGGCCGCGGCGCAATCCGGCGCGGAATCCGACGCCGCGCAACCCGAGGCACCTTCGCAGGACCTGAAAAATGCCGTTGGCAAGCAAGACGCTTAAGCTCTGCTCCTGCAACGGCACCATCCCGCTCGATCCCAGACGCCTCGCCGAGGCGCTGAAGGCGAAGCAGCCGGTCGTTGTCCACCGCGAGCTTTGCCGCAAGGAGGCGGGCGCGTTCCAGGCGGCGCTCGCCGATCCGGACCTGATCGTGGCGTGCACGCAGGAAGCGCGGCTGTTTTCCGAACTCGCGGCGGCGGCGCAGTCGCAGGCGCGGATTTCCTTCCTCAATATCCGCGAAGCCGCCGGCTGGTCTGCTGAAGGCAAGGACGCGGGGCCGAAGATCGCGGCGCTGCTCGCCGCGGCGGCGCTGCCGGAGCCCGAACCCGTGCCCGAGGTGGAATACAAATCGGGCGGCCAACTGCTGATCGTCGGCGCATCGGACGCCGCGCTCGATTGGGCGGGGCGGCTCGCGGGATCGCTCGACGTGAGCGTCCTCCTGACCGCCAAAGGGCATGGCGAGCAGCCCGCAGAGCGCAGCTTCCCGGTCTGGTCGGGCAGGGTCACCGGCATCTCGGGCTGGCTCGGGGCGTTCGAGGTGGAGTGGGTCCAGGAAAACCCGATCGATCTCGATCTGTGCACGCGCTGCAACGCCTGCGTGCGCGCCTGCCCCGAGGGCGCCATCGATTTCAGCTACCAGATCGACCTGGACAAGTGCAAGGCGCACCGCGATTGCGTCAAGGCCTGCGGCGCGGTCGGCGCGATCGATTTCGCGCGCCTGCCTGCCGCTCGCAGGGAGCGCTTCGACCTGGTGCTCGACCTCTCGCGCCAGCCGCTGATCCGCGTTCCCGATCTGCCGCAGGGCTATGCCGCGCCTGGCGGCGATCCGCTCGCGCAGGCATTGGCGGCGCAGAAACTCGGCGCGCTGGTGGGCGAGTTCAGCAAGCCGCGCTTCCCACAGTACCGCGCGCGCATCTGCGCCCACGGCCGCTCGGGCAAGACCGGCTGCACCAAGTGCCTGGATGTGTGCTCGACGGGAGCCATCCGCGCCGACGGCGACCACGTCCAGGTCGAGCCGCATCTTTGCGCCGGCTGCGGCGGCTGCGCCACGGTCTGCCCCTCGGGCGCGATGAGCTACGCGTATCCGCCAGTGCCGGAGTTGGGCGCCAGGCTGAAGACGCTGCTCTCGACCTACCGTGACGCGGGCGGCAAGAACGCCTGCGTGCTGGTGCACGACGTCGAGGCGGGGCGCAATCTGATTCGCTCGGTCGGCCGCCGTGCGGGATTCGGCGCGCGCGGGCTCGGGCAGAAGGGCGCCGGGCGCGGCCTTCCGGCGCGCGTGATTCCGTTCGAGTGTTTCCACACCGCCTCGATCGGCATCGACCTGCTGCTCGGCGCGGTCTGCTACGGCGCGACCCAGGTGCGCCTGCTCGTGACCGGGCGCGAGGCCGAGGGCTATGTCGCGGCGCTCAGGGAACAGATGTCGTTCGCCGAAACGATCCTGCACGGGTTCGGCTACGAGGGCGCGCATTTCGGCGTCATCGACGGAGAATATCTCGAACAGGAACTTTGGAACCTTTCTCCTGCTGCAGGCGTCGTGCAGCCGGCAACTTTCAACCTCTCGTCAGAGAAGCGCACTTCGCTCGACTTCGCCTTCGATTTCTTGTCTAGAGCATCTAACAGCAAGACGCAGGAAATAAGTCTCGCCGCGGGAGCGCCGTTCGGCGCGCTTACGGTCAACAAGGAGACCTGCACGCTGTGCAAGGCCTGCATCGGCGCCTGCCCTGAAGGCGCGCTGCTCGATTCGCCGGAAGCGCCGCAGCTGCGCTTCATCGAGCGCAACTGCGTGCAGTGCGGCCTGTGCGCCAGCACCTGCCCGGAGGATGCGATCCGCCTCGTGCCGCGGCTGCTGCTCGGTGCGCAGGCGAAGGAAGCGGTGACGCTGAACGAGGCCGAACCCTTCAATTGCGTGCGCTGCGGCAAGCCCTTCGGCACCAAGCGCATGGTCGAGAGCATGACCGGCAAGCTCGGCGCGCATTCGATGTTTGCCAGCGGAGGCGCGCTCAAGCGCCTGCAGATGTGCGGCGATTGCCGCGTCATCGACATGGCGAGCGCGACCGACGAGCCTTCGATCCTCGACTACAGCGGGCCGAATCGATCCAACCCGTGACCGAGTCGGAACTGCAGCCGGAAGACGAGGCGCGGGCGGGGATCTACGGCCTGGTCGCCCGTCTGTTCTATGCGCCGCCCGACGCGGGAACGCTCGGCTACATCCTGAATTCCAATCCGCTCGAGGGCGGCGGCAAGCTTGCGCTCGCGTGGCGCAACCTGGCCGAAGCCTGCCGCACCGCGTTTCCGGTGGTGCTCGAGAACGAGCACACCGAGCTTTTCGTCGGCACCGGCAAGGCCGAGGTGACGCCTTACCTGACGCATTACGTGATCAAGTATGCAACCGACAATCCTCTGGTCGAACTGCGCCAGCAGCTCATCCGGTGGGGCCTGGGACGGCGCGAGAACGCCAACGAACCGGAAGATCACATCGCCGGCATCTGCGAAGCGATGCGATTTGCTATTGCGGTGCAACATCGCGCCCTCGACGAACAAAAGGCCTTTTTCGACCGCTTCCTTTACCGCGGCGGGATTGCGTTCTGCGATGCGGTAAGCGCCTCGGCGAACGCGAGTTTTTACCGTTCCGTCGCAGCATTCGCGCGCGAATTCTTCGAGCTCGAGCGCGAGGCCTTCGATTTGGTCTGAATATCCGGGCATGAGAATGGCTACTAACTGACCATGCCCAAGCAAGAATTATTTTCGGTTGGGCCGTTTTCCACTCTTGATCAACGGGTAAGAGACGGGTAGTTTGTGGAGGATTCCTCATAAGAGTCCCGAAACGGTGCAATCCGTGTCAACGGGGCGGTCGCGACAAAAGGAGGCAGGTATGAACGAAAAAAAGGCGGTCCTCTCCCGTAGGAATTTCCTGTTGACGGTGGGCGCTGGCGGCGCCGCCACCGCTGCGGCGATCGTCGGCAAGAACACGTCCGTTCCGGCGCCTAAGGGCACCGACAAGCGCGCGACCAGCGGCTACAAGGTCAGCGAGCACATCAACAATTACTACCGCACCACCAAGGTCTGAGGAGAGACGCCATGCTGCTCACCAGAAAAGCGAACGCAAGCGTCGCGCAGCGCAACGGCGCGAGTGCCGTCCGGCACGATCGCCTCGCGCAGGGTCTGAACGGCGTACTCGGCAAGACCATCGATCGCCGCACTTTCCTCAAGCGCGCCGGAATCACCGCGGGCGCCGGCGCCGTTGCCGCGCAACTACCGTTCAGCATGATCGGCGAAGCCAGGGCCGCAGATGCTCCGGCAGGCAAGACCGAGGTCAAGCGCACGGTCTGCACGCACTGCTCGGTCGGGTGCGCCATCGACGCAGTGGTGCAGGACGGTGTCTGGATCCGGCAGGAACCGGTGTTCGATTCCCCGATCAACCTCGGCGCGCACTGCGCCAAGGGCGCCTCGATCCGCGAGCACGGCATCACCCACGACTCGCACCGCCTGAAGTACCCGATGAAGCTCGAGGGCGGCAAGTGGAAGAAGCTGTCCTGGGACCAGGCGTACGACGAGATCTCGAAGAAGCTGCTCGAGATCCGCAACGACAAGGAAAAGGGCGGCCCGGACGCGCTGTTCGTGGTCGGCTCAAGCAAGCACAACAACGAGCAGTCCTACCTGCTGCGCAAGTGGGTGTCGCTCTGGGGCACCAACAACTGCGACCACCAGGCGCGCATCTGCCACTCGACAACCGTTGCGGGCGTCGCCCAGACCTGGGGCTACGGTGCGATGACCAACTCGTACAACGACGAGCAGAACTCGAAGTCGCTGTTCTTCCTCGGCTCGAACGCCGCCGAGGCGCATCCGGTTTCGATGCTGCATACGCTGCACGCGAAAGAGAACGGCTGCAAGGTAATCGTCGCCGATCCGCGCTATACGCGCACCGCGGCCAAGGCCGACATCTACGTGCGCTTCCGCTCGGGCACCGACGTGCCGCTGCTGTTCGGCATCCTGCATCACGTGTTCAAGAACGGCTGGGAGGACAAGCAGTACATCCATAACCGCGTCTACGGCATGGAGGAAGTGAAGAAGGAGGTCATGGCCAAGTGGACGCCGGACAAGGTGACCGAGGCCACCGGCTGCAGCGAGGCCGAAATCCTGAACATCGCCAAGACGCTGGCCGAGAACCGGCCGGGATTCATCATCTGGGCGATGGGCCAGACGCAGCACACCAACGCCAACGCCATCGTGCGCGCGAGCAATATCCTGATGCTCGCGCTGGGCAACGTGGGACGCTCGGGCGGCGGCTGCAACATCTACCGCGGCCACGACAACGTGCAGGGTGCCACCGACATCGGTCCCAACCCGGACACGCTGCCCGGCTACTACCCGGTCGCGGTGCCGGGCTCCTGGGCGCACTGGTCGCGGGTCTGGAACGTGGACCCGAAATGGATTGCGGAGCGCTATGCGCCCGGCATGCAGGCAAAACCCGGCATGACGGTGTCGCGCTGGATCGACGGCGTGACGGAGAAGAACGACGCCATCGACCAGGGCCCGAACCTGCGCGCGATCTTCTACTGGGGGCACGCGCCGAACAGCCAGTCGCGCGGCCTCGAGATGCTCGAGGCGATGAAGAAGCTCGACCTGATGGTAGTGCTGGATCCCTATCCGTCGGCGAGCGCGGCGATGTTCGCGATGGTGCGCAAGGACGGCGCCTATCTTTTGCCGGTGGCGACGCAGCTGGAGACCGAGGGCTCGGCGACCTGCTCCAACCGCTCCATCCAGTGGCGCGAGAAGGTGATCGACCCGGTGTTCGAGTCGCGCACCGACCACATGATCATGTACCAGCTGGCGCAGAAGCTCGGTTTTGCCGACCAGCTGGTCGGCAAGAAGGACGGCAAGCAGAACATCCGCCTAGTCAAGGGCAAGGGGGGCGAGGAGCCCTCGATGGAGGACACGCTGCGCGAGATCAACCGCGGCGCGTGGACCATCGGCTACACCGGCCAGTCGCCCGAGCGCATCCAGGCGCACATGCGCAACATGCACCTGTTCGACGTCAAGACGCTGCGCGCCAAGGGGGGCAAGGACGCCAAGACGGGCTACGACCTCACCGGCGACTACTACGGCCTGCCGTGGCCCTGCTATGGCAACGCCGCGCTCAAGCACCCGGGCTCGCCGAACCTGTACGACAACTCCAAGCACATGATGGACGGCGGCGGCAACTTCCGCGCGCTGTTCGGCGTGGAGAAGGACGGGGTCAACCTGCTCGCGGAGGACGGCTCGCACCCGAAAGGCGCGGAAATCACGACCGGCCATCCGCAATTCGACCACGTGCTGCTGAAGAAGCTGGGCTGGTGGGACGATCTGACCGAGGAGGAGAAGAAGGAGGCCGAGGGCAAGACCTGGGCCAACGACCTCTCCGGCGGCATCCAGCGCGTGGCGATGAAGCACGGCAACCACCCGTTCGGCAATGCGAAGGCGCGTGCCATCGTCTGGAACTTCCCTGATGGCATTCCGCAGCACCGCGAGCCGCTCTACAGCCCGCGCCCGGACATGGTCGAGAAATACCCGACCCACGACGACGTGAAAACCCTGTGGCGCCTGCCGACGCTGTTCAAGTCGGTGCAGCAGAAAGCGGTTAAGGAGGAAATGCACAAGAAGTATCCGCTGATCCTGACCAGCGGTCGCCTGGTCGAGTACGAGGGCGGCGGCGAGGAGACGCGCTCCAACCCCTGGCTTGCCGAGCTGATGCAGGACAACTTTGTCGAGATCAATCCGAAGACCGCCGCCGACCGCAGCATTCGCAACGGTGAATTCGTGTGGGTGAGCACGCCGAGCGGCGCGAAGCTGAAGGTGAAGGCGCAGGTCACCGAGCGCGTGGGCCCGGATACCTGCTTCATCCCGTTCCACTTCTCGGGCTGGTGGCAGGGCCAGGACATGCTGCCTTTCTACCCGGAGGGCGCCGCGCCGATCGTGCGCGGCGAGGCGGTGAACACGGCGACCACCTACGGCTACGACCGGGTCACGATGATGCAGGAAACCAAGACCACGCTTTGCCAAGTGGCGAAGTTCCAGGCTTAAGGAGAGAGAGCCATGGCCAGAATGAAATTCCTCAGCGACGCCGAGCGCTGCATCGAGTGCAACGGCTGCGTTACCGCGTGCAAGAACGAGAACGAGGTGCCCTGGGGCGTGAACCGGCGCCGCGTGGTCACCATCAACGACGGCGTGGTCGGCGCCGAAAAGTCGATCTCGGTCGCCTGCATGCACTGCTCGGACGCGCCGTGCATGGCGGTGTGCCCGGTGGACGTGTTCTACCGTACCGATGACGGCGTGGTGCTGCACGACAAGGATCTGTGCATCGGCTGCGGCTACTGCTTCTACGCCTGTCCGTTCGGCGCGCCGCAGTTCCCGCAGGCAGGCGCCTTCGGCCTGCGCGGCAAGATGGACAAGTGCACCTTCTGCGCCGGCGGGCCCGAGGCCGACAAGTCGGAGGCCGAGTTCAAGAAGTACGGCAGGAACCGCCTGGCCGAGGGCAAGCTCCCGGCCTGCGCCGAGATGTGCGCGACCAAGGCGCTGCTCGGCGGCGACGGCGACGTGATCTCGGACATCTACCGCGAGCGCGTTACGCGACGCAACAAGGGTTTCGAGGCCTGGGGCTGGGGTACCGCGTACGGACCGGGCCAGAAGGGCGCCGCGCCCGCGGCTCCGGCTGCGGGAGGCAAGTCATGAAACGGACCGCGTTTCTCGTTGCAGTGATGGTCGGCCTCGCCGGCTGCATGGAGGTCGAGCAGACAGCGACCGGGGCCAAGGCGGGCAAATATCAGGGCAAGCCGGACTCCACGCCCTGGAGCAATGAGCCCCTCGCGATGGGTCCGAAATGGAGCAAGGGGGATCGCACGAGCTGGGAGGAGCAGATCAAGAGGCGCCAGCTCGGCCAGCACGAAGACCGGCGAATCTATCAATAGCGCCCTGCGCGGGCACCATAAGGAGTAGACCATGCAGGAGAAGTCCATGCATACGCTCTCCCGTCTCGCGGGTTGGCTGATTCTGGCGCTCGCGTTTGCGGCACCCGCCGCCGCCCAAGACAGGCAGCCTGCAGCACAACCCGCGGCTCAGCCGGCGCAACAGGCGGCACCTGCTGCGGACCCGACCAAGGATCTGCAGCAACAACGCCGCATCGACCAGCCGGGCAACAACGCGCCGGTCTGGCGCGATGTGCGCTCGGGCCAGCCGAACTACACCAGCATTCCGGGGCGCGAGGCGGGCGTATTGATCCAGGCGCAGGCCCGCTTCCCGGGCCAGGACGGGATGACGACCGCGGGCGAGGCCTGGCGCAAGTTCCGCAATGGCCCCATCACCTTCTACGGCGGTTGGCTGATCGTGCTCGCGGTGCTTGCGATCGCGGCGTTTTATTACACCAAGGGCCCGCTCAAGCTGCACGACAAGCCCACGGGCCGGATGGTCGAGCGCTTCTCGCTCGCCGAGCGCTGGGCGCACTGGACGACGGCGATCAGCTTCTGCGTGCTGGCCGTTTCGGGAATGATCACCCTGTTCGGCAAGCACGTGCTGCTGCCGGTGATGGGCTACACCTTGTTCGCGTGGCTGTCTGCGCTCGCCAAGAACCTGCACAATTTCATTGCGCCGCTGTTCATCGCGAGCCTGGTCGTGCTGATCGTCATTTATATCAAGGACAACCTGCCGGAGAAGGGCGACATGGCCTGGTTC
The DNA here is from genome assembly GCA_001770285.1 of Betaproteobacteria bacterium RBG_16_66_20. Taxonomy (GTDB): domain Bacteria; phylum Pseudomonadota; class Gammaproteobacteria; order Burkholderiales; family SG8-39; genus RBG-16-66-20. Next base: position 18,865 of record MEQQ01000010.1, read on the forward strand.
GGCGGCGCGTTCGCCATGTTCTGGTCGGGCAAGCACGTTCCGTCGGGGCGCTTCAATGCCGGCGAGAAGGTGTATTTCTGGATCGGCGTGGTGGCGCTCTGCATCACGCTCAGCGTAACCGGGGTGATCATGCTGTTCCCGAATTTCGAGCAGCTGCGGACCACCATGCAGCAGGCCAACGTGATCCACGCGGTCTCGGCCGTGATCATGATCCTGTTCGCGCTCGGCCACATCTACGTGGGCACCATCGGGGTGGAGGGCGCCTACGGCAATATGCGCGACGGCGTCACCGATGAGACCTGGGCCAGGGAGCACCACGAGCTCTGGTACGACGACGTCAAATCCGGCAAGGCGGCCGCGAAATCCGGCGCCGCGCCGCAGATTCAGCATTGAGGGGAAAAAGACCATGAAAAAACTCGCGATCGCCGTCACGCTCGCAGCGGGCCTGGGTATCGGCTCGCTCGCCGGCGTCCAGGCCAAGCTGCCGGCAGCGCCGGCGAAAACCGACGCCGTAAAAGCTGCCGAGGCCGAAAAAGCCGCCGCCGCGAAGGCGAAAGAGGCCGAGCTGAACACGAAGGCCATGGACAAGGCGGTGGCCAACTACAAAAAGAACAAGGGCATCGCCGAGCCCAAGGCGTCGGCTGCCACCACGTCCGGCAAGAAGAAATAACGCTGGTGCGCAATACGCTGCTCGCGGCATCGCTTGCGGCGCTTGCCGCGGGCTGCCAGTCGATCCCGTCGGATGCACCGAAGGCGAGTGCAAGTCTGCAGCCGACCAAGGGCAGCACGGTGCGCGGCACCGCAAACTTCGTGCAGTTCGACGGCAAGGTGCGCGTTGCTGCAAACGTCTCCGGGCTCAGGCCCAACGCGCAGTTCGGTTTTCACATTCACGAGGCCGGCGACTGCAGCTCCGGCGACGGCATGAGCGCGAAGGGCCACTTCAATCCGCTCGGCAAGCCACATGGCCATCACTCGACCATGGAACGCCACGCCGGCGACATGCCCAACCTGCAATCCGATGCGGGCGGCAATGCCGGCCTGACGGCCGATCTCGACGTGATCACCATCACGCCCGGGGCCACCAGCATCGTGGGTCGCGGCTTGATCGTGCACGCGCAGCCGGACGACTACAAGTCGCAGCCGGTCGGCAACGCCGGCGCGCGCAGCGCCTGCGCCGTCATCCAGAGAAACTAGACCCCTTCCACGAGGATCAGCCTCGTGCTCGCGGCCTTGTGCCGCAGTGCGAGCGCGGGCGCGTATTCGGGCGAGTGGTACCACTTGCGCGCCAGCTCCAGCGTCGGGAACTCCAGCACCACGAAGCGCGCGGGCGCCCAGCCGCCTTCCTTCGATTCCACGGTGCCGCCGCGTACCGCGAAGCGCCCGCCGTATTTCTCCAGCGTGGCCGGGACCAGCTTGCGGTATTCGTCGTAGAGCTTCGGGTTCGTCACATTCACTTCGGCGATCACGTAGGCGGCCATCGGCCCTCTCAAATCGGCTTGGTTTGAACGCGGAATCTCAGTGCAACAGCGTAACGGCGAGCCCGGCGAGGGCGCAAGCGCCGATCACCGGCATCACCCCCGCCTTGAACCGGAACAGCGCGACCAGCGCAGCCGCCCCGATCACGGCCGAGGGCCGGTCGAAGGGTCCGTCCAGGCCGCCCGGCCAGAACACGTTGTAGGCGAAGAACACGGCGAGGTTGACGACCACGCCCACCACTGCGGCGGTGATGCCGGTGAGCGGCGCGCTGAAGCGCAGGTTGCCGTGGGTCGTTTCGATGAACGGCGCGCCCATGAAGATGAATATGAACGAGGGCAGGAAGGTGAAGAAGGCCGCGACCGCCGCGCCGGCCGCGCCCGCCCAGAACAGCGCGTCGCCGCCGAAAAGCTCCCTGGTCCAGGCGCCGACGAAACCGACGAAGGCCACCACCATGATGAGCGGTCCGGGCGTAGTCTCGCCGAGGGCGAGACCGTCGATCATCTGCGGCCCGGTCAGCCAGACATAGTGCTCTACCGCACCCTGGTAGACATAAGGCAGCACCGCGTACGCGCCGCCGAATGTGAGCAGCGCCGCCTTGGTGAAGAACCAGCCCATCTGCGCCAGCGTTCCGTTCCAGCCGAATGCGGCGGCGAGCGCGCCGATCGCGAGCGCCCACAGCGCGAGCCCCGCGCCCGCGTAGGCCGCGAGTTTCGTCCATGAGAACCGCGCGTGCTCCGGCGTCGACATGCCGTCGTCGATCAGCGCGGGGCCGTACGATTTGTAGCTTGCATGACTTGGATTTTGAGAGGAGAAAATTCCGGGATAGAAGCGGCCGCCCAGATAGCCGATGATTCCCGCGGCGATTACGATCGCGGGGAACGGCGCTTTCAGCGCAAAAATCGCGACGAAGGCCGCCGCGGCGATCGCCCACAGCGCCGGGTGCCGGAGTGAGCGCGAGCCGATCCGATGTGCGGCAACGAGCACGATCGCGGTTACCGCCGGCTTGATGCCGTAGAAGATTCCCGCCACCAGCGGCACCTTGCCCCAGGCGAGGTAGATCCAGGACAGCGCGATCAGGATGAACACCGACGGCAGCACGAACAGGCTGCCGGCGACGATCCCGCCCCAGGTCCGGTGCATCAGCCAGCCGATGTAGGTCGCGAGCTGCGTCGCCTCGGGGCCGGGGAGCACCATGCAGTAGTTCAGCGCGTGCAGGAAGCGGTTCTCCGAAATCCAGCGCCTGCGCTCGACCAGCTCCTGGTGCATGATCGCGATCTGCCCGGTCGGCCCGCCGAAGCTGATGAAGCCGAGCTTCAGCCAGAAGCGGAACGCTTCCGCAAAGCTCACTTGTACAGGTCTGGGTTCCACGTATGGATCTCGGCCTTGCCCCGTTTGCACCACGCATAGAGCGCGTCGTAGATGGTCATGCCTTGCTCCAGCATTTCCAAATCATTCTTGTAGCAAAGGGATAACCCAAGGGAGATAGCCGCGAGTCCTGCAGCCTGCGGCGCGAGATCGGGGCGATTGGTGTCGGCACCGCGCACGATCAGCGCGAGTTCCTGCATCGCGGGATCCCGCAGATTGAAGTACTTCATGAAAGCATCGAAGCTGCAGAGCTCTCCGTCGTGCGAAAACTCGACGTCGGGAATGTCGTAAGGCACCGCTTCGCGCTCTGCGGCGACGCGCTTCACCTCGGGCGTCGGCACGTAGAGGAACTCCGCGTCCGGGTCGATGAATCGCTTGACCAGCCAGGGGCAGGCGATGCGGTCGATCTTGGGCCGCTCGCGGGTAACCCAGCGCGAACTCGCGCCCTCGGGCTTGCGCGCGAGTGCTGCGCCGCTTTCACGCCATTTTTCGATTCCGCCCTCCAGGAAACGGGCCCGGATACCGGCGGCATTCAGCGCGCTTGCCGCACCCTGGCTGACTTCATGCCCGTGAACGCAGTAAACGACCACGCTGGACGCAGGGGGAAGGGCCTTCGCCCAGTCCGCCAGCCGCAATGGATCGCGGCGGAGCGCGCCGCGAATAAGGTCGGGAGCGCCGAGAAACGCGGGCGCTTTGCGCACGTCGATGACGAGCGGCGGTTGATCGGAACCTAGGGATTGCCGCAGCGAGGCGGCGGTGATGGCGGGTGCGTCCATGGCGCTCTCCTTTAAGAGTCCCGCAGAGCTTGGACGCACCGGCGTCTTGGAATGAAGAAAAATGCGGCGGGGAGCCTGCGATCCCCGCCAACCGTAAAGAATGCGCTCACCGGCATCTTGCTGTCAACCGGCGCGTTTCCGTGTCCGCGGGCGCGCCAGCCATGCCAATGCGGCGCTGAGCGCTTCGCGCGCACCGGCGGTCGAAGCGTCGTAGCCCGGCAGTTGCGCGGTGCTCTGGACGAACTCGCGGCTGCGCATCGCATCGAGCAGAACCTGCAGGGGTGCTTCGCGGAAGGAGCGGCGCTCGGCCGCGAGGTAGTACCGCTCGGTCGCAAGCGGGACGAATTCCAGCGCGTAACGCGCGGCCGCCGCGCGCAGGCCGAAACCGGCGTCGGCGCGGCCGTCCGCGACGGCTGCCGCCACCGCCAGATCCACGTCGTCGTGCGGCCCCGCGCCCGGCGGCCGGTTCATGAAGCGGATTCCCGGGCGCGCCAGATCGCGCACGCCGCGGACGCGCGCACCCGGACGCACGATGATGCCCTGCTCGCGGGTAACGAAGTGCACCAGCTGATGCTTGTGGGGGTCGAGCCAGCGTCCGAGTGCCGCGGCGGCGGCGGCGGCGCGCGGCAAAGCATCGGCGACATGAAATCCCGCCAGATCGCATTCCCCCCGCGCGAGGGCCGCCAGGCATTCGTCCGCGCCGCGGAATGAGATGTCGAGATGCAGGCGCGGGGCGCAGAGCCGCGCCAGCACTGGCAATGCCAGGTCGTGGCTCGCATGCAGGGCTAGCCGCGCTTGCTGCCCGGGGAGCGCCACCGCAAGCATCTCGTGGACCTCCCGGCGCAGGCGTTCGAATTGTCCGTCGAGAACCGAACGCACATGCGCGTCGGCCTCGAGGAGCTTGCGGCCGAGCGTGCTCAGGCGGGCGCCGCGCCCGCGCTGCATGTCGACGAGAGGCGCTCCGAGCGCGTGCGCGCCGGCCCCAAGGAGGCCCCAGGCGTGGCGGTAGGAGAGGCCGGCCGCGCGCGCGGCCTCGCGCAACGACGCGGCGCGGGCGAGGGCTCCCAGCAAGCCGAGCAGGGCTTCGCCGTGGCGCGGCGGCAGCCCTTGGCCCGACAGCCAGCGCGTGTTCAGTTCGACTTCCGGACCTATATGCACACTCATGCCTATTCCATCGCAGCTGATCGGTCGAATACAGTCATATTGCAGGAAAACGTATGCAAACTCAAACATACAGATGAATGCGCTGGGGGAGGCTGCGCGCGGCGCGCTCGGCCTGATCGTCTCGGGCGATGCCACGCTCTGGCGCATCGTGCTGCTCAGCCTCGAGGTCAGCCTGTCGGCGGTCGTGCTCGCGACACTAGCAGGGTTGCCGGTCGGCGCGGCGATCGCTGTGGGGCGCTTTCCGGGGCGGCGCACGCTGGTCGTGCTGCTCAACGCGCTGATGGGGCTGCCCCCGGTGGTCGTCGGGCTGGTGGTCTATCTCCTGCTGTCGCGCGCCGGTCCGCTGGGCGAACTGGGGCTCCTGTTCACGCCGCCCGCCATGGTGATCGCGCAGACGGTGCTGGTCCTGCCGATCATCGCCGCGCTCTGCCGCCAGGCGGTCGAGGATGCCTGGATCGAGTACGAGGAGCAGCTGCGCTCGCTCGGCGTCACCGGCCTGCGCGCCGCCCTGACACTGGTGTGGGACATCCGCTTCTCCCTGCTTACCGCGGTGCTCGCCGGGCTCGGACGTGCTTCGGCCGAGGTCGGCGCCGTGATGATCGTCGGCGGCAACATCGACGGCGTGACGCGGGTCATGACCACCACCATCGCGCTCGAGACCTCCAAGGGCGACCTGCCGCTCGCGCTCTCGCTCGGCCTGGTGCTGATCTTGCTGGTGATCGCGCTGAACGCGGGTGCGGTGCTGGTACGGGACGCGGCGCAGAGGCGTTACGGATGAATGCGATCCTGCCGCTCGCGTTGTGCGACGTGTCGTTCGCGGCCGGCGGGCGCGCAATCATCGATCGCGTCTCTCTGCAACTCGAAGCCGGGCCGAGCACCATCATCCTCGGCGCCAATGGCGCCGGGAAAAGCGTCCTGATGCGCCTGATGCACGGCTTGATCGCGCCCAGCGCAGGGGAGATTCGCTGGAACGACGCCGATAGCGCGCGTGCGCGTCGCCGTCAGGCGATGGTGCTGCAGAGGCCGGTGATGCTGCGCCGGAACGTGCTGGACAACGTCATCTACGCGCTGCAGGCGGCGGGCGTTGCAAGGGCGGAGCAGGTGCAACTCGCCACTGAGGCGCTGGCAAGCGTCGGCCTGCTCCACCTGTCGCGCCGGGCGGCGCGCACGCTCTCGGGCGGCGAGCAGCAGCGCCTGGCGCTGGCGAGGGCCTGGGCGCTGCATCCCGAGGTGCTGTTTCTCGATGAGCCGACCGCGAACCTGGATCCCGGCGCGACACGCGAGATCGAGAACGTGATCAAGGCCTTCGATGCATCCGGGACCAAGATCGTCATGTCGACGCACAACCTGGGACAGGCGCGCCGGCTCGGGGACGAGGTGCTGTTCATCCACCAGGGCCGGGTCGTCGAGCACACGCCGGTCGAGCGTTTTTTTCCAACACCCGCCTCGCCGGAGGCGACGGCATTCATCAAAGGCGAGTTGCCATGGGTCTGATGAGATTCCTTTTGGCACTTGTCTTGTGTTCTTCGTTTTCCATAGAAGCACAACAGCGCTTCATTACCGTGGCGTCCACCACGTCGACCGAGCAGTCGGGCCTGTTCAGGCACCTGCTGCCGATTTTCGAGCAGAAGACGGGGATCCAGGTGCGGGTGGTCGCGCTGGGAACCGGGCAGGCGCTCGACATGGGCAAGCGCGGCGATGCCGACGTGGTGTTCGTGCACGCCAAGGCGCTCGAGGAGAAGTTCATCGCCGAAGGCTACGGCGTGAAGCGTTTCGAGGTGATGTACAACGATTTCGTGCTGGTGGGACCAAAGTCCGATCCGGCGAAGGTCAGCGGAACCAGGGACATTGTCGCGGCGCTGCAAAAAATCAGGGCGGCGCAGGCGCCGTTCGCCTCGCGCGGCGACAAGAGCGGTACGCATTTCGCCGAACTCGAACTGTGGAAACTTGCCGGCGTCGACATCGCGAAAGACCAGGGCCCCTGGTACCGGGACACCGGCTCGGGAATGGGACCGACGCTGAATACGGCGGCCGGAATGAACGCGTACACGCTCGCGGATCGCGGCACCTGGCTCTCATTCAAGAACCGCGGCGAGCTGGTGATTTCAGTGGCAGGCGACCAGCGCCTGTTCAACCAGTACGGCGTCATGCTGGTCAATCCTGCGAAGCACGCGCACGTCAAGAACGAGATGGGGCAGGCCTTCGTCGACTGGGTGGTTGCGCCCGAAGGCCAAAAGGCGATCGCGGAGTATAAGATCGGCGGCGAGCAGCTTTTCTTCCCCAACGCGAAGTGAGATGAACGAAACTGTGATCGCGCTGCTTGCGGCCGGCATGCTGGTCGCGGCGTTCCTCTATGCGTCGGTCGGCCACGGCGGTGCCTCGGCCTACATCGCGGCGATGGCGCTCGCCGGCGTCGCGCCCGCGGAAATGCGCCCGATCGCGCTGCAGCTGAACGTGCTCGTGTCGGCGATCGCGACCGTCAAGTTCTACCGCGCGGGACACTTCCGCTGGCGCCTGTTCTGGCCGTTCGCGGCGACGTCAATTCCGGCCGCTTATCTCGGCGGCGCCGTCACGCTGCCCGGCACCGCCTACCAGATCCTGGTCGGGCTGGTCCTGCTGTACGCGGGATGGCAGCTGTGGTGGAGCGCGCGTGCCGGCGACGAACTGCGGCCGGCGCGCAACGCGCCGGTGCCGCTGGCGCTGGCGATCGGCGCCGGGCTGGGCCTGCTCTCCGGACTGACCGGCGTGGGCGGGGGCATTTTCCTCAGCCCGCTGCTGCTGCTCGCCGGCTGGGCCGGGACGAAGCAGACCTCGGCGGTCGCCGCACCGTTCATCCTGGTCAACTCGATATCCGCGCTTGCCGCAGGCTTTGTAAGGAATCCCACTCCGCCGCCCGACTACGCCTGGATACTGATGGCAGTCGTCGTCGTGGGCGGCTGGGCGGGCGCCGAGTACGGAAGCCGGCGCTTCGCCAA
>MEQQ01000010.1:26639-30516 GCA_001770285.1 Betaproteobacteria bacterium RBG_16_66_20
CCAGCTGCTGGCGGCCGTCCTCGCGATCGCCGGCGGCAAGATGGTTCTAGTATAGATTGCGCCTTTCTCACGGGATCCCTATGAGCAACTATTACGAATCGGAAGACCTGAAGAAGTTCGGCGACATCGGCCGGCACGCCAAGGCGCTGGCGGACGATTTCTTCAGGTATTACGGCAACGTGACCGGCACCGATGGTGCGCTCAGCAAGCGCGAGAAGGCGCTCATCGCGCTGGCCGTCGCGCACGCGCAGAAATGCCCTTACTGCATCGATGCCTACACCACGCAATGCCTGGAGACCGGCTCCAATCCGGAGCAGATGATGGAGGCGGTCCACGTGGCGGCGGTGATGCAGGCCGGAATCACGCTGGTGCACTCGGTGCAGATGCAGAACCACCTCGGGAAAATGGTCCTTTGAGAGACGCCGTATCCGCGGTAATCCCGATCCGGGCCGTGCCCGCGCGGTCGAAGTACGACTTCGAGGCCCAGCTGCGCCGCAACGGCATCGATCTGCCGCCGCTGTCGGTCGACACGCTGCAGGTCAACATCACCAAGTTGTGCAACCAGGTCTGCCGCCACTGCCATGTGGACGCGTCCCCCCAGCGCAAGGAGATGCTCTCGCCTGAGGGCGTCGAGAAATGCCTGGAGATCCTCGGGCGGCACCCGCAGATCACGAAGCTCGACATCACCGGAGGCGCGCCCGAGCTGCACCCGGGATTTGATGCCTTGGTCGAGCGGGCCGTGGCACTCGGCAAGCACGTGATGGTGCGGCACAACCTTACGGTGCAGCTCGACGGCAATCCGCAGACCGGCGAGGGGAAGGAATACCTGCCGCAGTTCTTCGCCAGCAACCGCGTAGAGGTTATTTCTTCGCTGCCCTACCATCAGGAGTATTTCACCGACGCGCAGCGCGGCGCGGGCGTGTTCAAGAAGAGCATGCAGGCGATGCGGCGGCTCAATGCGGAAGGCTACGGCGTCCAGGGGAGCAGTCTCGCGCTCAATCTGGTCTATAACCCGGTAGGCCCCTACCTGCCTGCCGCCCAGGCCGGACTCGAAGCCGACTACAAGCGCGAGTTGAAGAGCAAGTTCGGGCTGGTATTCAACAAGCTGTACACCATCACCAACATGCCGATCAACCGTTTCCGGCTGCACCTGGACAAGTCGGGGCAGTACGAGTCCTACATGGACAAGCTGCTGGCGGCGTTCAATCCGGCCGCGGCAACCGGCGTCATGTGCCGCAGCCTGATCAGCGTCGGCCATGACGGGCGGATCTACGACTGCGATTACAACCAGATGCTCGAGCTGCGCGCGGCGGGGGCGGACGGCAGGCCAGCCGGTATTTTCGACTTCGATATCGAGCAGCTGCTCAAGCGCCGCATCCGCTTCGGCGAGCACTGTCTGGGTTGCACCGCGGGCGCCGGAAGCTCCTGCGGCGGGGCAACGGTATGAAAACGTTCGCCGGCCAATGAAGACCTTCGGTTTTGCCGGCTGGTCGGGGAGCGGCAAGACGACGCTCATCGAGAAGCTGATCCCGATGTTCGTCAAACGCGGCCTGCGCGTGTCGCTCATCAAGCATGCGCACCACAGCTTCGACGTTGACCACCCCGGCAAGGACTCCTACCGTCACCGCCACGCCGGCGCGACCGAGGTGCTGGTCACTTCCTCGCGGCGCTGGGTGCTGATGCATGAACTGGGTGGCGGCGAGGAACCCCCGTTCGAGGAGCAGATCCGGCATTTCTCGCCCTGCGACCTGGTGATCGTGGAGGGTTTCAAGTACGCGCCCATCCCGAAGCTCGAAGTCTGGCGCAGCGTGACCGGCGAGCCGATGCTGCATCCGAACGACCCGCACATCGTCGCCGTGGCGAGCGATCAGAAGGTCGAAACCAGGGTGCCGTTGCTCGACCTCAACGCGCACGAGGCGATCGCGGCCTTCATCCTCGGCCACCTGAAACTCGCATGAACAAGGGTCTGCTTTCGGTGGACGAAGCGCTTGAGACCATGCTCGCCGGCGCACGGCCCGTCGCCGAGGTCGAACAGGTGCCGACGATGCTGGCGGCGAACCGCGTCCTCGCAGAGGCGCAGGCGTCCACGATGGACGTGCCGCCGATGGACAACAGCGCCATGGACGGCTATGCGGTGCGGCTCGCCGATCTGACTTCTCCGGATACGAAATTGCGCGTGGCGCAGCGCATTCCTGCGGGTTCGATTGGCAAGCCGCTGGAAGCGGGCACGGCGGCGCGGATATTCACTGGCGCCCCGGTACCGGGCGGCGCCGATGCCATCGTCATGCAGGAATTTTGTGCAACGGATAAAGAAACGGTCACGATCAAAAAGCACCCCAAGCCCGGCGAATGGATACGCCGCACCGGCAGCGACATACGCAAAGGCGGCATGGTGCTGGCGGCGGGCAAGCGCCTGCTGCCGCAGGACACCGGTCTCGCCGCCTCGGTCGGCATCAAGACCTTGCCGGTGTACCGCAAGGTGCGGCTCGGCCTTTTTTTCACCGGCGACGAGCTGGTCATGCCGGGCGATCCGCTGCCGCCGGGCCGGATCTATAACTCCAACCGCTTCACGCTGAACGGCCTGGCGGCCGCGTTCGGCTGCGAGGTGCACGACTACGGCATCGTGCCCGACAAGCTGGCGGCGACGCGCGAGGTGCTGCGGCGCGCGGCAAGCGAAAACGACGTCATCGTCGCCTCGGGCGGCGTCTCGGTGGGGGACGAGGACCACGTCAAGCCCGCGGTGGAAGCGGAGGGCTCGCTGCTGATGTGGCGGATCGCCATGAAGCCCGGAAGGCCCCTGGCTTTTGGAAAAATCCGGAATTCGTTTTTCATCGGCCTGCCGGGAAATCCCGTTTCCAGTTTCGTGACTTTCCTGCTCTTCGTGCGGCCGTTCTTGCTGAGAACGCAGGGGATCGCCGAGGTGGCACCGCGTTTTATCGACTGTCGCGCCGATTTCGACTGGCCGGAGCCCGACGCGCGGCGCGAATTCCTGCGCGTAAAATGGAATTCGCAGGGCGGGCTCGACCTGTATCCGACGCAGGATTCGGCGGTCCTTACGTCGACCGCATGGGCGGACGGGCTGGTGGACAATCCGGCGCAGCACGCGATCCGCGCGGGAGATCGCGTCCGCTTCCTGCCGTATTCGGAGCTTTACCGTTGAAAGTAAGAGTTCTCTATTTTGCGAGCGTAAGGGAGAAGCTCGGCAGGGATGCCGAGGAGCTCGAGCTTCCTGCGGACGTCTCTACCATTGCCGGCCTGCGAACCCACCTTCGAGCCAGGGGCGGCGCCTGGGCCGAAGCGCTCGCCGAGAGCAGGCTCCTGCGCACCGCCGTGAACCAGGACATGGCGCCGCCCGCTGCGGCGATCAAGCCGGGCGACGAAGTGGCGTTCTTTCCACCGGTGACCGGCGGATGAAGATTTCCGTTCAGATGGATGATTTTGATGTTGGGTTTGAAATAAAAAGTATTTCAAAAAACAACAGCATCGGGGCGGTCGCCAGCTTTGTCGGCCTGGTGCGCGACGTCGCCATGACCCTCGAGCATTACCCGGGCATGACCGAGCGTGCGATCGGGAAGATCGTCGAAGAGGCGAAAACCCGTTGGCAGGTGACGGACTGCACGGTGATCCACCGCTACGGCGCCCTCGAGCCAAACGACCAGATCGTGCTGGTGGCGGTGGCGAGCGGCCACCGCGGCGACGCCTTCGCCGCCTGCGAGTTCATCATGGATTACCTGAAGACCCGGGCGCCGTTCTGGAAGAAGGAGCAGACCGCCGCGGGGACGCGCTGGGTGGAGGCGAAGACCTCGGATGATAGAGCGGCCGATCGGTGGGAAGAGAGAAAGCCGGATGCGGCTTAGCTTCTGATGGCCGAGACCTG
>MEQQ01000011.1:0-5386 GCA_001770285.1 Betaproteobacteria bacterium RBG_16_66_20
TGTATAAAACCCCGCGCTGTCCTTGTTTTTATCCAAAACCGTGTTTTCTGTGCGGATGCGCTTTTTATCCGCACAGAAAACACGGTTGGCGCGCGTAGCGCGCAAGGCCGTTCGTAGCATGCGGTGCTAACAAACCGTAAACAAGAAGGCCGGCATGTGCCGGCCTTCTTGTTGGTGCTTTGCATCGATACCTAGACGTTTTCCTCCGCCGCCTGGACTTCGCCCGCTCCCTCGCCTTCGGCCACCAACAACTCGACCGGCGGCGGCGGGGTTTTGCGTACCTTGTGGTAGGCCATGCCCGTTCCCGCCGGGATCAAGCGGCCGACGATGACGTTCTCCTTCAGACCGCGCAGGTCGTCCTTCTTGCCCATGATCGCGGCTTCGGTGAGCACGCGTGTGGTCTCCTGGAACGACGCCGCCGAGATGAAGGAATCGGTCGACAGCGACGCCTTGGTGATACCGAGCAGCATGTAGCTGAACGTGCCCGGTTTCTTGCCCTCGGCTTCGACTTTTTCGTTCTCTTTCAGAAGATCGGCACGCTCCACCTGCTCGCCCTGGATAAAGCGGGTCTCACCCGCATCATCGACCTGGACGCGGCGCAGCATCTGGCGCACGATCACCTCGATGTGCTTGTCGTTGATTTTCACGCCCTGCAGGCGGTACACGTCCTGCACTTCGTCGGTGATGTAGCGCGCCAGCGCCTCCACACCCTGCAGCCGCAGGATGTCGTGCGGATCGGCCGGGCCGTCGACGATGAACTCGCCCTTGTTCACCACCTGGCCGTCGTGCACCATGACGTGCTTGTCCTTGGTGATCAGGAACTCGTGCGCCGCGCCGTCCGGGTCGGTGATGACCAGCCGCTGCTTGCCTTTCGTATCCTTGCCGAACGAGACGGTGCCGGTGACTTCGGCCAGCATGCCCGCGTCCTTGGGCGAGCGCGCCTCGAACAGCTCCGCGACGCGCGGCAGACCGCCGGTGATATCGCGCGTCTTGGAGGTCTCCTGCGGAATGCGCGCGAGCACCTCGCCCACCTGCACCTGTTGGCGGTTCTTCACCGTGATGATGGAGCCGACCTGGAAGGTAATATTGACCGAGTGATCGGTGCCGGCGATTTTGACCTCCTCGCCCCCTTCGTTGATGAGCTTCACCTGCGGGCGCAGGCCTTTGCTGGCGCTGCCGCGGCGCTTCGGATCGATGACCACCAGGGTGGATAGCCCGGTGATCTCGTCGATCTGCTTCGCCACCGTCGTGCCTTCCTCGACGTTTTCGAATTTCACCGTACCCGCATATTCGGTGATGATCGGGCGGGTATGCGGGTCCCAGGTGGCGAGCACCTGCCCGGCCTTGACCGGCTTGCCGTCGGTAGAGGCCAGGGTCGCGCCGTAAGGCACCTTGTGGCGCTCGCGCTCGCGGCCGTTGTCGTCGGTAATCATGATTTCGCCCGAGCGCGAAATCGCGATCTTCTCGCCCTTGGCGTTGCCAACATAGCGCATCTGCGCGGTGAAACGCACCGTGCCGTTGGACTTGGCGTCCACCTGGCTCGCCACCGCGGTACGCGAGGCGGCGCCGCCGATGTGGAACGTGCGCATCGTCAGCTGCGTGCCCGGTTCGCCGATCGACTGCGCGGCGATCACGCCCACCGCCTCGCCGATGTTCACGATCGGGCCGCGGCCCAGATCGCGGCCATAGCACTTGGCGCACAGGCCGTGGCGGGTGTCGCAGGTAAGCGGGGTGCGCACCTTGACTTCGTCGATGCCGAGCGACTCGATCATGTCGACCTCTTCCTCGTTCAACAGCGTTCCCGCCGGATACAGCGGATCCTGCGTCTCCGGATGCATCACTTCGGCCGCGCTGACGCGGCCAAGAATGCGCTCGCGCAGGGCTTCGACCACCTCGCCGCCCTCGACCAGCGCCTTCACCACCACACCGTTTGCCGTGCCGCAATCGTCCTCCCTCACCACCAGATCCTGCGTCACATCCACCAGGCGGCGGGTCAGGTAACCGGAATTGGCGGTCTTGAGCGCGGTGTCGGCCAGACCCTTGCGCGCGCCGTGGGTGGAAATGAAGTACTGCAGCACGTTCAGGCCTTCGCGGAAGTTCGCCGTGATCGGCGTCTCGATGATCGAGCCGTCGGGCTTGGCCATCAGGCCGCGCATGCCGGCGAGCTGGCGGATCTGCGCCGCCGAACCGCGGGCGCCGGAATCGGCCATCATGTAAATCGAGTTGAACGACTCCTGCCTCACCTTCTTGCCCTTGCGGTCGATGACCTCCTCGTGCGAGAGCTGCTCCATCATCGCCTTGGCCACCTGATCACCCGCGCGGCCCCAGATGTCGACCACCTTGTTGTAGCGCTCGCCCACGGTCACCAGGCCCGAGGTGTACTGCTGCTCGATCTCCTTCACTTCGGCTCCCGCGGCCGCGATCAGGCTGTGCTTTTGCTGCGGCACCAGCATGTCGTCGACGCAGATCGAGATGCCGCCGCGGGTGGCGAAAGCAAACCCCGCCCGCATCAGCTTGTCGGCGAAGATCACCGTCTCGCGCAGGCCGCAGCGGCGGAAGGAGGCGTTGATGAGCTTGGATATCTCTTTTTTCTTCAGCGCCTTGTTGATGAGCGCGAACGGCAGCCCCGGCGGCAGGATCTCCGACAGCAGCGCGCGTCCGACGGTGGTCTGGTAGCGCGTCGTCCTTTCGATTTTTTCGCCAGCCTCGGTCAGTTCGTACTCGCGGATGCGCGCCGTGATCATGGCGTGCAGTTCGACTTTGCGCGATTCATACGCGCGCGTCAGCTCGTTCATGTCGGCGAAAACCATGCCCTCGCCGGGAGCGGCGATACGCTCGCGCGTGGCGTAATACAGCCCGAGCACGATGTCCTGCGACGGCACGATGACGGGTTCGCCGTTGGCGGGCGAGAGTATGTTGTTGGAGGCGAGCATGAGCGTGCGCGCTTCCATCTGCGCTTCCAGCGACAGCGGGATGTGCACCGCCATCTGGTCGCCGTCGAAGTCGGCGTTGAACGCCGCGCATACCAGCGGGTGCAGCTGGATCGCCTTGCCATCGATCAGCACCGGCTCGAACGCCTGGATGCCGAGCCGGTGCAGCGTGGGGGCGCGGTTGAGCATCACCGGATGCTCGCGGATCACATCCTCGAGGATATCCCATACCACCGGCGTCTCGGCCTCGACTTCGCGCTTCGCTGCCTTGATCGTGGTGGCGATGCCCTGCAACTCGAGTTTGTTGAATATGAACGGCTTGAACAGCTCGAGCGCCATTTTCTTCGGCAGGCCGCACTGGTGCAGTTTCAGCTGCGGCCCGACCACGATCACCGAGCGGCCGGAGTAGTCGACGCGCTTGCCGAGCAGGTTCTGGCGGAAGCGTCCGCCCTTGCCCTTGATCATGTCGGCGAGCGACTTCAGCGGGCGCTTGTTCGCGCCGGTCATGGCCTTGCCGCGGCGTCCGTTGTCGAGCAGCGAATCCACCGCTTCCTGCAGCATGCGCTTCTCGTTCTTGACGATGATCTCCGGCGCTTTCAGTTCCAGCAGGCGCTTCAGCCGGTTGTTGCGGTTGATCACGCGCCGATACAGGTCGTTCAGATCCGAAGTGGCAAAACGGCCGCCGTCCAGGGGCACCAGCGGTCGCAGGTCCGGCGGCAGCACCGGCAGTACTTCCATGATCATCCAGTACGGCTTGATGCCCGATTTCTGGAAACCCTCCAGCACCTTCAGGCGCTTGGCGAATTTCTTGATCTTGGTATCCGAGGTGGTGCTCTCCAGCTCTTTCCTCAGGTGCTCGATCTCGTGCGCTACGTCGAGGTTGCGCAGCAGCTCGCGTATGCCCTCGGCGCCCATCGCGGCGGAAAACTCGTCGCCATGCTCCTCGACCTTGGTCAGGTATTGTTCTTCGGTCAGCAGCTTGCAGCGCTGAATGTCGGGATCCGTCACCATGCCGGCATCGGTCACGACGTAGGCTTCGAAATAGAGCACGCGCTCGATGTCGCGCAGCGTCATGTCGAGCACCAGGCCCAGGCGCGACGGCAGCGATTTCAGGAACCAGATGTGCGCAACCGGGCTGGCGAGCTCGATGTGGCCCATGCGCTCGCGCCGGACTTTGGCCAGCGTCACCTCGACGCCGCACTTCTCGCAGATCACGCCGCGGTGCTTCAGCCGCTTGTACTTGCCGCACAGGCACTCGTAGTCCTTGATCGGCCCGAAAATCTTGGCGCAGAACAGACCATCCCGCTCCGGCTTGAAGGTGCGATAGTTGATGGTCTCCGGTTTCTTCACTTCGCCGTAGGACCAGGAGCGGATCTTCTCAGGCGAGGCGAGTCCGATCTTGATCGAGTCGAACTCTTCGTCCTGCGTAACCTGCTTGAACAAATCGAGTAGTGCTTTCATCTTTCACTCCACAGTGGCGTGATGCACCCAAAAACCAATACCTAAATTGACCTCGGCTCCGGGCGCCGACACGCGGGACTCGCGCGCGGCCGCCCCGATCCGCGGCCTCAGTAACGTTCCAGATCGATGTCGATGCCGAGCGACCTGATTTCTTTCACCAGCACGTTGAACGACTCCGGCATGCCGGCGTCGATCTTGTGATCGCCCTTGACGATGTTCTCGTACACCTTGGTGCGGCCGGAGATGTCGTCCGATTTCACCGTCAGCATCTCCTGCAGGGTGTAGGCAGCACCGTATGCTTCCAGCGCCCACACCTCCATCTCGCCGAAGCGCTGGCCGCCGAACTGCGCCTTGCCGCCCAGCGGTTGCTGCGTCACCAGGCTGTACGGGCCGGTGGAGCGCGCGTGCATCTTGTCGTCGACCAGGTGGTGCAGCTTGAGCACATGCATGTAGCCGACGGTCACCGGACGGTCGAAGGGCTCGCCGGTATGGCCGTTCTTCAGCCTGACCTGGCCGTCACGCGGCAATCCCGCGATCTCCAGCATGTCCTTGATCTCGGCTTCGTTGGCGCCATCGAACACCGGCGTGGCAAAGGGCACCCCGTCCTTCAGGTTATAGGCCAGGCGCACCACTTCCTCGTCGCTCAACACGGCCAGGTTTTCGGCCTTGCCGCTGCTGTTGTAGATGCGGTTGAGGAACTTGCGCAGTTCGCCGATCTTGGCCTGCGCCTTGAGCATTTCGCCGATTTTCACGCCCAGGCCCTTGGCCGCCCAGCCCAGGTGGGTCTCGAGAATCTGGCCCACGTTCATGCGCGAAGGCACGCCCAGAGGGTTCAGCACCACGTCGACCGGGGTGCCGTCGTCCATATAGGGCATGTCCTCGACCGGCACGATTTTGGAAATAACGCCTTTATTGCCGTGGCGTCCGGCCATCTTGTCGCCGGGCTGCAGGCGCCGCTTCACCGCGACGTAGACTTTGACCATTTTCTGCACGCC
>MEQQ01000011.1:5610-5725 GCA_001770285.1 Betaproteobacteria bacterium RBG_16_66_20
CCACGATCAGGCGTTCGATCCGCTCGAACGTGTCGGCTTCGACGATGCGCATCTGGTCGACCAGGTCTAGCTTGTAGCGTTTCAATTCCTCGTCGATGATCTGCTGCGCCCGCTT
>MEQQ01000012.1 GCA_001770285.1 Betaproteobacteria bacterium RBG_16_66_20
AGGGTGCGCTGGCGCACATCATGCGCCATCCAGGGGTGTGGCCGGCGACCGGCGCCGAGATCCTCGACGCCTGGAAGGCCGGGGGCGCGGCCTAGTCGTTCGGCGGCGTAGGACGTCGGCGCCGACGCGATCCGGTGGAATCCGCCCGGCGACAGGCCGAGGAAGGACCGTTGAGAAAAGCTCACGGACATGCGCCCAAGCATAGTGCATGCCCGTGACAAGTTTGCCTGGCACGCTTCCTGCTGTATTTGGACATGGCCAACTCCAGCATCGGAAGAAAAACCATCCCCATCGAAGACAAAATCGAAAAACTTGCCCGGCTGGTCCTCGTCGCATTGCTGTTCGCGACGCTGGGCTGGATCGTCTAGTCCGCCTTTATCGGGTTCCGGGGGCGGGGATATGCGGGTCCTGATCGTTGACGAATCGGAAGAGCGGGCCGCAGTCCTGCGCGAAGGGCTGGTGATGGCCGGCCACGAGGTGGCGGCCTCGCTCGCCTCGCCGCTCGAGCTGCTGCGCGCGGTCGAGGATCTGCAGCCCGACGTCATCGTGATCGACACCGAATCGCCTACGCGCGACGTGCTCGAACATGTCGTCATCGTCAGCCAATCGAGCCCGCGTCCGATCGTGATGTTCGCCACCGACCGAGGCGGCGAAACGATTCGCGAGGCGGTGCGCGCGGGCGTCTCCGCCTACGTCGTCGACGGCCTGGATGCTGCGCGCGTCAAACCAATCGTCGAGGTCGCCTGCGCGCGCTTCGAGGAATTCCAGCGCCTGAAGACCGAGCTTGCGGAGGCGAACCTGAAGCTCTCGGAACGCAAGCTGGTCGAACGCGCCAAGGGCCTGCTGATGCGCTCGCGTGGCCTGTCCGAAGAGGACGCCTACCAGGCCCTGCGCAAGCTCGCGATGTCGAAAAAACTGCGACTCGGGGACGTGGCGCAGCGGGTGCTCGAAACCGCCGAATTGCTGGGCAAGAGCTGAGCTTGCTGCGTGATTCCGGTGCAGTAAACCACCGTTGTGCACCGCAATAGTGCGCGTAATGTCGGTGCTGCCTTTTGTTTTTATTGAATTTTCTCTGGCACGACCCTTGCGAAGCTAAGGCCATGAGCCCGGGCGCAACGGCGCGCCCGGCCCGAACAACGGCGTTCGACGCGAACCAGCGGATCGGTTCGTGCGAGCGCCTTACTTTTTTGGAGAGCGGAATGAATGAACCGATCGGTCACAAGCGGCGCACGTTCCTCAAGCAGGCGGGAGCCGCCGGCCTCATGAGCCTGATTCCCAACGCGGTACGCACCGGCGCCTGGGCAGCCGGCTCGGACGCGCCCGAGAAGAAGGAAGTGAAGATCGGCTTCATCCCGCTTACCGATTGCGCGTCGGTCGTCATGGCCTCGGTGATGGAGTTCGACAAGAAGTACGGCATCAAGATCATGCCGTCGAAAGAAGCCTCCTGGGCGGCGGTGCGCGACAAGCTGGTCAACGGCGAGCTCGACGCAGCGCACGTGCTCTACGGGCTGATCTACGGCCTGCAGCTCGGCGTCGGCGGGCCGAAGAAGGACATGGCCATCCTCATGAGCCTGAATCACAACGGCCAGGCGATCACGCTGTCGAGAAAACTCTATGAAAAGGGAGTCGTTGATGGCTCAACTTTAAAAAAATTAATCGACAAAGAAAAAGCGGATTACACGTTCGCACAGACATTTCCCACCGGGACGCACGCCATGTGGCTCTACTACTGGCTCGCGGCCAACGGCATTCATCCGTTCGCCGACGTGAAAACGATCACCGTGCCGCCGCCGCAGATGGTCGCCAACATGCGCGTGGGCAACATGGACGGCTACTGCGTCGGCGAACCGTGGAACAACCGCGCCATCGTGGACAAGATCGGTTTCACCGCGAACACCACGCAGGAAATCTGGAAGGATCATCCCGAGAAGGTGCTCGGAACTTCGGCAGAGTTCGCGCAGAAGTACCCGAATACCGCACGCGCGATGACCGCAGCGATTATCGAGGCAGGCAAGTGGATCGACGCCTCGCTCAGCAACCGGCAGAAGACCGCCGAGATCGTGGCCGATAAATCCTACGTCAATACCGATAAGGACGTGATCGTGGCGCGCATGCTCGGGCGCTACGACAACGGCATCGGCAAGGTCTGGGACGACAAGGACTACATGAAGTTCTACAACGACGGCCACGTCACCTTCCCGTACCTCTCGGACGGCATGTGGTTCATGACGCAGCATCGCCGCTGGGGACTGCTCAAGACCGATCCGGACTATCTCGCGATCGCGAAACAGGTAAACCGGCTCGATATCTACAAGGATGCCGCCGTATTGGCCAAAGCAAGCACCCCCAAGGATCCGATACGCAGCTCGAAGTTCATCGATGGCGTAGTGTGGGACGGCAAGGATCCGAAGAAGTACGCCGGCGCCTTCAAGGTAAAGGTGGCCTAGATGAGCGCCGTGCCGATTCCGATCCGGGCCACCGGACCGCATCCGGCCGCCGCGGCGCTCGCCGCGCGCGCCGACGCGGCCATCACAAGGCGCGCGAAGCCGGCAGCGCCCGCCTCGACCGGCTACCGCAGGGCGCGCGCGCCGGAGTGGATCGTGCGCGCAATGGCGATGCTCGCCGGCATCGCGCTGTTCGTCGCCCTGTGGGAGATCGTCGCGCGCCAGGGCGGGCGCATTCCCGCACCCGGCGCGGTCTGGAATGCGGCCGTGACGATCTTCTCGGACCCGTTCTACTCGAAAGGCCCGAACGATCAGGGCATCGGCTGGAACGTCCTGTCGTCGCTCAAGCGCGTCGGCATCGGCTTCGGCCTCGCTGCCGCGGTGGGCATTCCTCTCGGCTTCATGATCGGGCGCTTCAAATTCCTCTCCGACATGTCGGCGCCGATCATCGCCATGTTGAAGCCGGTGTCGCCGCTCGCCTGGCTGCCGATCGGGCTGCTCTTGTTCAAGGCCGCCAACCCGGCGGCGATCTACGTCATCTTCGTCTGCAGCCTGTGGCCGATGATCGTCAACACCGCGGTAGGCGTACGCCAGATCCCGCAGGACTACCTGAACGTCGCGCGGGTGCTCAACCTCTCGGAGTGGAAGGTATTCACCACCATCCTGTTTCCCGCGGTGCTGCCCTACATGATCACCGGCGTGCGCCTTTCGATCGGCGTCGCCTGGCTGGTGATCGTCGCCGCCGAGATGCTGACCGGTGGCGTCGGCATCGGTTTCTGGGTCTGGGACGAATGGAACAACCTGAAGGTGGAGCACATCATCATCGCCATTTTCACCATCGGCATCGTCGGCCTGCTGCTGGAGCAGGCGCTGGTGCTGCTTGCACGCCGTTTCAGCTACTCGTAGAGGAACCGCAATGGATTCCGACAGATATCTGTGCATCGAGGGCATCGGCATGACCTTCGAGACGAGGAAGGGCGACTTCGTCGCCCTCGAACGGATCGACCTCACGGTGAAAAAGGGCGAATTCGTTTCCTTGATCGGCCATTCCGGCTGCGGCAAATCGACCCTGCTCAACCTTGTGGCGGGGCTGTTGCGCCCGACCGAGGGCGGCATCCTGCTCGCAGAGCGCGAGATCGCGGGGCCCGGCCCGGATCGCGGCGTGGTATTCCAGAACCACTCGCTGCTGCCCTGGCTGACCTGTTTCGACAATGTCTATCTCGCCGTGGAAAGGGTTTTTCCCGAGAAAAAAAATCTCCTGAAAGAGCGAACCCACACGGCGCTGGCGATGGTCGGCCTGACGCACGCGGAGGCGAAATACCCGCATGAGCTCTCCGGCGGCATGAAGCAGCGCGTCGGCATCGCGCGGGCGCTTGCGATCGAGCCCAAGGTACTGCTGCTAGACGAGCCGTTCGGTGCGCTCGATGCGCTTACCCGCGCCAACCTGCAGGACGAACTGATGCGCATAGTCGGGAACACCAAGGCCACGGTGCTGATGGTGACGCACGACGTGGACGAAGCGGTGCTGCTCTCGGACCGGATCGTAATGATGACCAACGGCCCGGCCGCCCGCATCGGCGGCATGGTCGAAGTGGACCTGCCGCGGCCGCGCGAGCGCCTCGCGCTCGCCGGCAGCCGGCGCTACATGGAATTGCGCACGACGGTGATGGATTTCCTCTACCGAAAGCAGCTCAAGCAGGCGGCCTGATGCGCATCGCCGTCATCGGCAACGGCATGGTCGGCCAGCGCTTCCTGGAGCAGCTGGTCGCGCACGGCAAGAGAAAAGGCGGGGAATGCGAGATCACCGTGTTCTGCGAGGAGCCGCGCCCGGCCTACGACCGGGTGCAGCTGACGAGCTTCTTCTCGGGCAAGCGCGCGGAAGACTTGAATATCGTGCCGGACAGGTTCTTCCAGGAGCATGGCGTGACGCTGCGCCTCAACGACAGCGTGCTGGCCGTCGACCCGGTGCGCAAGGTGGTGCGCTCGGCGCGCTACAAGGAGGTGCCCTACGACAAGCTGGTGTTCGCCACCGGTTCCAGCCCCTTCGTGCCGCCGGTGGCGGGACGCGACCGGCGCGACTGCTTCGTCTACCGCACCATCGAGGACCTGGAGGTCATCGCCTCGAAGGCGTCCCGGGCGAAGACGGGCACGGTCATCGGCGGCGGCCTGCTCGGGCTGGAGGCGGCGAAAGCGCTGAAGGACCTCGGGCTCGAGACCCACATCGTCGAGTTCGCGCCGCGGCTGATGTCGGTGCAACTGGACGACTCCGCGGGCCGGCTGCTGCGCCGGAAGATCGAGGCGCTCGGGGCCACGGTCCATGTGTCGAAGAACACCAAGGAGATCGTCCAGGGAGAGACGGCCCGCAACAAGCTGGTGTTCACCGACGGCACCAGCCTCGAAACCGACCTGGTGGTGTTCTCGGCGGGAATCCGGCCGCGCGACGAGCTCGCGCGTGCGGCAGGCATCGCGGTCGGCGAGCGCGGCGGTATCCGCATCAACTCGCACTGCCAGACCGCCAACCCCGACATCTACGCCATCGGCGAGTGCGCTCTGTGGGAAGGGCGCACCTTCGGGCTGGTGGCGCCCGGCTACCAGATGGCCGAGGTCGCGGCGCGCCACCTGCTCGGCGAGACGCAACTGCAGTTCCTCGGCGCCGACATGAGCACCAAGCTGAAACTCATGGGCGTGGACGTGTGCTCGATCGGCGATGCCCACGGCAGCGCGCCCGGCGCGCTCAATTACGTGTTCACCGACGAGGCAGCCGGCGTCTACAAGAAACTGGTGGTCGCGGAAGACCGCAAGCAGCTGCTGGGCGCGATCCTGGTCGGCGATGCGGCCGACTACGGCACGCTCCTGCAGATGGCGCTCAACCCGCTGCCGCTGCCCGAGCATCCCGAGGAGCTGATCCTGCCCGCGCGGCAAGGAAAGAAGGGGCTGGGCATCGAACTGCTGCCCGATTCGGCGCTGGTGTGCTCGTGCAACGGCGTGACGAAGGGAGAGCTTTGCGCCGCAATTACTGGCGGTTGTAGTTCTTTAGGATCATTAAAAGCAAAAACAAAAGCGGCAACCAGTTGCGGCGGCTGCGGCCCGCTCGCCAAGCAGATCCTCGACGCCGAGATGAAGAAGCAGGGCTTCAAGGTCAACAACCATCTCTGCGAGCACTTCGCTTATTCGCGGCAGGAGCTTTTTCATTTGGTAAGAATAAATTCAATAAAGGGTTTCGATGAACTAATCACGCGACACGGAAGGGGGAGAGGCTGCGACATCTGCAAGCCGGCGGCGGCCTCGATCTTCGCCTCGTGCTGGAACGAGATGGTCCTGAAGCCCGCGCACGCGCCGCTGCAGGATACGAACGACCGTTTCCTCGCCAACCTGCAGAAGGACGGCAGCTACTCGGTGGTGCCGCGCGTGCCGGGGGGCGAGATCACGCCGGCCAAGCTGATCGCGCTCGGCGAGGTGGCGAAGAAGTTCGGCCTCTACACCAAGATCACCGGCGCGCAGCGCATCGACCTGTTCGGCGCGCGCGTCGAGCAGCTGCCGCTCATCTGGAAGGACCTGATCGACGCCGGCTTCGAGTCCGGCCACGCCTACGGCAAGGCGCTGCGCACCGTGAAATCCTGCGTCGGCAGCACCTGGTGCCGCTACGGCGTGCAGGACTCGGTGGCGATGGCGATCCGCATCGAGCAGCGCTACCGCGGCCTGCGCTCACCGCACAAGCTCAAGATGGCGGTGTCCGGTTGCACGCGAGAGTGCGCCGAGGCGCAGGGCAAGGACGTGGGCGTGATCGCCACAGAAAAGGGCTGGAACCTGTACGTCTGCGGCAACGGCGGCATGAAGCCAAGACACGCCGATCTTCTTGCAAAAGATTTGAATGATAGGGAATTGATTCAATTTATCGACCGGTTCCTGATGCTTTACATCCGCACCGGCGACCGGCTGCAGCGCACCAGCGTCTGGCTCGAAAACCTGGAGGGCGGCATCGACTACCTGCGCCGCGCGGTGTGCGAGGACTCGCTGGGGATCGGCGCCGAGCTCGAGGCCGACATGCAGAGTTTCGTCGACAGCTACGCCTGCGAATGGAAGAAGGCAATCGAGACCCCCGAGATCCTGAAGCGCTTCCGCCATTTCGTGAACAGCGACGAGCCGGACAGCAACGTCGTGTTCGTCGCCGAGCGCGAGCAGATCCGGCCGGCACGGCCCGAAGAGCGGGAGATTGACCTTGAAGTTGCATGAGGCGATGGCGATCCGCGTCTGCCGGCTGGAGGACATCGTCCCCAACACCGGCGTGGCGGCGCTCGTGGACGGCGAGCAGGTGGCGGTGTTCAGGGTAAGTAACGGCGGGTTGGACGGCGACGGTGTCCATGCCGTGGGCAACCGCGACCCGTTCTCGCGCGCCAACGTCCTGTCGCGCGGCATCGTCGGCGACCTCAAGGGCGAGCTGGTCGTCGCCTCGCCCGTCTACAAACAACACTTTGACCTGCGCACGGGCCGCTGCGTAGAGGACGCCTCCGCGCGGATTCCCGTCTATGCCGCGAGGGTCGAGGAGGGTTGGGTCGTCGTCGAGCCGCGCAAGCAGGTGGCCACCACCTGCTGCTACTGCGGCGTCGGCTGCGGCGTCGTGGTTTCAACGCACAAGAACGGAATCTTTTCCGTGAAAGGCGACGCCGCGCACCCGGCAAATCACGGGCGCCTGTGCACCAAGGGCGCGGCGCTGCACCTGTCCACCGACGCCGGCGCGCGCCTGCTTTATCCCGAGGTCGACGACAAGCGAAAAACCTGGGGCCAGGCGCTGGACCATGTCGCGGAAAAGTTCAGGCAGATCATCGCCGCGCACGGCCCGGACGCCGTGGCGTTCTACATCTCCGGACAGCTGCTCACCGAGGACTACTACGTCTTCAACAAACTTGCCAAGGGCCTGGTCGGCACGAACAACGTCGACACCAACTCGCGACTGTGCATGTCCTCGGCAGTAGCGGGCTACAAGCAGTCGCTTGGGGCGGATGCGCCACCCTGCGCCTACGAGGACATCGACGACGCCGACCTGATCCTGATCGCCGGCTCGAATACCGCCTTCGCCCACCCCATCGTCTACCGGCGCATCGAGGAGGCGCGGGCAAGTAACCCCGGTCTCAAGCTCGTCGTCATCGACCCGCGCGCCACCGTCACCGCGCGCGCCGCCGACCTGCATCTGGCGCTCAAGCCGGGCACCGATGTCGCGCTTTTCAATGCGATGTTGCATGTGCTGCAGCGGGATGGATTTCTTGTCTCTTCATTCGTGGATTCCCACACGGAGAATTTCGAAAAACTCCAATCACTGCTGGACCGCTGGACCCCAGAGCGGGCAGCCGAGGTCTGCGACCTGCCCGTCGCGAAGATCGTTGAGGCGGCGCACCTGTTCGGCCGCTCGAAGGCCGCGCTCTCGCTCTATTGCCAGGGCCTGAACCAGTCGGCGAGCGGCACCTGGAAGAACTGCGCGCTCATCAACCTGCACCTGGCCACCGGGCAGATCGGAAAACGCGGCGCCGGGCCTTTCAGCCTGACGGGGCAGTCCAACGCCATGGGGGGGCGCGAGGTAGGCGGCATGGCGAACCTGCTGTCGGGCCATCGGGACCTGGGCAATGAGGAGGACCGGAAGGAAGTCGCGGCGCTCTGGGGCGTCGACGCCGTCCCCGCGAAGCCCGGCAAGACGGCGGTGGAGATGTTCGAGGCCATCGGCCGCGGCGAGATCAAGGCGGTGTGGATCGCCTGCACGAACCCGGCGCAGTCGATGCCCGACGCGAACGCGGTGCGCAAGGCGCTCGCGCGCGCCGAATTCGTCGTCGTCCAGGAGGCCTTCCGCGACGCCGAGACCTGCGACTACGCCGACGTCCTGCTGCCCGCGGCAAGCTGGGCGGAAAAGGAAGGCACGATGACCAACTCCGAGCGGCGCATCTCGCGTGTGCGCGCGGCCGTGCCGCCTCCCGGTGAAGCCCGCGCGGATTGGCACATTGCGGTGGAATTTGCCCGAAGACTCTCAGTGGAGGGAAAAAGGCTGTTCCCCTACCAGAACCCGGAACAGGTCTTCAACGAGCACAGGGAGAGCACGCGCGGCCGCGATCTGGACATCACCGGTCTCTCCTATGCCGTGCTCGAGCGCGACGGGCCGCAGCAGTGGCCCTACCCGGAAGGCGCCAGGAGCGGCCGCACGCGCCTCTACCCCGACGGCGTCTTCCCGACGCCCTCGGGGCGCGCGCGCTTCGTCGCCACCGAATACCTGCCCCCGGCCGAGGAGCCGGACGGGCAATTCCCGGTCCGGCTCACCACGGGGCGCTTGCGCGACCAATGGCACAGCATGACGCGCACCGGGCTCGTCGCGCGCCTTTTCAGCCACAGTCCGGAACCGGAAATTGTCGTCAGTGAAATTGATCTTCAAAAGAACAATTATTCAAATCATGATCTAGTGTGCGTAACCAGCCGCCGCGGCAGCGCCGTCATGAAGATCCGCGCATCGGACGACATGCGCCCCGGCGACGCCTTCGTCGCCATGCACTGGGGCGGTCGCTTCACGGCCGGCGTCGGCACCAATGCGCTCACCGTCCCCGCGGTCGACCCCTATTCCAAGCAGCCCGAGCTCAAGCACGCCGCGGTGCGCATCGAGCCCTTCGCCGCCCGCTGGCGCGGCGCCTTTGCGGCCGCCGCGACCCCCGAGCTGCAACGCGCCGCCGCGGCCTGGCTAGCGCGCTTCGACTACGCGGCGCTTACCCTCGCCGAGGGACCGGAGATCCTCCTGCGCCTCGAGCTCGCCACCGCCGGCGACCCGGACGCCAAAGTCCTCGCCGAACTCGAAAAGCTGTTTGGCCAGCCTGCGCTCACCGGCCCCGCGGCTTTCGAGCGCGCCGTCTGCGCCTGCTTCAAGGTCGGCGAGTCGCAGATCCGCGCCGCCGTCGCCGCCGGTGCGACCTTCGCGGGGCTGCAGAAGAATCTGAAGTGCGGCACCAACTGCGGCTCCTGCGTGCCCGAGCTGCGCCGCCTCGCCGCAGCGTAGCGCGCAGCGCGCGGGGCCTTCAAACCCGGTAGGAAGGGTCCTTCGCGTCCACGATGCGCTGCATCGCTGCGAATACGTCCTCGCAGGTGCGCTTCTCGCCGGGGCCGGATTCGCGCACTGTTTGGGCAAACACTTCGGGCCTGATCGGGTTGAGGTCGCCCGCGCTGCTGGAAGCGATCTGCACATCGCAGGCGCGCTGCAGCGTCCAGAGCGTCAAGAAGGCTTCCGGCAGCGACGCGCCCCAGGCGAGCAGGCCGTGGTTTCTGAGGATCAACGCGCGCTTGCTGCCGACGCTTGCAACCAGCCGTCTTCTCTCGTCGTCCTCGACCGTAATGCCCTCGAAGTCATGGTAGGCGACGCCGCCCTGCAGTTGGGCGGCGTAGAAGTTGGTCGGCGACAGACCTTCCTTCAGGCAGGCGACCGCCATGCCGGTCGTGGTGTGGGTATGCATCACGCAATTTACTTCCGCGATGGCGCCGTGCAGCGTGCTGTGAATGACGAAGCCGGCCCTGTTCACCGGCCATCTGGTCTCGCGCTGCGGATTGCCTTCAAGATCGATGAGGATCAGGCTGGAAGCGGTGATTTCGCTGTAATGCAGGCCGAACGGATTGATGAGAAAGAGCTTCTCCGGCCCCGGCACGCGCAGCGTGATGTGGTTGAAGATCATCTCGACCCAGCCCAGATGATTGAAGATGCGGTAGCAGGCGGCGAGCTGAATACGCGCTTCGCGCTCCGCCTTGCTCATCGGCAGTTTGCGTACTGCCCTGGCCGTGCCCTGGTGATAGATCGTCATCTGAAATCGAATATACGCTCCGAATTCCGTCCGCGCACGCGCTCGCGCGCGCCGTCGGGTAGCCGGTCGACGCGGGCCAGGCAGCCGATCGGGTCGCCGATGGTATGCGGGTAATCCGAGCCGTAGAGCACGTTGCCAGAGCCGAACACCCGCACCGCCATCGCGAGCGCGTCGTCGGTGAATACCACCGCATCGGCGTAGATGCGCCGCGCGTGCAGGCTGGGCTTCTCCCGGGTCCTGGTGCGACAGGCGGGAATCTGCTCGTAGCACTGGTCCAGGCGCCCGATGAGGTAGGGCAAGGTGCCGCCGCCGTGGCTGGCGATGATTTTCAGTTTCTGGAAGCGGTCGAAAAAGCCGTCGTAGATCATGCGCGCCACCGCAAGCGTGGTGTCGGTGGTGAAGCCGACCGAGGCAACGAGCTGGAAATGCGCCATCTCCATTTCCTTCACGCCGGGCGGCGCGGTCGGGTGGATCAGCACCGGCAGCCTTGCGGCATCGATCGCCTGCCAGATCTTCGCGAACGCCGGATCGGTGAGCGCCCTGCCACCGATGTTGGCGAGCACCATCACGCCGCAGGCGCCTGCCTTGAGCGAGCGCTTCAGTTCCGCCAGCGCCGCCTTCTCATACTGCCAGGGCAGCGAGCAGAACCACTGGATGCGATCGGGAAAGGATCTCCGCGCTTTCGCCATCTCGTCGTTCATCACCTGCGCCGCCTTGAGGCTCACCGCCTCGCTCCCCCAATAGACATTCGGACAGGTGAGCGAAACCACCGACACGTCGATGCCGACGCGGTCCATGTTCCTGATGCGCAGGTCCCAGTCGAACATCTCGGGCACCGGCGTCATGAACGGCGCACCGTCAAGGTGGATGGCGCGCAGCCCGCCGGTAACCGCCTTGAGCGTATAGCGCGGCCGGCCGTGTTTTTCGAGCAGCTTCAGCCACTCGTTATTGAGCATGTGGGTGTGAATGTCGATGACGAGTGACATCAGTTTTCTCCGGTTGTGGCCCGAAGCCTAGAGAAACGGTGGCGATGAATCAATGACGGCGGGTAATCGTTTCACTGCGCATGCCAACTGTCTGAGTTGGGTGGCAGGCGCAGGCCTCGCCGCGCGCCGCATGGATCAACTCTTGCAGAATTCCGCAGTCCGCAACCCGGTGGCCGGACTCGCACTGGGCATTGAGTCCAGCGAGCTGCTTCTCGAGCAGTTCGAGCGCCGCGCGCTTGGCGCATACACGCTCCAAATGCGTTCGCACCATTCCATTTACTTCGTCGCAGGACACGCCCTTGTCGCTTGACAGCGCGATCAGCCGCTTTACGTCTGCGAGCGGCATGTCGAGCGACCTGCAGTGTCTGATGAATTGCATGCGTTCCAGGTGCGCCGGGCCGTAGTTCCGGTAGCCGGACGCGGTACGCGACGGCGGGTCGATCAGGCCCTCACGCTCGTAGTAGCGCACCGTCTGGACATCCACGCCCGCCTTTGTAGCCAGTTCTCCTATGCGCATGAGGGGCTTTCGTGAAAGGACTTGACCCGATAGTAACTACAGGGTTTGCAATGCGCAAAGCATGGATGACAAAGCCACGGCGGATTGCGCCTGCGAGAGTAACGCTCGCGCGGCGGCGCGGCATTCGATCCCGCAAGGCGCGCCAGCCTCCCGGCGCGATGTGCTGCGCATCGAAAAGATGGACTGCCCGACCGAGGAAGCGTTAATTCGCGACAATCTATCGGGCCTGCCGGGCGTCGCATCCCTGGAATTCAACCTGATCCAGCGCAAGCTCACGGTCGCGCACAATCTCGAGGATCTTGCTCCGGTTCTGGCGGGGCTGCGGTCGATCGGCATGGATGCGGTTGTCGATCCCCCGGTAGCCGCGGACGAAGCGGAAATCGCGCGATCCTCTGTATCGCGCAAGCAATGGTGGTTGATGGGCCTAGCCGGCGCGAGCGCGGCGCTGGCCGAGGCGCTTGCCTGGGTGTCGGGAAATGAGGCGTCGCCGGGCGTGATCGCGCTTGCGCTCTTGGCCGTCGCCACGGGCGGATTCGAGACCTACAAGAAAGGCTGGATCGCGCTCAAGAACCGCAATCTGAACATAAATGCCCTCATGTCGATCGCGGTGACAGGCGCGATGATCATTGGCCAGTGGCCCGAAGCCGCGATGGTGATGTTCCTCTTCGCCCTGGCCGAACTGATCGAGGTGTTGTCGCTCGACCGTGCACGGAACGCCATTCACAGTCTGATGGCGATGGCGCCCGAGACCGCGACCGTGCGGCGGCCGGACGGTGCGTGGGCCAAAGTCGAAGCGAAGGGCGTTTCTGCCGGTGCCCTGGTGCGCGTAGGACCGGGGGAGCGCATTCCGCTCGATGGCGAAGTCGTGAGCGGCCAATCGACGGTGAACCAGGCACCCATCACCGGCGAGAGCATGCCGGTCGCCAAGAGCGCTGGCGACCCCTTATTCGCGGGCACGATCAACGAGACGGGTTCGTTTGAGTACCGGGTTACGGCTGCGGCCAATCAGTCGACGCTGGCCAGAATCATCAAGGCAGTGGAGGAAGCTCAAGGCAGCCGCGCACCGACGCAACGCTTCGTCGACCGCTTCGCGAGGATCTACACGCCTGCGGTGTTCGCGGTGGCGCTGCTGGTCGGGTTGGTTCCGCCGCTCGCCTTCGGCCTGCCGTGGATGGACTGGATCTACAGGGCGCTGGTGCTGCTCGTGATCGCCTGCCCGTGCGCTCTGGTGATCTCAACTCCGGTCACCATTGTCAGCGGCCTTGCAGCCGCTGCCCGGCGGGGCATTCTCATCAAAGGCGGCGCGTACCTGGAGGCGGGCTACACGCTCAAGGCACTGGCGCTGGACAAGACCGGAACCATCACGCAAGGAAAGCCCGTGGTTACGGATATCGTTCCGCTCAAGGTGGAGTCGGCCGAGGGCCTTCGCCTCGCGGCTGCGCTCGCCGCACGCTCGGACCATCCCGCGTCGTCCGCGGTCAGCGCGTACTGGAATGCGCAGTCCGGGAGCGCAAAGTTGGATGAAATCGACGGCTTTGCCGCGATCAACGGCCGCGGCGTAAAAGGCCGCCTCGGCGGACGCTCGCTGTTCCTTGGAAATCATCGATTGGTCGAGGAGCTGGGAATCTGCACGCCGGAAACTGAGGAAGCGCTGGGCAAGCTCGAAGCCGAGGGCAAAACGACAGTAGTGATATGCGATCAGTCCGCGCCGCTGCTCATGATAGGCGTCGCCGATACGGTGCGGGAGACAACCCGGCAGGCCATCGCCAGTCTTCACGCCCTGGGTGTGCGCACCCTGATGCTTACCGGCGACAATGCGAACACGGCCCGTGCGATTGCGAACGCCGTTGGCATTGACGACGCCCGCGGCGATCTGCTGCCGGAAGACAAGCTGAACGCGATTGAGGACGCGCTCGCCGCGCACGGCGCCGTGGGCATGGCAGGCGACGGCGTCAACGACGCGCCCGCGCTGGCGAGATCAACCATCGGATTCGCCATGGGCGCCGCGGGCACCGACACCGCGATCGAGACCTCTGATGTCGCCCTGATGGATGACGACTTGCGCAAAATCCCGCAGTTCATCCGCCTCAGCCGCCGCACGCACGAGATCCTGGTTCAGAACATCGTTCTCGCGCTCGGCATCAAGGCGATTTTCTTCGTGCTCGCGTTTCTGGGCGTGGCGACCCTTTGGATGGCCGTGTTCGCCGACATGGGGGCGAGCCTGATCGTGGTTTTCAACGGGCTGCGGCTGTTGCACTTCGAATCCTCTCCCGGCGCCGATGCAAAACCCTCCGTGGCAGTGTACGCGCCGGCCGGTGTCTAGGTCCGCTTCCAGCCCGGCGCGAAGCCGGACCACAAGGGGCACAAGCACTGACCGCTTCAGTCGACCTTCGCGCCTGACGCTTTGACCACCGCCGCCCACCGACCGACGTCGTTCTTGACGATCTCCGCGAACTGCTCGGGCGTATTGGGCGCCCAGGGCTCCATGCCGAATTTCACCAGCAGGGCGCGAAATTCGTCCGTGTTCTGAAAGCGCTGCATCTCGGCGTTGAGCCGCGCAATCACCGGCCGCGGCGTGCCGCCGGTGGCGACCACGCCCTGCCACGCCTGCCAGTTGAAGCCCGGTACCGTCTGCGCGATCGGCGCCACGCCGGGCATCAGCACCGACTGCTTCGCCGCCGAGGTGCCCAGGGCGGTGATCTTGCCGGCCCGGATATTCGGCACCGCGACCGAAAAGTCGAGAAACATCATTTCCGGCTTGCCGCCGATAACGTCCAGTACCGCGAGCGCCGAGCCCTTGTATGGCACATGCTGCAGATCGAGGCCCAGGTCTTTCTTGAACACCTCCATGAACAGGTGGTGCGGGCTGCCGCTGCCCGAGGAAGCGTAATTGAACTTGCCGGGGTTCTGGCGCACGAGCTCGATGAGGTCCTTCACGCCCTTCGCGGGAAACGAGGGCGTCGTAACCAGGAAGAAATTCACCGAGCCGACCAGCGACACCGGCGCGAAGTCCTTCACCGGGTCGATCTGCGGCTTGGAATACATTGCCGGGCTGATGCCGAGCGTGGTAGAGGTGGCCATCAGCAGCGTGTAGCCGTCGGCGGGAGCCTTCGCGACCAGCTCCGCGCCCACCAGCGTCCCCGCGCCGGCGCGGTTCTCCACCAGCACTGTCTGCTTGAGCGCGGCGCCGAGGCGCTCGCCGAGCGAGCGCGCCAGCACGTCGGTCAATGCACCCGGCGGGTACGGAACGATGAAGCGGATCGGCTTTGACGGATAGTCCTGCCCCTGCGCCGTAACTGACACAACCACGGCAGCGAACAACGCAAGGATTCTCATTGCAACTCCTCCCCCGGTGACAAGGCATGCAGCGTAGTGGCGTGGGCAGGGAAACGCAATGCCGGGGCAGCCCGGTTTCGCATTGCGCCGGACGGGCGCCCGCCTTAGAGTGCGCTCAGCTGCGGATCCATTTCATTGCCCGGAAGACTATGAGCGATCTCGTTCTTGTGAGTACGATTACCTGCCCCGCCTGCGCCCGGACGAGCGAGGAAACGATGCCGGCGGACGCATGCATATTCTTCTGGACCTGCCCCGGCTGCGCCACGCGAGTGAAACCCAAGCCGGGCGACTGCTGCGTTTTCTGCAGTTACGGATCCGTGCCCTGCCCGCCGGTGCAGCAAAACCGCGGCTGCTGCGGGTGACCTAGGCTTTTCTCCGCCGCATCAGCAAGTACGCTGCCGGAATCACGAACATCGAGAGCAGCGGCGCGGTGATCATGCCGCCGATCATCGGCGCGGCGATGCGCTGCATGACTTCACTGCCCGCGCCCTCGGACCACATCAGCGGCGCAAGACCCGCCAGGATCACCGCGACGGTCATCGCCTTGGGGCGCACGCGCTGGACCGCGCCTTCGTCGATCGCTTCGATGAGCTGCGCCGCGGTGAAATCGGCTCCTCGCTCCTCGAGCGCATTCTTGAGATAGAGCAGCATCACCACCCCGAACTCGGCCGCGACACCGGCGAGCGCAATAAAGCCCACCGCGCTCGCAACCGACAGATTGTGGCCGAGCAGCCAGACGTACCAGAAACCGCCGATCATGGCGAAAGGCGGGACGATCATGAGCAGCGCCGCCTCGTCAATGCGTCGGAAAGTGAGGAACAGGAGAAAGAAGATGATTGCGCCGGTAAACGGCACCACCACTACGAGCCGCTTGGCGGCCCGCTCCAGGTATTCGAACTGCCCCGACCACTGCACCGAGATGCCGGGTGCGAGCTTGACGTTCGACTCGACCGCCCGCTTCGCATCCGCGACCACGGAGGAGAGGTCGCGGCCGCGGATATCCACGTAGATCCACCCGGAGAGGCGCGCGTTCTCGCTTTTCAGCGAGGCGGGGCCGTCGGCGATCACGATGCGCGCCACCGCGCCGAGCGGTATCTGCGCCCCGCCCTCGGTGACCATCGACAGATCGCGCAATTTCTCCAGGGAGTCGCGCAGCTCGCGGGGATAGCGCACATTGATTGGAAAGCGCCTGCGACCCTCGATCGTTTCGCCGACGTTCTCGCCGCCGATCGCCGCCGAGACGACGGACTGCACGTCCATCACCGACAGGCCGAACCTCGCCGCGGCGTCGCGGTCCACGTTCACCTCGATGTAGCGCCCGCCGGTGACGCGCTCGGCGAACGCCGAGGTGACTCCCGGGATGTCCTTCACCACGCGTTCGATCGCCTCGGCTGCGCGCTCTATCTCTGCGAGGTCGTTACCGGCGACCTTGATCCCGAGCGGGCTCTTGATCCCGGTGGCGAGCATGTCGATGCGGTTGCGAATCGGCGGAATCCAGATATTGGAGAGACCGGGGAGCTTCACCAGGCCGTCGAGCTCCTCGACCAGCTTCTCGGGCGTCATCCCCGGGCGCCACTCGTCACGCGGCTTGAGCTGGACGGTTGTTTCCACCATCTCGAGCGGCGCCGGGTCGGTCGCGCTCTCGGCGCGCCCGATCTTGCCGAACACGCGCTTCACTTCGGGCACGGTGGCGATCAGCTTGTCGGTCTGCTGCAGGATCTCGGCCGCCTTGGCGGGCGATATCCCGGGCAGCGCGGTCGGCATGTACAGCAGGTCGCCCTCGTAGAACGGCGGCAGGAACTCGCCGCCGAGGCGCGACACCGGAATCGCGGTCACCGCAAGCAAAATAACTGCAATCAACAGCGTGAGCTTGGGGAATCTGAGAACCCGCGCGAGCAAGGGCCGATACGCGGCGATGAGCCAGCGGTTGAGCGGGTTTTTCTTCTCTTCCGGGATACGGCCGCGGATCAGGTAGCCCATCAGCACCGGGATCAGCGTCACCGCGAGGATCGCCGAAGCGGCCATCGCGTAAGTCTTGGTGTAGGCGAGCGGCGAGAACAGCCTGCCTTCCTGCGCTTCCAGTGCGAACACCGGAACGAACGAGAGCGTAATGACGAGCAGAGAGAAGAACAGCGCCGGCCCGACCTCGGCCGCCGCCTCGGCGATCAGCTTCCAGCGCTCTTCCCCTTCGACTTGGCGTCCCTCCAGTTTCTTATGCGCGTTTTCGATCATCACGATCGCCGCGTCGACCATCGCGCCGATCGCGATTGCGATGCCGCCGAGCGACATGATGTTGGCGTTGACACCCTGGTAGTACATGACGATGAACGCCGCGAGCACGCCGAGCGGCAGCGTGACGATGGCGACGAACGCGCTCCTCAGGTGCAGCAGGAACAGCACGCAAACCAGCGCGACGACCGCGAACTCCTCCGCGAGCTTGTCGCGCAGATGGGCGACCGAGCGTTCGATGAGGCCGGACCGATCGTAGGTCTCGACGACCTCCACGCCGTGCGGCAGGCTCGCCTGCAGGCTCGCAAGTTTCGCCTTCACTGCGGCGATCGTATCGAGCGCGTTCTTGCCGGAGCGCATGACGATGATGCCACCCGCGACTTCGCCCTCGCCGTCGAGCTCGGCGATGCCGCGGCGCATCTCCGGACCCATCTGCACGCGCGCGACGTCTTTCAGCATCACCGGCACGCCGCCCTTGGCAATGGCCAGCGGTATGGAGCGGAAGTCGTCGAGCGTCTTCAGGTAGCCGCTGGCGCGCACCATGTACTCGGCCTCGCCCAGCTCCACTACCGATCCGCCGGTCTCGCGATTGGCAGCCTGCACCGCAGCGACCACCTTGCCGTGCGGGATGCCGTAGACGCGCAGCTTCTCCGGATCGAGCACGATCTGGTACTGGCGCACCATGCCGCCGACCGAGGCCACCTCGGCGACGTTGGCGACCGTCTTCAGCTCGTACTTGAGGAACCAGTCCTGCAGCGCCCGCAGCTCGCCCAAGTCGTGCCGCCCGCTTCGGTCCACGAGCGCGTACTGGTAGATCCATCCGACCCCGGTCGCGTCCGGCCCGAGCGCGGGCTTGGCCTGCGCCGGCAGCCGCGACTGCACCTGGCTGAGGTACTCGAGAACCCGCGATCTCGCCCAGTATGGATCGGTGCCGTCGTCGAACAGGATGTAAACGAAGGAATCGCCGAAGAACGAATAGCCGCGCACCACCTTCGCGCCGGGCACCGACATCATCGTGGTGGTGAGCGGGTAGGTAACCTGGTCCTCGACGATCCTCGGCGCCTGACCGGGGAATGGCGTGCGGATGATCACCTGCACGTCGGAGAGGTCGGGCAGCGCATCGAGCGGCGTTTTCTTGAGCGCATAGATCCCCCACGCGGCCACCAGCACCGTCGCCATCAGGACCAGAAAGCGGTTGGCGACCGACCAGCGGATCAGCGCCGCGATCACTTTGCCCCCTTGCGTTCGATCCGCTCGATCACATAGTCGTTTTCCGGCGTGGGCTTGGCACCCAACTCGAATTCGACCGTATCGCCTCTTTTCAGCGTCCTGAGTACCGTCTTGTCGGCGACAACGAATTCCATCGTCATCGCCGGCCACTTGAGCGACGGGATCGGCTCGTGTTCAAGCTCGATCCGGCCCTTGACGATATGCAGGTCGGTGATCTTGCCGCGGCCCTTGTGGCGAGCGGTTGCCTCAGCCGACCCCTTTGCCGCTTCGCCCTCGAGCCTTGCGAGCGCGCCGCGCAGGCTGGCTTCCGAATCGATCAGGAATTGGCCCGATGTGACCACGCGCTCGCCCGCCTTGAGCCCGGAGAGAATTTCGATGTGGCCGTCGGTGCGGGCGCCGGTCTTGACGGTCGCCGGCTGGAAGCGCTCGCCGTCGGCGACGATGACGACGCTGCGCGTCCCGGTCTGGATAACCGCCTCCGTCGGCACCGTCAGCGCCTTGCGCGCGACGGCACCTAGCGACACCTGGGCAAACATGCCGGGCTTGAGCACGAGGCCCGGATTGACGAGCGCGATGCGCGCCTTGACCGTGCGCGTCTGCGGGTTGAGGTCGGGGTAGATGTAATCGATGCGCCCCTCGAAGGTCTTTCCGGGCAGCGTCTGTATGCTTGCATCGGCCTTCTGTCCCTGGCGCAGCACCGAGGCCTGCGCCTCGGGCACCTCTACGGAGATCCAGACCGAGGACAGGTCGGTGAGAGTGAAGGCCGGCGTTCCCGCCTGCACCATAGCGCCTTCGCGCACCGTCAGTTCGCTCACCACGCCGGAGATCGGCGCAAGCAGTGAAATGCGCCGGCTCGCCTCGCCGGAGGTCTCAGTCTTCCCGATGTCGGAATCGGATACGCCAAGCGCTTGGAGTCTCCGCCTTGCGGCGCGCGCCAGCGGCTCGTCGGCCGCGTTCTCCTTCGCCATGCGCCGCGCGAGCAGGTATTCCTCCTGCGCGGCGTGCAGTTCCGGGGAGTAGATTTCGGCGAGCGTCTGTCCGGCGCGAACCGGCTCGTTCACCGCGCGCACATGCAGCTTCTCGATCCAGCCCGAGGCACGCACCTCGGCGCGCGCCATGCGCCGCTCGTCCGCCAGCACGTAGCCGACGGCCTGCATGTCCTGGCGCAGCTCGGTAACTTCGGCCGCGGCGGTGCGGATGCCGAGGCTCTGACGCACGCGCGCGCTTACCGCCACGCCGCTTCCGTCCCCCTTGTCGTCCGCGTATACCGGCACCAGGTCCATCGCCATGAAAGGCGACCTGCCGGGCTTGTCGAACTTCTGCTGCGGATTCATCGGGTCGTGCCAGTAGAGCACCTTGCGGCCGGGGGTCTCGCGCTTCGGATCCGGGACCTGGGCGTGCGGCTGGTTCTTGCCGTAGTAATAGCCGCCGATTCCGAACCCCGCAGCAAGCACGGCCGCGAGCCCGACCGTCGCGGCGCGGTTCATTTGCGCTCTCCCATGGAATGCTCGAAGTACTCGATCCCGGCGCGCGCCCTGGCGCGGCCGGAATTCAGGGCGAGATCCTGCAGCCGCGCCTCGATCAGTTGCCGGCGCGCTTCCAGTACCTGCGCGAACTCGGCGCGGCCCGAGGCCTGCGCGGCGAGCAATGTTTCCAGGCGGCCGCGCGCAGCGGGCAGCACCCCCCGCGCGAAGTTCTCGAGCCGCTCGCCGGCGATGCGCCACTCGGCCCAGGCGGCGTCCAGTTCGGCGCGCAGCTGCCGCAGATGGTCGGCGCGCTGCTCGCGCGCGCGCTCGGCCAGCCTCAGCTTCGATTCCAGCAGCCGGTCCTGTTTCTTCTCCCGGAACAGCGGCAGCTCGAACGCCATCTGCATCATCAGCATGTCGGAGCGGTTGCCTTGGCGCGCGGCGTATCCGACTTCGAACGTCTTGTCAGGCGAGGCCGCTTCGCGCGCGAGCGCCACGTCCGCATCCGCGACGCCGAGCGCGCGCTGATGCGTCGCATGCAGCGGGTGGCGCTCGAGCGCCTCGGCGAGCGCGGCGAGCGGCGGCGGCTCGCGCCACGCGGGAAGCTCGGCTGGAAGCTCGAAGCTGCCCGCATCCGGCACCCAGCGGCGCAATATCGCGCGCGCCTTCTCGGCCTGCACGGCGAGCTCCATGCGCCGGTCGGAGGCCATGCTCTGCATCTGCCGCGAAGCGAATACTTCCGCCTGCGAGCCGCGGCCGCTGGCGACGCCGATCTGCGCGAACTCGATCGCGCGGCCAGCCTCGGCCACGAGCTCGCGCAGCGTGCGTTCCGCGGCCTGCGCCTGCCACGCATCCAGCCAGGCGAACGCGACATCGCGCTGGATCACCTGGCGCTGGCCGCCCGCTTCCGCCGTTAGCTGATCGGCTTCGGCGACCGCGCGCGCTTCGCGTAGCCGGCGCTTGTCGCCGCCGGGAAACATCTGCTCGTAGCTGATCACCACCTGCGTCATGTCCTCCCATGGCGCGCGCGGGAAATTGCGCGCCGGAAGGTTGAGCAAGCCGAGCTTCAGGCGCGGGTCGGGCAGCGCGCCTTCGGCAGGCGCCGCCTCGGCCATCGCGCGCGCGTTCAACTCGAGCGCCGCAACCGAGGGCTGCCGCGCGAGCGCGCGCTCACGCGCGGCTTCGAGCGTGAGAACCTGGGCGCCGAGCGGTGCCGCGGCGAAAACGAGCGCGGCACAGGAAAGGAACTTGCCTAACAGTCGCATTTTGGTCTCCGAGCTACGTTGAGCGCCCGCCGCGATACCCTGCGCGGGATTGAATTTGGTTCCGGTTTGGTCGCGGTCCGGCAGACGATCAGGTCGGGAACAGGTGCGACAGGATGCGTTGCAGCGGAGTTCGCCAATTGACCTATATCAACCGGACCAGACATCACGGCACATGCCAATTGTCCCCTAGAAACGCGGCCGCCAGAGCGTGTAGAGCGGAAGTTGCGCAATTTCCCACGCCAGGCTGAGCCCCGCGAGCCAGGGTAGATAGCGCAAGCCGATCAGCTGCCATGCAGCGCGATCGGCATACCAATGGCTCGAGGATTGCGGACTCATCACCCGATGCCGCTCAGGACGCCGGCGCCAGAGCAAGATGGCTGCGTATCCGATTCACCTCCACCGGCTGGTCCCATTCGCGCGGCCCGACGACGCGCCACAGCTCGCGCCCTGCGCGATCGACGAGCACCGTCAGGGGAATCCCCACGCTTCCCAGCTTGCCGAGCGCTTCCCCGCTCTGATCCACGTAGATCCGAAGGGCATGGAGATCGAGTTCCCCGTAGAAGCGCTTCACGGCAGTGACGCCTCCCTGATCGATTGATAGCGCGACCACCTCGAAGTCCGGCCCCCCGAGCGCCGCCTGAAGCCGGTCGAGCGCCGGCATCTCCTTGCGGCAGGGGACGCACCACGTGGCCCAGAGGTTGAGCAGGACCACGCGGCCCCGAAAATCCGCGAGGGAGCGAGGCGCGCCGGTACCGTCGACGAAGCGAAGGTCGGGCAGCGTCCGCACGGGTCCAGTTCGCCCGCTCTCAAGCGCCCCGTTCGCTGCGGCAATGTTCGGCGACGACGCGCCGCCGGCGCTCTTGCCTGGTGAGGTCAGCTCGCGATACACCCCGCCCGCCGAAATTCCGAGGATCACGACACCGAGGAGCGCGAACGCCGCTCTCGTCATTACAAACCTTCAGGACGCGATTCCGCCGCCGCATCCAATGTCGCCGCGCTCGATTTCATTTGGCTTCGCCGCGCTCGGCGATCTGTTTCCAGGTGCGCGCGCCGTCACGGGACAGATACACGCTGCGGCCGAAGGTTGCGATCGCGTATTCGCCGCGCGCCCGCGGGTTCTGGGCGATGTAGGCGACCGCGTCGCGCTCGAGCGCCGGCAACTCCATCTGCACAGGCAGGCCGCCCGGGATGGGTATGCGTGCAAGGCGCGCGCGGCCGTTGAACGCGCCGTACCACAAATGCTTGCCGTCGAGGTCGAAAAACGCCGCCAGACCCTCGGATCCGGCCGCAATCGCCGCGAATCGCCCGCCCGAGTCGCGCGAGAGATACACGCCTGTCGAAGTCGCCACGGCGACTGTGGCGACATCGTCCGGATGTGCCGCGAGGGCGTGCGGCTCGCCGTCCAGGCCTGCTGCTGCCGCGTGCCTCCACGCCAAGCCGTCGTTCAGAGTGTAGTGAAGGCCGGATCGCTTCATGCGGGTGCTGGGCGCCGGGTTCCAGACGTAGATCGAGTTCGTGTTCCAGCCCGTGGCGAGCAGGTGAAAATCGGTTTCGCCTTCGAGCCCGAGCTTGTCCCAGCTCCTGCCGCCGTCCTTGCTGCGGATCAGGCCGAAGGGATTCACCATCCCGGATCCCGGCGCCGGATGGCCGCTGCTGTAGAGGCGTTTCCCAGTCGCGGAAAAACCCATGTAATCGTGCTGCGGCCCTAGCGCCTTCGACCATTTGCCGTTCTCGTACACCGCGAGGCCGTGATGGCTCGGCAGCATCAACTGCCTGCCATCGGCGCTGTAGGAAAGCCCGTGCACGTGGGTAAGGGTGACCGCAGGCTGCGCCAGCGCGGCCGTTGCCGCGGAGGCCGCGGCAAGAAAGAGCGCGAGATATCGGATCCTGTTCCAGCGATGCATTTCAAGCTCCTTTGCGTGAAGTCGTCAGCGCTTGTTCGCCGCGGCGGCGTCGAGCAGCGCGCGCACCTGCTCGAGCGGCATGGCACCGCTGTAGCGCTCGCCGCTCTCGAGAAACCACGTCGGCGTCGAAGTCGCGCCGAGCTGACGGCCCAGCTCGATCAGCTTCTCGATCGGGTTGTCACAGTCGGCAGAGGCCTGCGGCTCGATCCGGCGGAACATGAGGTCGTTCCAGGCCTTGACACGGTCTTTGGAGCACCACACGGCCTTTGCCTGGCGGACCGATTCGGGCTTGATCACCGCGTACGGGAAGATATGCACCGTGACGTCGTCGAGCCTTGCCAGGTCTTCCTCGAAGCGCTTACAGTACGGACAGTTCGGGTCGGAGAAGATCGCGAGCTTGCGCCGCCCCGTGCCGCGCTTGCTTGTGATCGCCCACTGCCAGGGCAGCGATTCCCATTTGATCGCGGTGAGCTTGCGCTGGCGTTCCTCGGTGAGATTGCGGCCGGTCGTCGCATCGACCGCCTGTCCAACGAAGATCACCTTCGCATCGCCGTCGACGTAATAGATAAGCGGGCCGTCGGCGGCGCGCACGACGACCTCGTAGAGCCCGCCCCAAGGCGCCTTCTGCACGCTCTCGATCTGCCCGCCGCCAGCGCGCAGCTTCTGCTGGACCATGCGGCGCACTGCCGCCTCGTCCGCCCATGCGGCAGATGCGGCCAGCACAAGGGCGCTTGTCATGGCGATGAGTTTCATCGCGGCCTCGCGTTTCGCGTCATTTCGGAGCGCGGGCCGTCCGCGAGAGAGGCCTCGGTCCACTCGGCGGCGCACTTCACCGCCACCATCTCGCGCAGCACGTGCTCCTCGGCGACGAAGGCCTCGACCGCCGCCGGATCGAACTGCGTGCC
Organism: Betaproteobacteria bacterium RBG_16_66_20; assembly: GCA_001770285.1. Lineage (GTDB taxonomy): Bacteria > Pseudomonadota > Gammaproteobacteria > Burkholderiales > SG8-39 > RBG-16-66-20. Next base: position 24,100 of record MEQQ01000012.1, read on the forward strand.
GGCGAACCCCAGGATCTCCGCCTTCGCCGTATCGAACGGCAGACCCCGGCGATAGGGACGGTCGGAGGTCATCGCGTCGAGCGTGTCGATGACCGCGAAAAGGCGCGCACCAAACGGAATCGCCGCGCCCACGAGCCCGCGCGGATAACCGCTGCCGTCGAAGCGCTCTTCGTGGCTGAGGACGATCTGCGCGGCATCCCTAAGGAACGAAATGCCCGCCAGGATCGCTTGCCCCTTCTCGGGGTGCGTGCGCATCAACTCCGCTTCGGCAGGTGCCAGCGGTCCGGGTTTGAGCAGGATCGCGTCGGGAATGCCGATCTTGCCGATGTCGTGCAGCAGCGCGCCCCAGTAGATCTGCCGCAGCGTCGCGCGGTCATTCGTAAACCGT